>CAKPZC010000010.1 GCA_934203355.1 uncultured Prevotella sp. | reverse complement strand
AATTCGTAACCTCTTCTTTTTATGAGATAAAAACTTATCTCATTCTCAATCACTTATAAAAAATACGTACTTTCTGGTATTGAATATGACTAATATAAAAGACCCTATTATCGCCTACAAAAAGGCACACTGTTTCCAGGAGTTCACGCCACAATGCGTACTCTTCGATATGGACGGCGTGCTCTACAACTCCATGCCCAATCATGCCGTGGCATGGCACGAGGCAATGAAGCAATTTGGTATACACTTCACCGCCGACGACTCCTACGCTACAGAGGGTGCACGAGGTGTTGACACCATACGCAAGTATGTGCGCCAACAGCAGGGCAAAGAAATATCACCTGAGGAAGCACAGAGAATGTACGACGTGAAGACCGAGATTTTCCACCGTATGCCTGTAGCACAGATATTCCCAGGCGTGACCGACATAATGCAGAAAATCAAGTCGGCTGGCATGACCATAGGTGTAGTGACTGGCAGCGGACAGCGACCACTCATAAAACGATTGCTCAACGACTTCGATGGTTTCCTAACCGAGGACCATATTGTTACTGCCTACGACGTGGAACGTGGCAAACCCAATCCCGACCCATACCTCATGGGACTACGCAAAACTGGCAACTACAATCCGTGGCAGGGCATCGTGGTAGAGAATGCTCCTCTCGGTGTGCGTGCCGGATCGGCTGCCAACTGCTTCACTATCGGCATCAACAGCGGACCTCTACCCGACTCTGCTCTCGCCGACAACGGTGCCAACATAGTGCTTGGACAAATGACAGAACTCTGCAACTTGTGGAACGAACTGTTGGAGGCTACCGACAGATAAAAATCATAATAATCACAAATGAATACCAATATAGTAAGAGAGGGTGTTTCGGCTTCTTGAAACACCCTCACCTATATTCAACTGTTTATATTTATTTCTGCTTGCAACCACCGCAAGACTCCTTCTTGCCGGCCTGATTCTTGCAACCGCCACAAGACTCCTTCTTGCCGGCCAGATTCTTGCAATCGCCACAAGACTCCTTCTTGCCGGCCTGATTCTTGCAACCGCCACAAGACTCCTTCTTGCCGGCCTGATTCTTGCAACCGCCACAAGACTCCTTCTTGCCGGTCTGATTCTTGCAATCGCCACAAGACTCCTTCTTACCTGTCTGACTCTTGCAATCGCCACAAGACTCCTTCTTGCCGGTCTGATTCTTGCAATCGCCACAAGACTTTTTACCGTCGCAAACTTTCTTGCAATCTTTCTTCTGTCCGTCGCAGTTAGCTTTTTTGCCCTTGCATTCCTTCTTCTGTCCATCCAACACCACACAATTATTATTGGTATTGATGTCCCTTGCCGATGCTATAATCACCGAAAACAGCATCGCGAAAAATAATAAAGTCTTCTTCATAACGATAATTTGGTTTTATTTGATTTTACTATTGTTTTCTGAAATATCTCGTTGCAAAAATACAACAAATAAATGAGAAAACAATACAGTCACTTTCAATTTTACATAATATTATAAGGAATTGTTATAATTCCGTAATCATAGATTAAGCGACTCCTAACAACCCCACACCTTATTTTGGAAACTATCAATCGGTCGAAAAATGCAACTTTTAGCCAATTACTTGCCTACTCATTTGGCTCTAAGAGACGTTTTTTGTAATTTTGTAGTCATAACACCAACTAACTTAAAAAAAATACAACAATCAAAAGATGAGAAAAAAAATCTTAACACTGCTTATCGGACTGTGCGTCATCACCACAGCCGAAGCACAAAACTATGCCAAGAAACTAAAAAAAGCAAATGGCATAACTGTTGTCTACCGCTCTGTATATAAAGGCAAAGCATATCCCGGCGGCACACTTATGACAGTAAATGGCGACGAAGTGAAACTGGAGAGTCTGTCGGCTGACGGCAAAGTGGTTCAGCCTAAAGAGAAAACTCTGCGTCAACAAAGCTTCATCGACTATAGCCGCCGACTTAGTCTACGACGTGCCATAATGCCAAACGACGAACTGGTTTACACCAACAGTCCGTTTGAATATGGAGAAGGATTCAAGGAGGTGGGCGAGGAGAAATACCTCGGACTCAACTGCAAGGTGGTGCGCACAATTATCAATTCCAATACCATCGATGTGTGGTATACCAACGACATTGCATTGCGCGGCACTCCTCAGGCTGCAGTAGGAGTACCCGACGGACTTGTGCTACGCGTGGTGCGCAATGGCGACTCTGTGCAGGAGGCAACCGACATCAAAGCCGTAAAGAACCCAACACAATTGTTACCTTCTGACTGGGGACACTATCTCGACGCTAGCAACTACACCTATGCCATCAATCAGAGTGGCGTTATAAGTGTACCGGTGTTCGACCAGCAAACTATCTGCTTCAACGGTGCGAAGTTGCCCGAAAGCCTCGACGAGGACAAGGTGTATGTGGCAGCTGGCGGTACTGTTGTACTGAAGAAAGTGAAACTGCCCGAGAACATCAACGAACGACAGGTGTTTGTGGAGGCCATACAGTATTCTGACGGCGACGCCTACGACCGCACTGGTTCTATATTTATGATTCCTACCGACAAGGCACAATCGTTCATCGACGCTCTGCGCAACCTCAACAGTGTGCCGTCGTTCCATAGCGGCGACACCGACTATCATGGTCTCGTGTCTACCGACAAATACGACGTGCCACTGGAGTTGATGAGATTCTTCACCGGATTCGGAGTGCGCAAATACAACCACAATAAGGTGCCAGGACAGACATGGACCGACTCTGTGCTCTACAAGGCTGAGGTGACATCGGTTGCCGAACAGCTCAAGGGCGAGGTGTGGATAGGTGCATATATCGGCAACTGGGATGCCAAGGGCCATCGACTAAGCGTGAAACTGAAGTATTATCCAGAAGCAGAGCACAAGATGCCGAAAGCACTGCCACTGTTCAACACTGTGAACTACATGGAGCAGGCAGGTCAACCCTACCCCATCTTTATGCTCGACGACTCGCTCAACGTGAGCTTCGAACTGAAGGAGGACGTGAAGGACGCACGCCTGTTCTATCTCACCACCGGACACGGTGGCTGGGGAGGCGGCGACGAATTCAATCAGAAGCCAAATACTATCTATGTGGACGGACAGAAGATTATCACATTCATTCCATGGCGCGACGACTGCGGCACATACCGCAACTGGAATCCTTGCTCTGGCAACTTCTCTAACGGATTAAGCTCGTCGGACTTGAGCCGCTCCAACTGGTGTCCAGGTACAATGACCAACCCTGAGTATATATATATAGGCTCACTAAAGGCTGGCAAACACACCATGAGCGTGAAGATACCACAAGGTGCGCCCGAAGGTGGAAGCAACAGCTACTGGTGCATCTCGGGAACATTGATTTACTAAAAACGATAAGAGAGGGTCAAAATAGGAGTTAGAGGAAGTTAAGAAGAAGTTAATCCATATACGATGGATGGGAGTTAACAGACAAATGCTTTATTTTCAGCAATTTATACATATGTCCGCTAACTTCCGTTAACTTCGGGCGAAGCCCAAACTTCCGTTAACTCCTATTTTGACTTTACCCTCTCATCATTTTTATCTGCGTTATCGTTAATTTTTCCCCGAAACTCAAGACACTTCCTTTAAATAGTTATTTCGCCCGATCCATAGCATCGATGATGACACTCGTCGTAAATAACACAAAACTGTCCTGGTGCCACACCATGAATTGGCTCGTCGGAATGTATCATCAATCGTCCGTCGTCGAGCCGTTCCACTGTGGCAGGATGATATTCTGGCGTATGACGTATCTTGAATGTCACGCGCTTCATTGGCACCTCACACGTTAGGAAATGGAAGTCGTGTACGGGGAAATCCTTCTTGTAGGCTGTCTGCGGGTCGTAGCCATGACTCACATATAATATATTGTTAGCCACATCCTTCTTAATCACAAACCACGGTCCACCGCCAAATCCGAGACCCTTGCGCTGACCTATAGTGTGAAACCACAATCCCTTATGCTCTCCGATGCGCTTGCCGGTCTCAAGCTCCACAACATCGCCCGGATTCTCGCCCAAATACCGGCGCACATAGTCGTTGTAGTTAATCTGTCCCAAGAAGCATATGCCCTGCGAGTCCTTGCGCTTGGCATTAATGAGATACTCACGCTCGGCAATCTCGCGCACCTCGTTCTTCTCGAAATGACCTATAGGAAATATCGCCTTGCGCAACTGCCACGACTCTATCTGGGCCAAAAAGTCGGTCTGATCCTTCACTGGGTCGGGACTGGTGACAAGCCATTTTCTACCCTCATCATCAATCTCGGTCTGAGCGTAGTGACCAGTGGCAATAAGGTCGTATTCGTGACCACGCTTCTCGTGAAAAGCTCCAAACTTTATAAGACGGTTGCACATCACATCGGGATTGGGCGTAAAACCAGAACGCACCTTATCCATAGTGTAGCGTGTCACCTGGTCCCAATATTCCTTATGACAGTCAACCACCTCAAGCTTGCATCCATATCGTCGAGCCACGGCTGTCGCCATCTCAAGATCTTCCTCCGACGTGCAATCCCATTCCTCCTTTTCCTCAGGACCAATTTTTATGTAGAAGCAGTCGGGATGCAACCCACGCTGAGCCAACTCATAAACCACGACCGAACTGTCCACTCCGCCAGAAAGCAGAACGGCTATACGCTTGTCGTTTAAGTCATTATATAAATTTGTAGTATTCATGCTTGCAAATGTACGGAATTATTTTAAAAAAAGACAATACCGATAGGCTTTTTTGCAAAAAAAGCAGTACCTTTGCAAAAATATCAACAAACGAAATTATTACTGTTGCGATTTATACTATTTACTAAAACATAAAAAACGATGAAGAAATTTAAACTTTACAGTCTTGCATTAGCGGCAATGCTCTCATTCGGATCATTGGCAGCTAACGCACAGTCGCTGTCGCCATCAACCAAGTGGCATTGGAACAAGGGTAAAATCATGATTGAGTCGCCCGAACGCCCTGCCGGACAGAAGGATGTTATTGGACTGAGATTGCCCAAGATGAAAACCGTAAGAGTTGGTTTCGTGGGTCTTGGTATGCGCGGTCCTGGAGCCGTTGCCGACTTCAGCCTCATCCCTGGTGTAGAGATTGTGGCTCTGTGCGACTTCGAGGAGAAGCGTGCCGAGAAGCAAAACGAGAAGTTGCGCAAACAAGGCCTTGCTCCTGCTACTATATATAGTGGCGAAAAGGGCTACGAGGAGTTGTGTCGCCGACCGGACATCGACCTTGTATATATAGCAACCGACTGGGAACACCACGCACTTGTGGCTAAATGCGCACTTGAGAACGGCAAGAACGTTGCCGACGAGGTACCATCGGCAATGAACCTTGAGGAGTGCTGGGAACTCGTGAACCTCGCCGAGCAGAAACAGCTCAACTGTATGATTCTTGAAAACTGCTGCTACGACTGGTTCGAGATGCGCACTCTGAACATGGCTCAGCACGGAGTGTTCGGCGAAATCATCCGTGCTCAGGGAGCTTACATCCACAACCTCGACGACTTCTGGGACTACTACTGGAAGAACCCTAACGGCTCTGACCCTGAACAGCTCGGATGGCGTCTGAAGTATAACCGCGAAAACCGTGGCGACCTTTACGCTACCCATGGACTTGGTCCTGTGGCCCAGGCTCTCGACATTCACCGTGGCGACCGCATGACTACTCTCGTATCAATGGACACTAAGAGCGTGCATGGCAAGGAACTCGTGGAGAAGAAGACCGGAAAACCATGCAACGACTTCCGCAACGGCGACCACACCACAACTCTCATCCGCACAGCCAACGAGAAGGTTATCGAGTTGCAGCACGACGTGATGAACCCACAACCCTATAGCCGACTATATCAGCTCACTGGCTCACGCGGCTTCGCCAACAAGTATCCTATTGAAGGCTATGCCGTTGACTCTAAACAGCTCAGCTCTACAGGCAACGCTCCTAAGGTGGACAACCTCTCATCACACAGCTTCATGCCCGACGAACAGCGCAAGGCTCTTGAGGAGAAATACGAAAGCCCAATACTTAAGAAGTTCGGCAAGTTGGCAAAGGAAGTAGGTGGCCACGGCGGTATGGACTTCGTTATGGTGGCTCGTCTTGTTTACTGTCTACAGCACGGGTTGCCTCTCGATATGGACGTTTACGACTTGGCTGAATGGTGCGCCATAGCTGAGCTCACAGCTCTGTCGCTCGACAACGATTGCGCTCCGGTGGCTTTCCCCGACTTCACACGTGGACTATGGAACAAGGAGAAGGGCTATCGTCACGCATATGCCACTCCTGAAGAGGAGGCTGCCACAGAAGCTACTGCCAACGCATTCACAAAGGCATACAAAGAGGCTACTGCACAGTTGAAGCTCTGGCAGCTCTACGACAACGTGCAGAACGCTAAGAACGCCAACGCAAAGAAGAAGGCTCAAGCAGCTCTTGACAAAGCCACAGCAAAGGCTAAGACCATGGCTGCAAAAGCAATAAAATAATAAAATTTACTTATAACTAAAAATGAGGGTGTGCCTAAATGGCGCACCCTCATCGCATTTATTCACTTTTTCATTCCTTTAGAAGGATTTATCTTTCAAAAATCGAGTCTCAATCCCAATTGTAGATTGAAGTTCCATGGCGTGTCCTTGAATATTGTCTCCACCTTGCTCTTGTTGTTGAAGTAATATCTCACTCCAGGTTCAGCAAACACACCCACATGAGGCACCACGTTCACCTGCAAACCAGCTGCAGCATTCACCGAAAACTGTGGACGGTCCTTGTCGATATCATCTGTCAAATCGCCAGTTGTCACCGATGCCGAAACATTGAAGTCGGCCTGTGCACCTACTGTTGTATAGGCTTGAATACTTGAATTTTGCCACACATTATATTTCACTCCAAGCGGCACACCCACATAATATAGACGCTGATTCTCCACAACATCGTCGCCATCCACCGATTTAGTAATGTCCGACAAGGCACGAGTGTAAACCACTCCGGTTGTTACCGACAACCGATTGGTCAACGCATAAGCCATCGACAATCCCAACGACACTGGCTGTGCATGATGCTTCACCTCTTTGTATTTCGACATCAATGCCACATTGGTGACATACATCATATCTCCACCCATTGCGTCGGGATTATCGGATGTCGCCAACGACGACGTCTTCAACACTCTCTGGGCTGGAGAATATGAACCGCGGTTATCCGTAAAAGTGCCACCCGTATGGGCTGACACACTCCATCGCGCTCCTGTCGCTGAATGCGAGTAAGACTCGTCACCACTCGCAGCGTAACGGGGTAAAGCATAATGCGCATTACTTTGAGGACTACGACCTTTGTTGTCGGATGTACCAACAGTCTCTGTTGTCTCTTGCTCCATGTCGCGCTGCTCTCTCTCTGCAACCTTCGTCTCTGCCACTTCTCGCATATCGCCATGAGCCTCATCACAAATGGCTACGGATTCAATGCCACTGTCCTCAACTACGGGCTCCGTGCCACTGTCCTTAACTACATGTTTTAAGCCACTGCCATTAACGCCCCTGCTATCTGCTGCCACACGGCTATTGTCAGCCAACACAGGTTGTTTCAATCCTTGCCCCACAACATTGGCGCAAGACTCTTTGCCACCACCTTGGCGGTTGTCGGCAAGACGCTCAATAGTTTCCTTGTTGGCTCGATAGCCAATTGTCACAAGCAATGCTATTGCCGCTGCCGCCGAAACAGCCCATGCCGAATAGCGCACAAGAGATATGTGGCGCTTAGCATGCGGTTTCGTATCAACAGCATTCTTGTCGCCTTTCAATTGCACGGCATTTTTATCGAGCCTGCTCTCTATCTTGTCCCACAAATCGTCGGGCACTGGTGCCTGCCGTTCGCCAAGACGAGAGCGAAGATTTTGTGTCCAATCGTTTTGCTTCATATTGCTTTCTTTTTAGTATATTCATTTATCATTCGCGCCAACATCTTCTTGGCGTGGAAAAACTGCGATGCCGATGTGCTCGGCGTAATGCCCAACTCTTCGGCTATCTCCTTATGGCTCATTCCGCCAAACACATATAGGTTGAGAACCACACGGTAGCCTTCGGGCAATGAGGCTATAAACTCCGAGAGTTTTTCGTCGGACACCAACCCAATATCAGGTTCTTCCTCAGTGGTACTCTCGGGTATCTCGTCGGTGAACGTTATGCCCGACCGGCGCCTCAAGAAACCCAAAGCCTCGTTTACCACGATGCGTGCCACCCACGACTTCAGCGAACCCTCGCCGCGATACTCATAGGTACTTATCGACGAGAATATCTTAACGAATGAGTCCTGCAAAATATCCGACGCATCGTCCCTGTCCGGAACATAACGCAAGGCCAATGCCATCGCATATCCCGAATACAGGTTGTAGAGCTGGCGCATGGCAGCCCTGTCGCCGTGTTGAATGTTGTATGCAAGCCGCTGTTCGGTTTTCATTATTTACTGTTTTGTTTCCGTGTAGCGGTGAATGTTATTTTTATCGAAGTTTGTTGTTCCGAGCCACCATCAACACTATATGATGTAACACGCATTACGAGCGACAACAAGCCGTTCTTCGACAATGTGCCCCATTGTGTCTTCTCCGTAGAGTTTATGTTCGAAAACGATATCTTTAGCCTATGCTCCACACCGTTGATATTTGCCACTATGCCCCAAGCATTTGGCTGTAGCGAATAGAGTATAGATTTGTCGGGCATGACTGTCATACTGTATGGCACATTGCCATTCTCATAATCCACACCTATTATATCAACGTCATCGCCAGGAAACAATATTCTTAAAACCTCGGCGTATGGCAGTTCGGCTATACCAAAACTCTTGCCATAGTCCACAGCCAGTGTCTTTGTACCTGCTGCTCCGTCGACATCCCACTTGCCGTCATACACCATGCGCACTGCCGCATTGGGAATGCCATTTGCAAAATCATACGTATCGTCGTAGGAACTGCACGAAGTGGAGAGCAACAACGACATGAGGGCCATCAAACCTGTAAGTAGTATATTTTTTGTCATACACAAAATGTCTTATTCATTCTTATAATGTGCAAAATTACATAATATTGCATGTGTCAACAAAAAAAATCAGAAAAACACACATGACATTATTTACATTGTCAGACAAAATTTGTACTTTTGCATCAACTTTAACAGCATAAAACACTTTATAAGCGGATAGCTTTCTAACATTATGAAAATAGGATTGTTTATACCCTGCTACGTCGATGCGCTCTATCCAGAAGTGGGTGTCGCCACCTACAAACTCCTTAAGAGTCTGAATCTCGACATCACCTACCCTCTCAACCAGACTTGTTGCGGGCAACCCATGGCAAACGCCGGATTCGAGAAGATGGCAGGCAAGATTGCCGATCATTTCGACGAGCTGTTCAACGGATTCGACTATGTAGTCGCTCCGTCGGCTTCATGTGCCGCCTTCGTAAAACTGTATCACCCTCGTCTCGCAAAAGGCAAGCACGAGTGTCTGACGTCCAAGAAAATAATGGATGTCGTGGAGTTCCTGCACGATGTAGTGAAACCACAAAGCCTCAAGGCTAAGTTTCCTCACGTAGTTAGCGTGCATAACTCATGCCATGGTGTGCGCGAACTGGGACTCTCATCACCTTCAGAGCGCAACATGCCTCAGTTCAACAAGATTATCGACCTCCTACGCCTTGTCGACGGCATCACAATCAAAGAGCCTGAGCGCAAGGACGAGTGCTGCGGATTCGGCGGTATGTTCTCGGTTGAGGAGCCCGATGTGTCCACACGCATGGGCGAAGATAAGATAGCACGCCACATCGCTACCGGAGCAGAATATGTCACTGGTCCCGACTCGTCGTGCCTAATGCATATGCAGGGCATTGCCAAGAAGGAAAACAAACCTATCAAATTCATACATGTTGTACAGATTTTAGCAGCAGGACTATGAGCACACTACACAGCGAAGCGGCTCGACGCTTCAACGAAAACAGAGAAAAGACAACGTGGCACGATGCCACTTTCTGGTCGTTGCGCCAAAAACGCGACGCCATGGCTACAGGATTGTCCGAATGGGAAGACCTGCGCGAACATGCCAGTCAAATCAAGCGACACACCATAACACATCTCGCCGACTATCTGGAAATGTTCTCCGCACAACTTGAAAGTCGGGGTGTCATTGTACATTGGGCTAAGACTGCCGACGACTTCAACTCTACGGTGCTCGACATCCTGCGCCAACACAACGTAAAGAAAATGGTGAAGTCGAAATCGATGCTCACCGAAGAGTGCGGCATGAACCCCTTCCTCGAACAAAACGGAATAGACGTGGTGGAGACCGACCTCGGCGAACGCATCCTTCAACTTCTGCATCAGAAACCAAGCCACATCGTAATGCCTGCAATACACCTAAAGCGCGAGGAGGTGGGACGCATGTTCGAAGCAAAAGGCATAAGCAAGGATATTGGCAACTACGACCCGACATATCTCACTCTATGCGCTCGCCATCACCTGCGCAAGGAGTTCATGGAAGCAGGAGCTGGTATGACTGGCTGCAACTTCGGCGTGGCAAAGACTGGCGACATTGTAGTGTGCACCAACGAGGGCAACGCCGACATGTCTACATCCATGCCGCAATTGCATCTTGTGGCTATGGGCATAGAGAAGATTGTGCCCGACTATAAGTCATTGGCTGTTTTCCAACGACTACTATGCCGTTCGGCTACGGGTCAGCCCACAACTGCCTACACGTCACACTTCCGTCAGGCTCGTCCTGGTGCCGAAATGCACGTGATACTCGTAGACAACGGGCGAAGCGACATACTTGCCGACCCTGAGCATTGGGAGACACTGAAGTGTATTCGTTGTGGCTCATGTATGAACACATGCCCCGTCTACCGACGCTCGGGCGGCTATTCCTACACCTATTTCATCCCTGGTCCTATTGGCATCAACCTCGGTATGCTGCACGACCCTCGACATTTCTCCGACAATGTGTCGGCATGCTCACTATGTCTGTCGTGCGACAATGTATGTCCGTCGAAGGTCAATCCTGGCTCTCAGGTTTACATGTGGCGCCAAAAGCTCGACTCACTCCATCGTGCCGACCGTATGAAGAAGATGATGTCGGAGGGCATGGAACTTCTGTTTGAGCACCCTCAGCTGTATGCGTCGGTACTGAAACTCGCACCCATGGCTAACATCGTCCCCGACAATATCACCCACATACGTACCATAAACCCATGGGGCGTTGGACACGCAAAACCGGAATTTGCAAAGGAGTCGTTCCAAACAATGTGGAAGAAGGGAAAAATAAAGTAAATCATACATTATGTATAAGGAAGAACTATTAGCAAAGCTACGACGCAACACAAGCGAACAATACGACATGCCCACAACCGACATTCACAGCATAAGCTACGAAGACACCGTGGCGCAGTTCATCGAAATGAGCAAGACTGTCGGTGCTAACGTCATCGTGGCGCAACAAGGCGACTCTCTCCCAAATCTTGTACGCCAAGCCTATCCCGAAGCCAAGGTGATAGCATCCAACTTGACAGAACTTGGCGACATCGCCACACTCAACCCCGACACCGTAAACGATGCACAGGCGCTTAACGGCACCGACGTGGGGGTCGTGGCTGGCGAGATTGGTGTGGCTGAGAACGGCTGCGTATGGATTCCACAGTCCATGAAGGAGAAAGCCGTATGCTTCATCTCCGAATACCTTGTTATTGTACTGCCCAAAAGTGGCATCGTCAACAATATGCACGAGGCATACGACCGCATCACAATGCCTGCGACAGGACTCGGAACATTCATATCTGGTCCGTCGAAGACAGCCGACATCGAGCAAGCACTCGTAATGGGAGCACAGGCGGCAAGAGGTGTGACTGTCATCATTACATGTTAAGCACAACACCTTATTATTATAGGTGATATATACAGCAAAGACAACTCGGACAACAAGAGAAACACAGTAGCAATTGCCACTGCCTTTCCCTTGTTGCCCGAGTTGTCTTTATTGTATATCCACCCCTTAATCCTACACACATATTTGCTCAATAAATCCGAATTTCTTGTTAACATTCATTAAAAGCCATCTAATACAAATTTTGTCTTTCAAAATGTTAAAAATGCAGTTTGAACACGTATATTGCATTTTGTTCATGGAAAACGCCAATTCGGTCCACAAAAATAATACATCTCTGTATGTATTTGCCCGAAACCCGTTTGTTAAATATTGTATTTTTATTACTTTTTCTCTTTCGCTTTCTTGTCAAAGTTTAAAAAATGTCTTAATTTTGTTGTAGACGTTAATATCTGTTGCACCTTTCAACAACTCCAATTAGCGTCATCTTTATATATCAAATATATAGACCTCATAAACAGTCTATTCATGAGTGCATTGTCTAATGCAAAAATCCGACGAGGCGGAACCTATCCTCCTACATTGGACTTACCTCCAATGTCATCCCCGAAGCCTATGGCTCATATACAGGGGTGTCGGTAGAAAATGTCCTTCAATCAACACAATCTACACTACAAAATTCCCATGACTAACGAATCGCCAAAGACGCAAGAACGATTCTATAAAGATCCCGACAAACATTGGTTCGTGCTGCGTATCACCTACGGTAGAGTGCTAAAAGCCCACGACGTTCTCTCTACCCAAGAAGGCATAGAGGTGTACATGCCGGTACGCTACACAATTCGCAACATCAACGGCCACAACCGGCGAGTCACCACCCCAATGCTCCACAGTCTACTCTTCGTCTATTCAAAATTAGAAACGATAGACCACATTGTAAAGTCTATCAGCAGCAAGACCAACACAAAAAAACTCATATCGTTTTATTTCGACCATTTCCGAACCAAAAACGACGGCAAAAACATTCCTCTAACAATTCCCTACAATGAGATGGACAACTTCATACGCATCACCTCAATCGACAACGAACACATCCGCATGATACGTCCCGACCAATGCCACTACCGCAGCGGCGACAACGTACGCATCATCGAAGGAGAATTCAAAGGCATCGTTGGAAGAGTGGCTCGCGTGGCAGGACAACAAAGAGTTGTGGTGGAACTCGACGGAATATGCATGGTGACAACGGCATATATACCGAGCGCGTTTATTAAGAAGATTTAGAGGAAGTAATGAAAATAGTAGATTTGGTATATTAAGCCACTCATAAGAAAACAATTATCTAAAACAGATGAATAAACTACAAGAAATAGACCAAGAAATTACCTATTGGTATCGAGAGCGACTGAAACTTCTTCACCCTCTCCGACAACTCTTTTGGGAATGTACCCTACGTTGCAATATGGCTTGTAGACATTGTGGCAGTGATTGCAAGACTGTTTCAAATGTCCCAGATATGCCATTTGAAGATTTCATACCAGTGCTTGACGAGGTGCGACTCCATCAACCCCACATAAAAACAATGGTCTTTACTGTAGGTGGTGAACCATTGGTCAGAAAAGACATTATTGAATGTGGACGTACAATAACAGAGAAGGGATTCTTATGGGGAATGGTTTCTAATGGCAAGCTTATCGATTCTTATATGATGAACGAGCTTTCGGATGCAGGTCTGCGTTCATTGGCTGTTGATGTTGACGGATTACGCGACACACATAATTGGCTCCGTAACGATAACAATAGTTTTGATGTTGTATATAATGCTATTGGACATATAAAGAAGGCTCCTCATTTAATTTGGGATGTCATCACATGTGTAAACAGTAGGAATATATCGCAATTGGAAGAAATAAAGCGCATGCTTATTGAAGCTGGTGTCACAAAATGGCGATGTTTTTCAATAGTACCAATGGGCAGAGCTAAAGATGATGAAGAATTGGTTTTGTCTAACAGTCAATACCGTTACCTTATGGACTTTATTGTAAAAACTCGAATGGAGGGCAAGATACAACTGTCGTATGCATGCGAGGGATATTTGGGAGATTATGAAGGGCTTGTGCGTAGGTCGCATTTCTTATGTAGTGCAGGTCTCACTACGGCATCAGTGTTGAGTGATGGTTCGATTTCTGGTTGTTTGAGCATTCGAAGCAACTATCATCAGGGAAATATATATAAGGATGGTTTTTGGAACGTATGGGAAAATCGTTTTGACAAATATCGTAATCGTGAGTGGATGCGTAGTGGTGAGTGTGCCGACTGCAAGGTGTTCAAATATTGCCAAGGCAATGGAATGCATTTGAGAAATAATGATGGAAGCCTGATGTTCTGTAATTATAACAAACTTTTTAATAGCAAATGATATGGATAAAGAAAAAGCTAAACGCGCAGCTGCTCTTTCTGCGGCAGCTGCTGTAGGAAGTGTTGGAGGATCATTTGGGGCGGATGTAATAATCGACAAAAAATCAACCAATAACGATAGTCCAGAAGAAGATTTTATTGTTGAGGTTGTGAATGAAGACAATGTACAAGATCAACTAAGTCCGCATGCACTTCATGACTTTACTGAAGATATAGATCAAACGATTATGGTTGATCCCCTTGAACCAGAAGAGCCTCTTAAACCTGAAGAACAGGAAGAACTGATTGAACTGGTTGAACCGGAAGAACCAGTTGAGCCAGAAGAACCAGTTGAACCAGAAGAGCCAGAAGAACCAGTTGAGCCAGAAGAACCGGTTGAGCCAGAAGAACCGGTTGAGCCAGAAGAACCGGTTGAGCCAGAAGAACCGGTTGAGCCAGAAGAACCAATTTTTATAGACGACCCTTTAGGCCCTATACAAGATGATGTTTTAATGTACGGAGGTCCTGGTATGTGCGATAATATGATATATCCAGAACCTGACATGTATGGTGGTCCTAATGATGAATTATATGTCAATGACATAGAAGGGGTCTAAATTATCATTTCAAAACATAAAGCTTATGAAAAAGATTTGTATCAACAATCGCGACGAGATGATTCTACTGTTTGTCGATAATATTGCATATATCATGGCAGACGGCAACTACACCAAAATATGTTATATCGGTGGACTTTCTACGGTGCTATCGTTGGGTATCTCAAAAATTGAGACTATGTTGTCGCAGGCTTACCCCAAAGGAACGACGAGCCCGTTTATACGCCTTGGACGTAGTGTCATCATCAACCAGATGTTCCTCTACGACATCAATGTCTTGAAACAGCATCTTGTGTTGTCCGACTGTCTTAAAAATTCAGTAACGCTCAAACTGCCCAAGCCATTGCTCAAAAAGTATAAGGATATGGTGGGCCAGAGCAACTTAAATACTAAAAAGACTATATGAAGGAAGTCATCATAGGAAAGGAGGGAACGCAGAAGTTCCCTATCAACAATTCGAGAGTTAGCCGACAACATGCCAAGATTACTGTATCGGACAGTGGACAATGGACTCTTGAAGACCTTAATTCCACCAACGGCACTTATATCATCGACGACAACGACGAACTTGTTCAAATCAAGAAGGTGAACATCACTGAGTTTACTCGTGTCGTACTTGCCGACCAGACAAGTATGGGGTTCTCATTCTTTGCCCACCATGTTGTTGAGGAAGATCCAAAAAATTATAAGGCTGAGTTTCAATATGTTCTTCGCATTCACGACAAGGCTTTGAAAGAGAAGGCTGATATTGATGCCAAGATACAAAAGAAGAGTATGATGAGATTCTTGCCGGGTGTTGTCTCGGCAGTCATTGGTCTTTTGCTTACATTGCTTCTTCCCTTCAACCAGAAGGTGTATGGTGTGGCTGTTACAGCTGTGTTCACGGCTCTTCTGCAGGCTATCATCAACTTCTATTTGGGCAAGGACTCCAACTTGAAGAATTTCAACGCCAAATATTCCAACAAGCTTATATGTCCTTGCTGCTCTAAACTTCTCTCCGAAATAGAATTTAAAAATCAAATGTGCAGCAGGTGCAAAGCTCATGCTTAACATAAAAAAACAAAGAAAACAAATATGAAGCGACTGTTCTCTACTATCATTGCTATGCTTCTGCTCTGTATGTCGGCAGAGGCTCAGAAAACCTATGCCATCATTACAGGTGTATCAAACTATGAGGGCGACCAGAACGACCTTGCCCAGTCTACCAAAGATGCCAAGCGTCTTGCCTCGCTCTACAAGACTAAAGACGCTACTGTGGTTTTGCTTACTTCCAAGAATGCCACACGTGCCAATGTCATTGCTGCCATCCGTAAGGTGAAGGCTGTTGCCAATGCCAACGACCACATCGTGTTCTCGTATAGCGGACATGGCATGGAGAATTATATTTGTACTTATGTGTCGGGGGGCTCAAAGATGCTTGCCTATAATGAGTTGTTCAGCGAGTTGGACAAATGCCAGGCTAAGGACATTGTTTGCTATATTGACGCTTGTTTCTCAGGAACAGCTGTCAGCAATATGAATACAAAAGAGATGAACACCAAGGACATGAACCGCATTGCTTGGAAAACCATCGTGAAGAACAATCCTCGATATATTGTCTTTCTGTCCTCACGCTCTGATGAACTCTCGGCAGAAAGTCCACTTGTTGGTTCGGGATTCCTCACCAATGGTGTCATCAAGGGATTGCGTGGCAAGGCTGACAGCAACGACGACAAGAAGATTACTGTGATGGAATTGTTTAAGTATGTACATAAGGATGTGCAACTGCATAACAACAAGCAGCATCCGCAACTGGTCACTTCCAAGTCACTATACGATAATGTTCTAATGAGCTGGTAAGGTACATCAATATGGCAGAAGATAATAAAAGAAAAGTAATGGCAGCCAAATGTCCCAAATGCGGACAGGTTGTGAAGTTCTATATGCCTGAGCAGGGATGTGTGGTAAAATTAACATGTCCGCAACAGAAATGCGGACATGTTTTTGGAGTGAAAATCACACAGAAGGAAATTCATCTTGGCAATGGTGCCACACAGCAACAGTCTGGCACACAGCAACAGTCTGATGCGCAGCAACAGCAAGGAGGGTCTCATCCCGTCACCGACCCTATTGTAAACACTGGTGGCACTCCTTCGGGTGTTATTGCCCGACTATTGCAGAAAAAGAAGCATTTCTACAACAAGGATAAGTTTCATGAGCTGCATCTGGGTGTCAACACCATTGGTATGTTCGACCCGCAGTCGCCTTCCGACATCATGATTGAGGGCGACCGTACCATCAGCCATCGCTCTGTTACTATAACAGTTGAGTCTGTGGGCAGCTCCTATAAGTATCTGTTCTCTGTCAACCGTTCCAAAAATCCCGTTTATCTCTCTGGCAAACCTATTGCCGAGGGCACTTCTATTTATATCCAGCCAAACCAGGAGTTTGTGCTTGGTAGAACTCATTTTTGTCTTTCTAAATAAACAACATGATACATAACGCTCTAACTATCGGCTCCTCTTTGAAAGGAGCCGTTCTTTATACTATAGCAGAGCCATTGCATAGTGGTGGCTTTGGCATCACCTATCGTGCCACAGCTCAAATCATGGTGGGCAACATTCCGCAGACTGCCACATTCACCATCAAGGAGTTCTTTATCGGCAAGATTTGCTCAAGGGATGCCAATGGCAATGTTGTGGTGGCTGCTGAAAACCAGCAGGCGTTTAAGAATGCCAAGGCCGACTTCAAGACCGAGGCTGAGATTCTGCACTCGCTCAAGCACGACAACATTGTGCCAGTGAACGAGGTGTTTGAGCAGAACAACACTGTGTATTATGTCATGAGCTATCTCGGCAATGTGTCGCTCTATCAGTATGTGGCTGAGAATTGTGGGGCATTGCAGGAGTCTCAAGCCAAAGGCATCATCTTGCCGCTTACGAGTGCTCTTGCCTATCTGCACAACCGCAACATCCTGCATCTCGACATCAAGCCCGACAATATCATGATGGTTAGGCATGGCAACACCATAAAACCTGTATTGATTGACTTCGGTCAGGCTATGTATTTCGTTAATGGCAAACCTAAAAAGGATAAGGGCATCCGTGGCTATTCCAAGGGTTATTCTCCTTTGGAACTGAAACAAAACGTCAGCACCTTCTCTCCCTCGCTCGACATCTATTCGCTTGCTGCCACATTGCTCTATATGCTTAGCGGTGTTGACCCGTGTGATGCTGAGGAGCAAAGTATTCACAAAATCTATAAGACATTGCCCGAATCTGTGTCGTCGAACACTATGGATGCCATTATATGTGGATTGCTGAAAGACGCTGCCGACCGACCTAACGACATTGCTTCCTTCCAGAATATATTGGAGCATGGCAAACCTTCTACTGCCAACGGCTCATTCTCTAATAATGCAGGCGACGGACGTATTCCTACCGACACTATCATTTCTGATTCTCCTAAGCCTATAGGTACCAAACTCATTGCTATAGCATGTGTGGTTGTAGTGGCTATTGGTGGATGGTTTGCCTGGGATAAATTCTATAAAGGTGGCGGGGGCAATGCTACTGAGCAAACTCCAGCAGCTAACGATACGTTGCCGTCTCAGAAGAAGGACTCCACGTCTGCCACAGCTGACACTGAAAAGAAAACGTCTATAGAAATTGTTAAAACTCATGTAGCTACAGACTCTAAAAAAGAGGAGCTAAAGCCAACTCCTAAAAATGAGGAGCTAAAGCCAACACCTACGCCTTCTCCCAAGCCTACCTCATCTCCCAAGTCTGGCACAGTAAATCTTGGTTATGCCACATGGACTGGTGGTCTGCTTAACGGCAAGCCTCATGGCAATGGCACAATGAAGTTCCATAGTTCTCATGCCGTTAGCGGTTGTTCTATGACCCCTCAAGCTGGCGATTATATCATTGGCTACTGCGAAAACGGAGTGGTTCAGAATGGTGGTCTCTTCCGTGATGGAAAGAAGATAGACACTATCATCAGATAATAACATTATAAAAGAAAAACAACAATCATGCGAAAGATATTATTATCCTTTTTCATGCTTTTTGCAATAATGTCTACTGTCTTTGCCCAGAAGCTCAAGGTGGAGTCCTTCAAGCTTGCCTCAAACGACATCACTGCCCAATCGCACCCTCGCAAGGACCTCAACAATCTTAATTGTGCTCTTGTCAAGGTGGGCATCGCTCTCGATGGCGTTAAGTTTGATGGTAGCATTATGGGCGAACCAATTCAGAAGTTGGGCGAGTATTGGGTGTATATGCCTAAGGGTGCTCCCATGCTTCAGATTTTGCACAAGAACTACACTCCCCTTATGGTCAATTTCTACGACTATGGTGTAGGCAAGGTGGAGAGTGGAATGACATACATCCTTACATTGTCAAAGCCTTCAGGCAGCACAGAGCCTGCTGATGCCGGAGGCAACTTCTATGCGCTCACTGTTAACCCCAAGAATGCTGTCGTCACCATCGATGGCAATCAGCAGACGGTATCCACCGACGGTGAGTATTCTGCCATGCTTCCTTATGGTAGTCATACTTATAAGGTGGAGGCAGGAGGCTATATCTCCAAGAGTGGCTCGTTCACCATCAGCAATAGCGATATGACTCCCATCAATGTCAGCCTTGTCTCTGCTATGGCTACGGTCTCTGTCACCTGCCCAACACCTGCCGTGTCGCTATATGTTGACAAGAAATCCGTTGGCACGATACCTTGGACTGGAAGCCTAAAAGAGGGTATGCACCTTATCGAGGCAAAGAAGGATGGCTACCGCAGTCTGCAGCGCACCATCAATCTGTCTCAACAACAGAAACTTGATGTGGCTTTTACAGAACTTGCAGCCATACAAGGCAACCTTTCTGTAAACTATAAGCCATTTGGAGCTGATGTCTATGTCGATGGAAAGAAGATAGGACAAAGTCCACGTGTGTTCAATGGTTTATTGGTGGGTAATCATAAAGTGGAGATAAAGAAGGACGGATATGGCACGGAAAGCAAACAAGTGAATATATTGGAAGGTCAGACAGCTACTTTAGCGGGCATGTTGACAACCAATTCTTCATCATCCGTAGTATCAGGAGTTTCATCGTCTGGTAATACAATAACTATTCCCGTAAAGAAAGGCATAAGCATCGATATGGTCCGTGTTGAGGCAGGAACGTTTACTATGGGAGCAACACCTGAGATGAAGGATCCGTATGATGATGAAAAACCAACGCATCAAGTAACTCTTACCAATGATTATTATATAGGTAAATACGAGGTTACTCAAGCTTTATGGAAAGCGGTGATGAGCAACAATCCTTCTAACTTTAAGGGTGACAACTTACCAGTAGAACAGGTGAGTTGGAACGACTGTCAGGAATTCATCAACAAGCTGAATAGAATAACTGGCAAGGCGTTCCGTCTCCCCACAGAAGCCGAATGGGAATTTGCCGCTCGTGGCGGAAAGAAGAGTAGAGGTTATCAGTATAGCGGCAGCAATAACCTTGCTGATGTGGCTTGGTATGAAGATAATAGCGGCAGTAAAACTCATGCTGTTGGTTCAAAACAAGCTAATGAATTAGGCATATATGATATGAGTGGTAATGTATGGGAATGGTGCCAGGATTGGTATGGCAAATACAGCAGTTCTTCTCAGACCAATCCTACTGGTGCTAATAGTGGGTCTAACCGCGTGAACCGTGGAGGTAGCTGCTGCAGCTCTGCCAGGGACTGTCGCTCGTCATACCGTGCCTACGACGCGCCTGGCATCCGCTACTGCATCCTCGGGCTCCGCCTGGTCCTCTCCGAGTAACGACTTTCTTGTTTTGAGTCATCCACTTTTATTATTAATGTCCTAAGCCTCAAAACGAGAAGGCTTTGCTTGATTTTTATTCGCTGCCACCGAATAAAATCACCGTTTTTTATTTTGTGCCACCGAATAAAAATAAGTGTAAGAAAACATAAACAATAACTATGCGAAATATACTTTTATCCTTCTTATTGCTCTTTGCTGCAATATCATCAGCCCTTGCCCAAGAGCTAACAGTAAAGTCCTTCAAGCTTGCTTCAAGCGACCTTACTGCCCAAACTCAGCCACGCAAGGATACCAACAATTACAATTGTGCTGTTGTCAAAGTGTTGTTTGTTGGCGACATTATTGATTTCGATGGAAATATAGTCAAGCCTGTTGTTAAGTACACGAATGAGACATGGGTGTATATGCCACAAAGATCACGGCAATTAAAAATCACAACCAAAGACTATCTTCCGCTTATGGTTACATTTGAAGACTACGGAGTAGATAGATTGGAGAGCAACCGCACGTATGTGCTTACACTTGTTGGGAACAGTCAACAACAAGCGCAGCAGTCGCAAACTCTCACCATAAGATACTCACCGTCTATCGCTACTGTTCTTGTAGACAATAAAATGATTAATGGCTCAAATGGCGTAGCACAAACAACATTGCCTGTAGGTCAACACTCTTTTGTTGTGGCTTGTAATGGATATGAGTCGGAAGAAGGAACAGTAAAGCTTAAAGCTTCAGCACCAAGCAATCTGCAAATTACGCTGACAAAAGAAGCAATGGCAACGCAAAGTACTGTTTCTCAACCAATAGTAGCCCAGCAACCAGTGGCACAAACTCCTGTTTCTAATGGTGATAATATCTCCATTCCAGTAAAGGATGGCATAAGCATTGAAATGGTTCGGGTTGAGGTAGGAACGTTTGTAATGGGAACAGCATCTGAAATGAATGAATCTTATGAAGATGAGAGACCTACACATCAAGTAACTCTTACCAACAATTATTACATAGGTAAATACGAGGTAACTCAGGCTTTATGGAAAGCGGTTATGGGCAATAATCCTTCTAACTTTAAGGGTGACAACTTGCCAGTAGAGAATGTTAGTTGGAAGGACTGTCAAGAATTCTTGAGCAAGTTGAATAATACAACTGGCAAGACGTTCCGTCTTCCTACAGAAGCCGAATGGGAATATGCTGCTCGTGGCGGCAAGAAGAGCCGAGGCTATCAGTATAGTGGTAGCAGTAACCTTTCTGATGTAGCATGGTATGAAGATAATAGCGGCAACAAAACTCATGATGTAGGTTCTAAGCAAGCTAATGAATTAGGCATATATGATATGAGTGGTAATGTATGGGAATGGTGTCAGGATAAGTATGGCAAATACAGCAGTTCTTCTCAGACCAATCCTACTGGTGCTAATAGTGGGTCTAAACGCGTGATCCGTGGAGGTAGCTGGGAGATTATTGACTGGGGCTGTCGCTCGTCATGCCGTATTGGCAGCACGCCTGACGACCGTGGCAGCGGACTTGGGCTCCGTCTGGTTCTCTCCGAGTAACGACTTTCTTGTTTCGAGTCATCCACTCTTATTATTAATGTCCTAAGCTTCAAAACGAGATGCCCTTAATAAGGGTTTAAAGAAAATAATAACAAAAATAAATCTACATCATTTTACAAGTTAACAACATGTTTAAGTCAATTATAATAAGTATAGTCTTTGAGTTCTGTTTTTCTTTAATTTCATGTGCTCAAGTTAAATTTCAATTTGCTTATGATTTCAAAAATAAAGAGTTTAAACAAAAAGTAGAGAACAATATATCTGCTTTATTGACAGAATTAACCAAAACAAGTAATAATGATACCATCAGATTGTCTGGGGTTAATATAAGCAAGGAGGCGTCACGTCGTTTGAAATATCTTTGTAAAAATTACACTATTCATTGTTTGTTTAAATTCAATGTACAGGGATATTTACATGATGTTAATGGTTATCAAGTGCGACAAATACCAGTAATTGTTACTCCTGTTGGAAATGACAATGAAAAGAAAAATAAGAGTCTTGTGATTAGTTTTGACAAAAAAGGTACTATAACTGGTGTAAGAATTGGTATCGAAGATAATTTGACAATAGATGTATTTAGTACAATTTCCACGACATCCGATCTGAAAAGAGTACGTTATATGCTTAAAACAATTGAGGACTATTGTAGCTACTATATGGAAAAGAATTTAGATGCTCTTAAAAATGATTTTTCTAACGATTTGTTCTGTGTTTATAACGATAATGGTAAACCTATAGAAAAGTCGGAATTATGTCGCTATGTATTACTTAATAATCATAAAGATTCAATAGCTTTCAAGCCAAAAAGATATATCAATATAATAAGAAAAATGTTTTGCGATAATGACTTTTTCAATATCAATATTTCGAATATAGAACTAAACCGACATAGTGTAAATCCGAATTATTATGCATTATGGTTTAATATAGACATTGTCTCAAACAAAACTACTCAGCAAACAGTAGATGGAATGGTGTTCATATTATGGAATTTTGAAGATGAAGATCATCCTGTGACACCAATTAAAATTTGGGTCCAGAAAGGAATAATTCAAGAGAATAATGATTACTTTTTGGATATATATATATAATAGAAAATCAAATATCTTCTTATTGTTCACTATTTATGAAAGACATATTTTATGAAAAAAGTATTATTTTTTGTTTTTCTTGCATTTTGTGTTTTGTATAATGCCTCAGCGCAAAAACTCACAGTCGAGTCCTTCAAGCTTGCTTCAAGCGACCTTACAGCCCAAACTCAGCCACGCAAAGACTTGAATAACAAAAACTGTGCCTTGATAAAAGTTGGTCTTGGACTGCAAGGAGTTCAGTTCGAGGGCAGCATCATGGGTAGTGTGGAGAACAAAACTGGAGAATATTGGGTGTATATGCCGCAAGGCAACCGTATGCTAAAAGTGAAGCACGCTAACTATGCTCCCGTAATGGTGAACTTTGCTGATTATGGAGTGGAGAAGGTGGAGAGCAACAGAACATATGAGTTGGTTGTCGTTACATACCCACAATATGCTATTACTCCTAATGTGACAAATCAGCCAGTAAAGCCTCAACAATCCACACCTCAAATACCTCCAACAGTATCAGATAATACTATTTCAATACCAATAAAGGATGGTATAAGCATTGATATGGTTCGTGTTGAGGCTGGTACGTTCACAATGGGAGCAACACGGGAGATGAAGAATCTGTGGGCTCCATTTGATAATGAGGAACCAACACACCAAGTTACTCTTACCAATGATTATTACATTGGCAAATACGAGGTGACACAGGCTTTATGGAAAGCCGTAATGGGTAATAATCCTTCGGGATTTAAGGGAGACAATTTGCCAGTTGAGAATGTTAGTTGGAAGGACTGCCAAAAATTTATCAGCAAACTGAACAGTATAACAGGCAAGACGTTCCGTCTCCCTACTGAAGCCGAATGGGAATATGCTGCCCGTGGCGGAAACAAGAGCAGAGGGTATCAGTATAGCGGTAGCAATAACCTTTCTGATGTGGCATGGTATGGTGATAATAGCGGCAACAAAACTCATGATGTAGGTTCTAAGCAAGCTAATGAATTAGGCATATATGATATGAGTGGTAACGTCTATGAATGGTGTCAGGATAGGTATGACAACTACAGTAGTTCGTCTCAGACCAATCCTACTGGTGCTACCACTGGGTCTAACCGCGTGGAACGTGGAGGTAGCTGGATCTTCACTGACTGGGGCTGTCGCTCGTCGTACCGTAGCTACGGCACGCCTGACTGCCGTTACAGCTTCCTTGGGCTCCGCTTGGTCCTCTCCGAGTAACGACTTTCTTGTTTTGAGTTATCCACTCCTATTATTAATGTCCTAAGCCTCAACACGAGATGTCTTTGCTTATTTTTTATTCGCTGCCACCGAATAAAATTACCGTATTTTATTTTGTGCCACCGAATAAAAATCATATCTTTGTAGGAAAAAGCAGAGTATGGATAAGGAATTGTTAAGAACGATAATATCTGAGAATCAAGAATATATAGGAAGCATACCGTTGGTGGAGCGTCCTCTTGACTTGGAAGAGTATGGCAACTACGTGTTTGTAGGTGTAAGACAGGCAGGAAAGTCCTACTTGTTGTATCAACGTGTGCAGCAATTATTGGCAGAAGGAAAGCTGTTGGAGGACATTGTTTATGTCAACTTCGACGATGAGCGTCTGCAAGGGATGGCAGCTACCGACTTCGACCTTATACTTCAGGCCTACCACAGCATGTATAGCGGTCAGCCGATATTCTTCTTTGATGAAATACAGAATGTGGACGGTTGGGCTAACTTTGCACGTCGCCTTGCCAACTTGAAATATCGTGTTTATGTGACGGGAAGCAATGCCAAGATGTTGAGCCGTGACATAGAGACCGTTTTGGGAGGCAGGTATCTTAGTGTGAATGTCTTTCCGTATAGCTTTAGCGAATATCTTACGGCTGTTGGTGTAAACATTGCTGGAGGATGGCAGTATGGAAGGAAGGCTAATGAGTTGCAACGACATTTCAGAACTTATTTTGATTGGGGTGGTTTCCCGGAATTGGTCAACTTCCGCGAGAAGCGCATCTGGCTCAATAGCTTATACAATCGCATATTCTTCAACGACCTTATTGTGCGCCATAAGATAAAGAACGAGGATGCCCTGCGTCTGTGTGTGCGTCGCTTGGCAGAAAGCGTGATGCAACCCTGCTCGTTGAACAGATTGAGCAATTTGGTTAAGTCGACTGGTGTTCCATGCAGCGCGTCCACCATTATGGAGTATGTGAGATATTTGCAGGAGTCTTGTCTGTTGATATCATTAGACAACTATGCCTCTAAGTTCACAGAAAAAGAAACGGTGAAGAAGCACTATTTTGTGGACAACGGACTGTTGCACCTCTTCATCAACAACCCCGACACTCTGTTGCTTGAAAACCTATGTGCCATTACATTATATAAGAAGTATGGCAGTGGCGTCTATTATTTCAACCGCAATATTGAGGTTGACTTCTATGTGCCCGACGAGGGTATAGCTGTTCAAGCCAGTTATAGAATGAGCGACGAGTCTACATTGAAGCGTGAGCTAAAAGCCTTGGTAGCCCTTAATTCTTTATATCCTCTGAAAAGGGCAATGATTGTGACATACGAGGACGAGGGAGTGATGGAGCGTGATGGGTTGAAAATAGAGATTGTGCCTGTTTGGAAATGGGTGCTGAATGGTGAGACACAGAAACAATAAAAATAAACAATAACTATGCGAAATATTCTTTTATCCTTATTTATGCTCTTTGCGGCAATATCATCAGCCCTTGCGCAAGAGCTGACAGTAAAATCCTTTAAGCTTGTCCCAAGCGACCTTACTGCCCAAAGTCAGTATCGCAAGGACCTTAACGACCGCAACTGTGCTGTTGTGAAAGTACAGTTTGTAGGTGAGTTAACCAATATTGAGGGCAATGTTATTATGCCTTTGGTAAGGCGCAACAACGAGACGTGGGTTTATATGACGCATAATACTCCGCAGATGAAAGTTATCACCAAAAACTATTTGCCTCTGATGGTAACATTCGCCGACTATGATGTTGAACGGTTAGAGAGCAATCGCACGTATGTGCTTACGCTTTTGGGCAGCAGTCAACAACAAGCGCAGCAGACACAAACTCTTACAATCAAATATACTCCAAGTTCTGCTACAGTGCTTGTGGATAACAAAATGGTGAAAAGCATGAATGGTGTGGCAAGGACGACATTGCCCGTAGGTCAGCACTCGTATATTGTGGCTTGCGATGGATATGAGTCGGAGGAAGGAACTGTAAAACTAAAAGCCTCTACTCCAAGCAATCTTCAGATTACTCTGTCTAAAGAAGCAACGGCAATACAACAAAGTACAGTTTCTCAACCAACAGTAGCCCAGCAATCAGTGATGCAAACTCCAGTTACTAATAGTGACAATATCTCTATTCCAGTAAAGGATGGCATAAGCATTGATATGGTTCGTGTTGAGGCTGGAACGTTTACAATGGGAGCGACACCAGAGATGAAAGAATCTGATGATGATGAAAAACCAACACATCAAGTAACTCTGACCAACGATTATTACATTGGCAAATACGAAATTACTCAGGCTTTATGGCAAGCTGTTATGAGCAATAATCCTTCTAACTTTAAGGGTGAGAACTTGCCTGTAGAGAATGTTAGTTGGGACGACTGTCAGGAATTCATCAACAAGCTGAATAGAATAACTGGCAAGACGTTCCGTCTCCCCACAGAAGCCGAATGGGAATATGCCGCCCGTGGTGGAAAGAAGAGCCGAGGCTATCAGTATAGTGGTAGCAATAATCTTTCTGATGTGGCATGGTATAAAGATAATAGCGGTAGCAAAACCCATACTATTGGTTCTAAGCAAGCTAATGAATTAGGCATATATGATATGACTGGTAATGTGTTTGAGTGGTGTCAGGATTGGTATGACAAATACAGTAGTTCTTCTCAGATCAATCCTACAGGTGCTAATAGTGGGTCTTACCGCGTGTTCCGTGGAGGTGGCTGGTTCCACTCTGCCGAGTGCTGTCGCTGGTCATGCCGTGGCCTCTTCACGCCTGACGACCGTTACGGCAACCTTGGGCTCCGCCTAGTCCTCTCTGAGTAACGACTTTCTTGTTTCGAGTTATTCGCTCTTATTATTAATGTCCTAAGCCCTCAAATATATAAAATTTTATGCGTAAAATTCTCTTATCTATCGTTTGGCTCTTTGCTGTAATATCATCAGCCATAGCCCAAAAGCTCACAGTCGAATCCTTCAAACTTGCCCCAAGCGACCTTACTGCCCAGACTCAGCCACGCAAGGATCTTAACAACCTCAACTGTGCGTTAATAAAAGTTGGTCTCGGACTTCAAGGAGTTCAGTTTGAAGGTAGCATCATGGGTAGTGTGGAGAACAAGACTGGAGAATATTGGGTATATATGCCGCAAGGCAACCGTATGCTAAAGGTAAAGCACTCTAACTATGCCCCAGTAATGGTAAACTTTGCTAACTATGGTGTGGAGAAAGTTGAGAGCAACAAAACATATGAACTTATTGTTTCGTTTCAACAATATATAAATGTCCCCAATGCAACAAGTCTGTCTGTTGCTCCACAACAACCTATAGAATATCAACCTACTCCTCAACATGTTTCTGAATCGTCAAACAATACCACATATTCCATACCAGTAAAGGATGGACTAAAAATAGAGTTGGTACGCGTAGAAGCAGGAACATTTATGATGGGTGCAACTCCTGAAATGAAGTATCCATACGAAAATGAAAAACCAGTGCATCAAGTAACTTTAACCAACAATTTCTATATAGGCAAATATGAAGTGACTCAGGCTTTATGGCAAGCAGTTATGGGCAATAATCCTTCTATGAACAAGGGGCTCAATTTGCCAGTAGAATGTGTAAGATGGGACGACTGCCAAGAATTTATTAATAAATTGAATAATATGACGGGTAGGGAGTTTCGTCTGCCTACAGAAGCGGAATGGGAGTATGCTGCCCGTGGTGGAAAAAAGAGCAAGGGCTATCAATATAGCGGAAGTGACGATGTTTATGATGTTGCCTGGTATGAGACTAATGTAAAAGAAAAGTCTCATCCAGTCGGAACTAAAGCCCCCAACGAGTTGGGGATTTATGATATGGCTGGTAATGTTGCTGAATGGTGTCAAGATAAGTTTGGCAACTACAAAAATTCACCACAGACAAATCCTACTGGCACACAGAAAGGTAAGAATAGGGTAACTCGTGGAGGTAGTTGGTTTGATATACCAAGATACTGTCGCTCATCATGCCGCTACAGTTACCCTCCTAATGAAGGTAGATCTTTTGTAGGTCTCCGTTTAGTTATCTCTGAGTAATACGTTTTAATATAAACAGAATGTCAACTATGCGAAGACTTCTTCTTTTTCTTTTCCTTTTCATAGCACCAATCTGCTCCGCTCTTGCTCAAAATCTTACCGTTGAGTCATTTAAGATGGCAGAAGGTGACCTTACAGCTCAGACACAGCCGCGTAAGGACCTTAATGATAAGAACTGCGCCTTAGTAAAGGTTGGACTTGGTTTGCAGGGGGCTGAGTTTGAAGGTGATATTGTTGGTGACGTAGATAATAAAACAGGGGAATATTGGGTGTATATGCCGCAAGGCAACCATCGGTTGAAGGTGAAGCACGCTAACTATTCACCCATTATAGTGACATTTGCCGACTATGGTATTGAGAAATTGTTGAGCAACCGAACATATGAACTAATAGTTTCGTTTATGGCTAATGTAATTTCTATTCCTGTTGCAGATGGAGTTAGTATAGATATGGTGCGTGTAGAAGCTGGAACATTCATGATGGGAGCAACTCGTGAAATGAAGAAACCAAGGAAAGATGAAAAACCTGTGCATCAAGTAACATTGACCAACGATTATTACATTGGTAAGTACGAGGTGACGCAAGCTTTATGGAAAGCAGTAATGGGTGATAATCCATCAAATTTTAAAGGTGATGATTTGCCAGTGGAACAAGTTAATTGGAATGATTGTCAGCTGTTTATAAGCAAATTGAATAACATTACCCGAAAGAAATTTCGTTTGCCTACAGAAGCAGAATGGGAATATGCAGCCCGCGGCGGAAACAAGAGCCGAGGCTATCAGTATAGTGGAAGCAATAATCTCTCAGATGTTGCTTGGTATACTGATAATAGTGACATCAAAACACATCCCGTTGGCTTAAAGCTTCCCAACGAATTAGGCATTTATGATATGAGTGGAAATGTGTGGGAATGGTGTCAAGATTGGAGAGAGAAATACAATAAGTCTTCACAGACCAATCCTTTGGGTGCTATAGGTGGAGCACGGGTTAGTCGTGGAGGTTGTTGGCTTTTCAGTGATGAATATTGTCGCTCGTCCTTCCGTGGTGGCGATAATCCCAATAACCGTCTAATGGACCTTGGTTTCCGCCTCGCCCTATCATCTAATAATTTTTAAAAAGGACAACATAAACTATAATTATGCGAAATATTCTTTTATCCATCGTCCTGCTCTTTGCAGCAATATCATCCACACTTGCTCAAGAGCTGACGGTAAAATCCTTCAAGCTCGCTGGAAGCGACCTTACTGCCCAAAGTCAGTCACGCAAGGATCTTAACAATCGCAACTGTGCTGTTGTTAAGGTGCAGTTTGTAGGCGACATTCTCAATGTTGAAGGCAATGTCATTATGCCTTTGGTGAAGCGAAATAACGAGACGTGGGTATATATGCCGCAAAACACACGACAGATGAAAGTAATCACCAAAAACTTTTTGCCTTTGATGGTGACATTCTCCGATTATGGTATTGAACGTTTGGAGAGCAACCGCACGTATGTGCTTACGCTTTTGGGTAACAGCCAACAACAAGCGCAGCAGTCGCAAACTCTTACAATAAGATATACTCCAACGACAGCCACTGTGCTTGTGGACAACAAAATGGTGAAAGGCATGAATGGTGTTGCTCAGACAACATTGCCTGTAGGGCAGCACTCGTATATTGTGGCTTGTGATGGGTATGACTCGGAGGAAGGAACTGTAAAACTAAAAGCCTCTACTCCAAGCAATCTTCAGATTACTCTGTCTAAAGAAGCAGTGGCAATACAACAAAGTACAGTTTCTCAATCAACAGTGGCTCAGGAACCTTTGGCGCAAACTCCAGTTACTAATGTTGATAATATCTCCATTCCCGTAAAGGATGGCATCAGCATCGACATGGTTCGTGTTGAGGCTGGAACGTTCACTATGGGAGGGATACCAAAGATTGAGGATCCGTTTTATTTTGAGAAAGTAGCTCATCAAGTAATTCTTACCAACGATTATTATATTGGTAAATACGAGGTAACACAGGCTTTATGGCAAGCGGTTATGAGTAATAATCCTTCAAAATTCAAGGGTGATAACTTGCCAGTAGAGAAAGTTAGTTGGAAGGACTGTCAAGAATTCATCAGTAAGTTGAACAGTATGACAGGAAAGACGTTCCGTCTTCCAACAGAAGCAGAATGGGAGTATGCCGCTCGTGGTGGAAAAAAGAGTAGGGGTTATCAGTATAGCGGTAGTAATAGTATTCAAGATGTGGCTTGGTATGTAGATAATAGCGATAGCAAGACTCATGCTGTAGGTTCTAAGCAAGCTAATGAATTAGGCATATATGATATGAGTGGTAATGTGTGGGAGTGGTGTCAGGATTGGTATGAAGGTTATAGTAGTTCCTCACAGGTAAATCCTACAGGTGCAGATGGTGGGTCTAAACGCGTGATCCGTGGAGGTAGCTGGGGCAACACTGCCAGGGACTGTCGCTCGTCTGACCGTCTCTGCAGTACGCCTGACTTCCGTTACAAAAATCATGGACTCCGCTTGGTTCTCTCCGAGTAACGACTTCTTGTTCTCGAGTTATCCACTCTTATTATTAATGTCCTAATCAAAAAGTGATATAAACACTAAGTGGAAATTTTTATACCTTGAGTTTGTTTTCTATTTTTATAGAGTAAATCTTATGGAAATCACTAAAGAAAAATATGAATATGCACAAGCAAGAATAGATGCTTTGTTGCAACAGATAACAGAAAAAACAGCTTCTGAAGACCCTCTGATGTTGGAGCTTATGGAGGTTACTGATATTGTGGAATCTTATGAAAAAGAACATTGTCATATAACAACTATGCGAAGATTTATTTTGTCTCTATTCCTGCTCTTTGCGTCAATATCATCTACCCTTGCCCAAGAACTAACTGTTAAATCATTCAAGCTTGCTTCAAGCGACCTTACAGCCCAAACTCAGCCACGTAAGGACCTTAACAACCGTAACTGTGCGTTAATAAAAGTTGGCCTCGGACTTCAAGGAGTTCAGTTTGAGGGTAGTATCATGGGAAATGTGGATAACAAGACAGGTGAGTACTGGGTGTATATGCCACAAGGCAATCGTATGCTAAAAGTGAAGCATCCTAACTATGCACCCGTAATGGCGAACTTTGCTGATTATGGGGTTGAGAAGTTGGAAAGCAACAGAACGTATGAGTTGGTTGTAACTGCTTCAGGTGGAGCGCAAGCTGAGCAAAAACAAAAGTTAACCATACGATATACTCCAAGTTCTGCTACTGTGCTTGTGGACAACAAAATGGTGAAGGGAAAGAATGGTGTTGCTCAAACGACACTACCCGTAGGTCAGCACTCGTATATTGTGGTTTGCGATGGTTATGAGTCGGAAGAAGGCATGGTAAAGCTTAAGGCTTCAGCACCGAGCAATCTTCAGATTACTCTGTCTAAAGAAGCTACGGCAACGCAACAAAGTACTGTTGCTCAACAAATAGTAGCTCAGCAACCAGTGATGCAAACTCCAGTTACTAATAGTGACAATATCTCTATCCCCGTAAAGGATGGCATAAGCATTGATATGGTTCGTGTTGAGGCAGGAACGTTTACAATGGGAGCGACTCCAGAGATGGAGAATCCTTTGGAACATGAGAAACCTACACATAAAGTTACTCTTACCAATGATTATTACATTGGCAAATACGAGGTAACACAGGCTTTGTGGAAAGCCGTAATGGGTAAGAATCCTTCAGAATTCAAGGGTGAAAGCTTACCAGTAGAGAAAGTTAGTTGGAATGACTGTCAGAAATTCATCGGCAAGCTGAACAGTATAACTGGTAAAAAGTTCCGTCTTCCCACAGAAGCCGAATGGGAATATGCTGCGCGTGGTGGAAAGAAGAGCCGAGGCTTTCAGTATAGCGGTAGCAGTAACCTTTCTGATGTGGCTTGGTATAAAGATAATAGCAACAGCAAACCCCATACTGTTGGTTCTAAGCAAGCTAATGAATTAGGCATATATGATATGTCTGGTAATGTGTGGGAGTGGTGTCAAGATTGGAAAGGTTCTTACAGTAGTTCTTCACAGGTTAATCCTACAGGTGCTGCCAGTGGGTCTGGCCGCGTGATCCGTGGAGGTGGCTGGCGCGCCACGGGCTGTCACTCGTCATACCGTACCTACAACGAGCCTGGCAACCGCAGCGGCAACCTTGGACTCCGCCTGGTCTTCTCCGAGTAACTACTTCTTGTTTCGAGTTTCCACTCTTATTATTAATATCCTAAGCCCTCAAACAAATATAAATTTTATGCGTAAAATACTTCTATCAATCGTTTTGCTATTTGCAGCAATATCATCAGTCTTTGCCCAAAAGCTTACAGTCGAGTCCTTCAAGCTTACTCCAAGCGACCTTACAGCCCAGACTCAGCCACACAAGGACCTTAACAACCGTAACTGTGCCTTGATAAAAGTACAGTTTGTAGGTGAGCTAACCAATATAGAGGGCAATGTCATTATGCCTTTGGTAAAGCGAAATAATGAAACGTGGGTATATATGCCGCAGAACACACGGCAGATGAAAGTGATTACCAAAAACTATTTGCCTCTGATGGTGACATTCGCCGACTATGATATTGAAAAGTTAGAGAGCAACCGCACGTATGTGCTTACACTTTTGGGCAGCAGTCAACAACAAGCGCAGCAGTCGCAGACTCTTACAATCAGATATACTCCAAGTTCTGCCACTGTGCTTGTGGATAATAAAATGGTGAAAGGCATGAATGGTGTGGCTCAAACGACATTACCAGTAGGTCAGCACTCGTATATTGTCTTTTGTGATGGGTATGACTCAGAGGAAGGAACTGTAAAACTAAAAGCCTCAACTCCAAGCAATCTTCAGATTACTCTGTCTAAAGAAGCAACGGCAACACAACAAAGTAATGTTTCTCAACCGATAGTGGCTCAGCAATCTGTGGAGCAAACTCCAGTTGTTAATAGGGATAACATTACTATTCCCGTAAAGGATGGCATAAGCATCGATATGGTTCGTGTTGAGGCTGGAACGTTTACAATGGGAGCAACACCAGAGATGGTGAATCCATGGGATGGTGAAAAACCTACACATCAAGTTACTCTTACCAATGATTATTATATTGGTAAATACGAGGTAACACAGGCTTTATGGAAAGCCGTGATGGGCAATAATCCTTCTTACTTTAAGGGTGACGACTTGCCTGTAGAGCAGGTTAGTTGGTACGACTGTCAGGAATTCATCAGCAAACTGAACAGTATAACTGGCAAGTCATTCCGTCTTCCTACAGAAGCCGAATGGGAATATGCTGCTCGTGGTGGAAAGGAGAATAGAGTGCTTCGCTCTATCATTTCCTCGGTGTGGTCTGTAGCTCGTGTCGTTAAAGGCTATCAGTATAGTGGTAGCAATAATATTTCTGATGTGGCTTGGTATGAAGATAATAGCGACAGTAAAACTCATGCTGTAGGTTCAAAACAAGGTAATGAATTAGGTATATATGATATGAGTGGTAATGTATGGGAATGGTGTCAAGATTGGAAAGGTACTTACAGTAGCTCCTCACAGGTTAATCCTACTGGTGCTAATAGTGGGTCTGAACGCGTGTTCCGTGGTGGTTGCTGGTTCTACGCAGCCGGGTACTGTCGCTCATCATACCGTTACTTCTTTACACCTGATATCCGAAGCTACACCCTCGGGTTCCGCTTAGTCCTCTCCGAGTAACGACTTTCTTATTTCGAGTTATCCGCTCTTATTATTAATGTCCTAAGCCCTCAAACAAAAATAAATTTTATGCGTAAAATACTTCTATCCCTTGTCTTGCTCTTTGCAGCAATATCATCAGCCATTGCGCAAAAGCTCACTGTCGAGTCCTTCAAGCTTGCCTCAAGCGACCTTACTGCCCAAACTCAGCCACGCAAGGACTTGAACGACAGCAACTGTGCACTCATAAAAGTAGGTATAGCTCTTGATGGTGTGAAGTTTGATGGTAGCATTATGGGGGAACCAGTTCAAAAGCTTGGTGAATATTGGGTTTATATGCCAAAAGGTGTTTCCATGCTACAAGTTTTACATAAGAACTACACTCCTCTTATGATTAACTTTTACGATTATGGTATTGGTAAGGTGGAGAGTGGAGCGACGTATGTGTTGACATTGAAAAAGCCAAATACCATTGCTGAACGACAAACCCAGAAGTTGAGAATAAAATATTCACCAACTTCGGCTTCCGTTCTTGTTGACAATAAATTTGTTAAAGGAACGAATGGTATAGCAGAAACAACATTGACGGTTGGTCAACATTCATATATTGTTGCTTGTGATGGATATGAGTCGGAGGAAGGAACTGTAAAACTGAAAGCATCTGCTCCAAGTACCATTCAGATAACTTTACTAAAAGAATCTATAGTAGACAATGGTATTTCAGAAAACAATAACCAACATATTGAGGATATAAATGAAACAACAGATAATGACAGTGTTGCGAAATTATTAGAAAAACTCAATGATGATATGGTGTATATTGAAGCAGTGGAATTCACTATGGGAGCGACAAAAGAACAGAAAGGAGAAGCTAATTCAGATGAAAAACCTGCTCATCCAGTTGTATTGAATTGTTTTTATTTATGCAAATATGAGGTGACTCAAGAACTATGGGAGACTGTGATGGGTGATAATCCTTCACATTTTAAAGGAAAAAATCTACCAGTAGAAAATGTAAGCTGGGATGATTGTCAAAAGTTTATAATGAAGTTAAATGAACTTACGGGTAAAAAATACAGACTCCCCACAGAAGCGGAATGGGAATATGCTGCTCGTGGAGGAAGTAACAGCATGCATTATAAATATAGTGGAGGAAACTACTTGGAATATTTATCGTGGTGTTTCCGCAATAGTATGGATAAGACTCATACGGTTGGAATGATGAAACCTAACGAATTGGGACTTTATGATATGTCGGGTAATGTATGGGAGTGGTGTCAAGATTGGTATGGATCATACGGCAAAAAAACGGCATATTATCCAACAGGACCAATAAAGGCTTACAATAAAGTTTTTCGTGGTGGAGGCTATGACAATGGTGATACGTATTGCCGTTGTTCGTATAGAAATGGTACGGCTCCACAAAATAAATTTAAAAATCTTGGACTTCGACTTGCCCATTCAATATAAGATTAATGTATGATATAGAATTATGCAAAAGATACTTTTATTCATATTAATTCTCTTTGCGGCAATATCATCCTCACTTGCCCAAGAGCTGACAATAAAGTCCTTCAAGCTTGTCCCAAGCGACTTGACTGTCCAGACTCAACCACGCAAAGATCTTAACAACCGTAACTGTGCGTTAATAAAAGTTGGTCTCGGACTTCAAGGCGTTCAGTTCGAAGGTAGCATCATGGGAAATGTGGAGAACAAGACAGGTGAGTACTGGGTGTATATGCCCCAAGGTAACCGTATGCTCAAGGTGAAACACGCTAACTATGCTCCCGTAATGGTAACGTTTGCTGATTATGGAGTAGAGAAGGTGGAGAGCAACAGAACATATGAGTTGATTATTGTTACATATCCACAATATGCAATAACTCCTAATATGACAAATCAGTCCTTAAATCCTCAACAATCAACGTCTCTACCACATCCAACAGTATCTGAGAATACTATTTCAATACCTGTAAAGGAAGGTATAAGCATTGAGATGGTTCGTGTTGAGGCAGGAACATTTACTATGGGGGCGACACCAGAGATGGAGAATCCATTTTATGGCGAGATGCCTGCACATCAAGTAACTCTTACCAACGATTATTACATTGGCAAATACGAGGTAACACAGGCTTTATGGCAAGCTGTTATGGACAACAATCCTTCTTACTTTAAGGGTGACAACTTGCCAGTAGAGAGAGTTAGTTGGAAAGACTGCCAAAAATTTATTAGCAAGCTGAATAGAATAACTGGCAAAAAGTTCCGGCTCCCTACATAAGCTGAATGGGAATTTGCTGCTCGTGGCGGAAACAAGAGTCGAAGCTATCAGTATAGCGGTAGCAGTAACCTTTCTGATGTGGCTTGGTATGAAGATAATAGCGGAAGTAAAACTCATACTGTTGGTTCAAAACAAGCTAATGAATTAGGCATATATGATATGAGTGGGAATGTGTGGGAATGGTGTCAGAATAGGTTTGGCAAATACAGTAGTTCTTCACAAGTAAATCCAACAGGTGCTAATAGTGGATCTAAACGCGTGAGCCGTGGAGGTTGCTGGTGCTACTTTGCCAGGTTCTGTCGCTCGTCTTACCGTGGAAATAGCACGCCTGACAACCGTGACTACGACCTTGGACTCCGCTTAGTCCTCTCCGAGTAACGACTTTTTGGTTTGTGTTCCCCACTCCATTACTTAGAGTATATAGCAAAAAGTGATATAAACATTATGTAGAATTTTTTATGACTTGAATTTATTTTCTTACTTTTGCAAAGAAAAGCTTATGGGAATTACTAAAGAAAAATATGAATATGCACAAGCAAGAATAGATGCTTTGTTGCCACAGATAACAGAAAATACAGCTTCTGATGACCCTCTGATGTTAGAGCTTATGGAGGTTACAGATATTGTGGAATCTTATGAAAAAGAACATTGTCATATAACAACTATGCGAAGATTTATTTTGTCTCTATTCCTGCTTTTTGCGGAAATATCATCCACATTTGCTCAAGAGCTGACAGTAAAATCCTTCAAGCTTGCTTCAAGCGACCTTACAGCCCAAACTCAGCCACGCAAGGACTTGAACAACCACAACTGTGCGTTAATAAAAGTTGGTCTCGGACTGCAAGGAGTGCAGTTTGAGGGCAACATCATGGGAAATGTGGAAAACAAGACAGGAGAGTATTGGGTTTATATGCCGCAAGGCAACCGTATGCTCAAGGTGAAGCACGCTAACTATGCTCCCGTAATGGTGACGTTTGCTGATTATGGAGTGGAGAAAGTAGAAAGTAATAGAACATATGAGCTGGTTGTAACTGCTTCTGGTGGAATGCAATCAGAACAAAAACAAAAGTTAACCATACGCTATACTCCAAGTTCTGCCACAGTGCTTGTAGACAACAAAATGGTGAAAGGAAAGAATGGTGTTGCTCAGACAACATTGCCAGTAGGTCAGCACTCTTTTATTGTCTTTTGTGATGGATATGACTCAGAAGAAGGAACAGTAAAACTAAAAGCCTCAACTCCAAGTAATCTTCAGATTACTCTTTCTAAAGAAGCAACGGCAACGCAACAAAGTACTGTTTCTCAACCAATAGTGGCTCAACAACCAGTGGCGCAAACTCCAGTTACTAACAGTGATAATATCTCTATTCCAGTTAAGGATGGCATAAGTATTGACATGGTTCGTGTTGAGGCTGGTACGTTTACAATGGGAGCGACACCAGAGATGGAGGATCCAGAAGATTGGGAAAAACCAGATCACGAAGTAACTCTTACCAAAAATTATTACATTGGCAAATACGAAGTGACTCAGGCTTTATGGCAAACGATTATGAGCAGTAATCCTTCAGAATTCAAGGGTGACAACTTGCCAGTAGAGAAGATTAGTTGGACAGACTGTCAAGATTTTATCAGCAAACTGAACAGTATAACAGGCAAGTCGTTCCGTCTTCCTACAGAAGCTGAATGGGAGTATGCCGCTCGTGGTGGAAAGAAGAGCCGAGGCTATCAGTATAGCGGCAGTATTAATATCTTAGACGTGGCTTGGTACGGTGACAACAGTAACAACAAAACTCATGCTGTAGGTTCTAAGCAAGCTAATGAATTAGGCATATATGATATGAGTGGTAATGTATGGGAATGGTGCCTGGATTGGTATGACAACTACAGTAGTTCGTCTCAGACCAATCCTACAGGTGCTACCAGTGGGTCTTGCCGCGTGTACCGTGGAGGTAGCTGGCGCAACTATGTCTGGGACTGTCGCTCGTCATACCGTGGCATCAGCACGCCTGACGTCCGTGACAGCAACCTCGGGCTCCGCCTGGTCCTCTCCGAATAACGACTTTCTTGTTTCGAGTTTTCCACTCTTATTATTAATGTCCTAAGCTTCAAAAAACACCCATAACACCCCACTCCATTTTTCATTTTAAAATTTCTTCTATGCTACACCATTGTTTTTTCTCTCAACTTGGCAACCGCCCTTCTCAACAAGACTGTCTTTCACCAACAGAGCCAACAGCCCACACTTCTTTTTTTGTTGTATGCGATGGTGTTGGTGGCAGAGACCATGGTGAGATAGCCAGCAGTCTTGTTTGTCAATCGTTCGAACATAATCTTGCTAATAACGACTGCGGCAATTTAAAAGCAACTGACATTGTAAGTCTTACAAACGAAGCATACAAGACATTATACAAAAACAGGGCTGTTTGTGCATCAATGGCTACAACACTTGCTTTTATGGCAAAGACCGACGAGGGAATGCTCTTGGCGCATCTTGGCGACAGTCGCATCTATCAGATACGCAAGGGAGAGGGAGTGGTGTTTCAAACCAAAGACCATTCGCTCGTAAACGATTTACTCGACAGTGGAGAGATAAAGCCAGAGGAAGTCAAAAATCATCCTAAAGGTAATGTCATAACAAAATGTTTGTTCGTTACTGACGACAAAGACCGCTATATGACTCCGACAATAACCCTGATACGCGACATAAAGCCACATGACGTGTTTATGCTATGTACAGATGGAGTATATGGTATGGTCGACAACGACGACTTGGCTGAGATACTGACATCCGACATTTCTCTTGAAGAGAGAACAAAAGAGTTGGCGACTATATGCAGAAACAGCCACGACAACAACACGGCTTATATCGTAGAGATAGATGGCATAGACGATGACAGAACAGACAAGAAAGAGAACATAACCTACACAATAAACAAGCCAAGGAAAACAATAAAAAGCCGATTTTTCGACTTCGTCAGAGAAACCCTTGGTTTCGTCAAAGAAACTTAGCCATTGAAGCAACATGAAGAAAAAGACTTGGCTGAGATATAAATAAGTCCTATCTTTGCATCAGAAATAAAAACAAAACGGAATTATAAACCCTATAAAAACATTGATTATGGAGACACAGGCTTTGAACATCAACGAAAACTCAAAAGAGAACTTGAAGAAAGGTGCAGCATTAGCTGGAGCAGCTATGGCTGGTGCAGGTGTTATGGTAACTGCCGATATTATAAGAGGTGAGGAAGACATAGATATTGTGGATTCAATAGATGACAACCCTACTGCCCCTATTGCAGGAGAGACGAATGCCAACAATGCAACAACACAGGCTACAGACACTCACAACGCAGCACAAGACAATGCCGCAAGTGCAACAACACAAACAGCAGAACCTGCTGCAACAACATCTACCACAGAGCCACAACCACAGGCCACTGTAGAAGAACCGGCTCAAACCAATGGACCATCGGCTAATGAATCTTCTACTAATGAGGTGAACACAGAAGTCAACGTGGACGATATTCCTGATGTTGACCCTAACCTCGTGGCACAAAACCTGACAGACGACGTTATAATGGTTGACCCTACCGACATCGACATGGAGAATATGGATATTGCAGCGGTGGGAACAGTGGAGACCGTTGACGGCGAGGTGTTGACAGCGGCACAGATTGTAGGTGACAATGGCGAAACCCTGTATATGGTGGACGTAAACGGAAATGGCTCGTATGATGTTGTTACCGACGATACTGGCAATGTGTTGGCTGAGGTGCCTTCTACTCTCACTGTGAGCGACACCGAAAGCATCATTGGCACCAACAATGATGACTATGGCTATTTGGCACAGAACGATAGCGACAACCCAACGGATGCTGTTGTGGACAATGCTATGGACGACGTTGTGGACCTTGGATAATAAAGGTATGTTAAATCAAAAGACCAACAAAAACTATGAGATATAAATGTATAATGCTGACTGTGGCAATGGCTTTATTTACTGCCTATAATGCCACAGCTCAGAAAAAAACAACCCCGAACAGACAGGCAAAGCCTGCGGCAGTGAATGCTGACTCTGTAGAGGTGAGGAAGTTGACCGATGCTGCAAAGAAGGGCAACAGCGAGGCTCAAAACACTCTCGGCACATACTACTACTCTGGCAAGAAAGTGAAGCAGAACTATGATGTGGCTCTGAAATGGTTTAGTATGGCTGCCAAGCAGAAACATGTAAAGGCTATAGCTAACATGGGACTCTGCTACCAATTTGGACGTGGCATTAAGCAGGACTCTGTGATGGCTGTGAAACTCTATAAGGAGTCGATAAAGGCTGGCAACGCTGAATTGGTGAAGCAACGCGAAGAGAATGTGGCAAAGAACAAGTCGGCTTTCGATATAAACCTGCTTGCCGACATCTACTACAATGGATGTGGAAACACTGTGAAGAAGAACAATGAGCTTGCACTGAAATACTTGAAGATGGCAGCAGCCAACAACTCCATTGAGGCTGCGGTAAGAGTGGCAACCATCTACGACCAGGCAAAGATGTATGCCGAGGCTTTGCCTTACTACCAAAAGGCTGCGAGCAAAGGCGACGCTGTGTCGGAATATAAATGTGGCGATTATCTCTGCAATGGCAAAGGCATTAAGGTGAATAAGGCTCAGGCTGCGGCATATCTCGACAAGGCTGCTAAAAAGAATGTGCCTAATGCGATGATGATGCTCGGCGACTTGCTGTACAAGGGCGACGGCATTCAGCAGGACTATGCCAAGGCTATGGGCTTGTATAAACTTGCGGCTGCCAAGAACAATCCTGTGGCAGTATGGAATGTGGGAATAATGTATAAGAACGGACAGGGCGTGAAGCAGAACTATGTCATTGCGCTGCAATGGCTTGCCGATGCAGCCTCAAAGGGAATGAAAGCCAACTTCCAAAAGCTTCTCAACGAACCTAATGTGGAGATAAAGAACGGATGGAAGAACACCGACTTCTACTCGTTTGTACATGCCATGACATTTATGGAATCGACGACGCCCGATTATGCTACGGCTGTGAAGGAGCTTACTATTCTCGAAAAGAAAAACATTGCCGTGGCTTCTACATTGCTCGGACTCTGCTATGCCGACAAGTCGTGGAAAAAAGCCAACGAAAAGAAGATGATGGCTTATTACGACAAGGCTGCAAAGGCTGATGACCCTTATGCCAACTATCTGCTCGCAAAGCTCTACTTTGAAGGAAGTAATGCGGTGAAGGCTGACAAGAACAAGGTGGTGGAATGCTACGAAAAGGCATCTGAGGGTGGATATGCACCTGCAAAATGTGAACTTGGCAACTTGTATTTCACTGGAAAGATTGTCAACAAGGACATATCGAAGGCTATAGCTTATTATAATGATGCCTTGCTGAACGGTTATCTCTCTAAGGAGGCTGCCGACAATCTTGCTTCTTGCTATCAGCAGGGACTTGGCGGTGTGAAGAAAGATGCCGAGATGGCAAAAGAGATTGCCAAGCGCGGAAAAGTGGGCAACGCCTGGACTGCTTTGCTGCGTGGCATAACGTTTGAATAAAAAAACTAAACATATATGAGAACCATTTTATCTGCCATTGTCCTTCTGTTGTGTGTTGCAACAGAAGGCGTGGCACAAAACATGTCGTTCAAGACGGAAGAACTGAAAAGGGTTGCTGCGGAACTGAAGCTGGACGGTCTGGACACTCTTAAGGTTGGCTATTCTGTCTTCCCAAAGGACAAGTATAAGATTGTTGTCAAGAAGAATGACAATGGTATGGTGGAGCATATAGGATTAAGTCTGTTCCGCAATGCCTACCGCCAGAAGGACAACAATGCCGTGCTTGAGTTCATAGAGAGCGGACTGCTGTGCCAGACATTTAAACTGACAAGAAACAATCTGAAGTATATGGACGCTAAGTTTGTTAAGGGTGGATGGAGCAATTTGCTCGCCATTACCGACTCGGCTTCGTTCACTATAGGCAAGATAGACAACAAGGCGTATCAAGCGGTATGGAAAGAGGGCAAGACGGAAGTTGTCAACATGCTTATACCCATAAAATACGACCTCTTGCTGAGTACGCCACGCAAGGAACTTGAGCATAACTTTATGCGCGACCTGAAAGCGTATAAGCCTAAGCAGCAACCTGCAGAATGCGACATTGACGTAGCTAATCTAAGAACGGTTAGAGATCTTGAAGATACTCTGTATACTCTGCCTGGCAAGAACTATATACTGCCTACCGTAACCAACACAACATATTATAGGCTCAGCGGAAAGCAGGACTATGTGCCAGTGATCGACCCAAAGTATCCTGTGCAGACTATTGCTAACACTATGTTGCTTAACTGCAAGAGTATTCCCGAAGCCAAGATGTCGATTACGATGATAGCAAGCGACAAGCAAAACGAGACTGCTACCGTCAGTGTAAGACAGTTTATGGAGTTTGTAAAGAGTCAGGGTTGCATTCCTTATTTCAGTTTCGAGGAGATGAAGGATGGCAAGTTTTATGGTGCCATGTTTATATATAATAAGGAGACTGGCTACGACCATATCTTTAGTCTGGAATGTGATGTGAAGGATATTGCCACAAACAAGTTGATGATTAATTCAAAAGCATATCTCTACACTCCAACGACAAATGTGAAGAACCTCTACAACGACATTAAAACAAAGAAAGCGAAATGACATTAAGACGATTATGCACATTTGTTGTGGCACTGGTTGCTTGCGCTCTGTCGTGCTTTGCACAAGATACTGTTGAGGCTATCAACGAAATAAAACTGTCGGGCAAATATTTCACTGCTGAGGCTACTGCCGCAAGTGTTGACGAAGCTAAGAACATAGCGTTCAGTTATCTTAAGGAGAATATAGCCAACTACTGTGAGGAAATGGAGATAGAGGAGATTGGCGAGGACAAGATAATGGCTAACTTGCAACAAAAGAGCGTAAACCGTGGCGATGCTATAATGGTGTTGGTGTATGTGGCTAAAACCATTGTTGAGAAGAAAGAGGCTATGACTTTCCATCCCAACACAAGCGTGAACACAAATACTAACAACAATAATACAAATACAACTCCAGTATTGGGGTCGGCTAACTGGCCTGACATAATCAAGAAGGTTTGTGATGTGAGCTCCTTCGTACAGTTGCAGTACTTGCTTGACATGGCTTTGGACAACAACCTTATTGACTCGTGGGGCAAATTCAATTCCATGCTCAATCAAAACGAATGTTATCTTGTGATGATGAACGTTGACCGACAAATAGTGGGTGTTCTCTCACCAGTGAAAAATGGCGCAAGAACGGACGTGAAGACAGGAATGGTTGTTGACTCTGAAGGCATGAAATCATTTAAAAACTGTGCACCTATATGTGTGCGTGTAAAATAATCTGCATATAAAATAATCAAAGCTTTATGAAAAGATATATTCTTTTACTTTATGTCGTATTGGTTTCATCGTTGATGTCTGCTCAGGTGACGTTCCAGTTCAGCGACGGCATATACAATGAATCGCTTAAGGTGAATGTTGAAAGAAACGTGTCGTCGTTGCTGAGCGAGATAAACAATGCGGAAGCCAACCATCGCCAGTTGAACCTCACTAATGTTGACATTGACGAAATGGCTGCAAGTGGTTTGAAAAGCCTTTGGACAAACATTCATTTTCGTTGTGAGTGGAACAATAATGTGCAGTCTTGCCTGAAGGACTTCACTGGATATGAGATAAGACAGATTCCTGTGGAGATGAAACCCATTGACAATACTTACAAGGGCGAGATACATAAGGAGTTGACTATCAGCTTCAATAAGAAAGGTGTTATCACGGGTGTTAGAACAGCCATCGACAACAACTCGTATGTAGCTCTTCTGCATGGTAGCAACTCTAACGTTGACCTTAGAATGAGAAGAGAGATTCTGAACTTTGTGGAGAACTTCAGAAGCTACTATGTGGAGAAAAACATCAATGCTCTGCAAGAAATCTTTAGCGATGATGCTCTTATCATTACTGGTCGTGTTATCAGAACATTAGGCAAAAACAATATTGACGGTGTCTCGCAAAAGGTGAATGAGAAAGTGGTGTACAGTAAACAAAACAAGCAGCAGTATATCAATAATCTTAGGAATCTGTTCAAAGGCAATGAATTCATAAATGTCGACTTTTCGGACATTGAACTGATGCGACATGGTTCAAATCCTAACATATACGGTGTGAGACTACGCCAGAAATGGAACAGTCAGCAATACAACGGCAGACAATACTCCGACGACGGATACGTATTCCTGCTTTGGGATTTCCAAGAAGAAGGCAGTCCGAAGATTCATGTTAGAACCTGGACTCCCAGAAGAGCAAACCAGACAAAAGACGACTTCTCGCCAGAGGATTTCTTTATTCCGAATAACTAAAGTAGCTTCTGCTTGTTTCTTACATAGCAAAGGCTATTACTCTTCTCTAATTTTTTCGTAAAAACATATTTAAGCCCGAACCGACAATATTGTTGATTCGGGCTTTTATATACCTTGCTGTGTCTTAGTAGACATAAACATTTGTAGGAACAGTAAAGACATGAACAAGAAGAAAAAAAATAATACTACTGGTTACTTTTCCTAAACTTATATCATAAATGGTAAAAAGAAACCATTTAGAAGTTGCGCACGACACGAATAAAGTGCATATTCAAATGAAGAACTTGTTGTTTTTAATCTACTGTGTTGCCTTTTCTACAGTCCTAACTTCATGTGGTAGTTTTGGCGAAGGTTTCCTTGCTGGTCTCGGAAATTTTGCAAACACCTGCTATTATCCCTCAGCTTCCTATACAAGCACAAGTATTTCAAGTTATAACTCAGGTACTTCTGCCCTTAATAGAAATTACACCTCAGAGTTGAATTCTTTGGCAAATCAAACAATAGACCAAGTATACGCTCAGGAAGAGAATGAATATCTAAACTTTAAAAGACAATTTAAAAAAGCTGACGGTTCTGAATACACCAAAAGCGAATGGCGGGCACTTAAGGGAGAAATCTATTCACAGATGAACAACAATCGAAACCAGTCAAACAATAGCGTCCAAAATAATTCGAACGTTAACGCATCAAGCAAAAAATGTACAACTTGTAATGGAAGCGGAAGAATGCCATACGATACTTTTCCAGAACAATATGGATTAGATAATTCTTATAAAGTAAAATGTAATGAATGCGGAAAATCCTTCCCGAAATCATGGGGACATACACATATTACTTGCAAGAGTTGCCATGGAAAAGGATATTATGGATTGTAATGATATGAAGAGAAAAAATAATATTTATTCGCTACCACTGAATAAAAATCGCTTTTTTTTTCGGTGGCAGCGAATAAAAGTATACCTTTGTAGGACATACAAGATATGCTCTGAAATATGAATAGAATAACCCTAACTCTTATTGTCCTCATCTGCTATTTTATGCAGATGGGGGCACAATCGTTTAATATAGAAGACACGGAGAAGCGTTTGTCGCGTGCCATCGAATTGAAGAAGGCCGATAAGACTGACGAGGCTCTAAAGGTGTTTATTGCCATAGGAAAAGAAACCGAATCAAAAAGGAGCGACGACGAACGCAAGATGTATGTGTTCAGTCAGACTTCTGCATGCATGTGTCTTTTGGATTTGGAACAGTATGGCGAGTGTTTTAAATTGACCCAAAAGTTGAGAAACGAGAACCTATCTGACGACGACAGAGAAGAGGTGGACATTATGTATATAAAAAGCGGCTACAAACTGGAGCACCTGTAAAAACCTGTGTCAAGCATAGATATTTTTTAGCCTAAACAGAAAGAACTTAACATCAACAACCCCATGCAACTGTGCTCTGAAGAGTTTAATCTTAGCGTTAAGAGACTCAGCAGAGGC
>CAKPZC010000009.1 GCA_934203355.1 uncultured Prevotella sp. | reverse complement strand
ATGTCTTCGGCTGAGATTATACCCATAGAACCTGATGCGGATAATGCTGCCGAAGGGAAAATGATATAACTTCAATCTATGAATGAATACATTCGATAGCCAAGGAAAGGCACCCTTTGTGAGGTTGTCACATTGTTTAACAACCTAATCAAGGCGAAATATGAAAGTAAACATTAACAATAAGCCCACCGACGTGAGCGCCACATCGCTACAAGAACTGGCTACCGAACTGTCGCTGCCAGAGAAAGGCGTAGCTGTGGCTGTAAACAACCGCATGGTGACACGTGCAGAATGGAACCAAACTGCAATAAACGAGAACGACAACATTGTTGTCATCAAGGCTGTGTGTGGAGGATAGAACTAACAAAAAAAATCTAAATAATTATTTATGGAAAAGCTGACAATCGCAGGACGTGAGTTCAACTCTCGCCTGTTTCTTGGTACAGGAAAATTCAACAACAACACCCTTATGGCTGAAGCAATTAAGGCTTCGGAAACAGAGATGGTAACAGTAGCAATGAAGCGCATAGAGCTTAACGACGAACACGACGACCTGCTCTCGCACATCATCCAAAATCCTAACATACAGTTGCTGCCAAACACCAGTGGTGTGCGCAACGCCGAGGAGGCTGTCTTCGCTGCACAAATGGCACGCGAGGCTTTCGGAACCAACTGGCTCAAGCTTGAGATTCATCCCGACCCACGCTATTTGTTGCCCGACTCAGTGGAGACACTCAAGGCTACAGAACAACTTGTGAAGATGGGCTTCGTGGTATTGCCTTACTGTCAGGCCGACCCTACACTCTGCAAGCATCTTGAGGAAGCTGGAGCAGCAACTGTTATGCCTCTCGCCGCTCCTATCGGCACCAATAAGGGTTTGCGCATGAAGGACTTCTTGCAGATTATCATTGAGCAGGCTACTGTGCCTGTAGTGGTTGATGCTGGTATTGGCGCACCGAGTCATGCCGCCGAGGCTATGGAAATGGGTGCAAGCGCATGTCTTGTGAACACAGCCATCGCTGTGGCTGGCAATCCCATAGAAATGGCTAAGGCATTCAAGGAGGCCGTAGTATGCGGTCGCAGAGCTTACGAGGCTGGCCTGGGAGCTGTGAGCGACTGTGCAGAAGCAAGCTCACCACTCACACAGTTCCTCATGTAAACAATTTTACGTTAATATTAAATATTCTACGAGTACAGAACGCAAGAGCCACAATAACAGCTATATGATTCTTCACTCTTCGTTCTTCACTCTTCACTTAACAAATTATGCCAAACGACAACAAAGCTTACGCCAAGAGAGAAAAGGCGTATATGCCGGGAAAACTCTTCCCTGAAATCAAGGTAGGAATGATCAAGGTGAACCTCACTCCCACAGTAGTCAGAGACGAGAAGGGGCTGCCGCACATGACACCTAACGCACCGGTTTATATCTACGACACCAGTGGTCCATACAGCGACCCTAACATCGAGATTGACCTAAAGAAAGGTCTTCCACGTATGCGTGAGCAGTGGATTATCGACCGCGACGACACCGAACAGCTCTCTGAAATTACAAGCGAGTATGGCAAACAGCGCCTTGCCGACCACTCGCTCGACCACCTGCGCTTTGAGCATATCTGCATGCCGCGCCGTGCCCGCAAGGGTAAGCACATCACACAGATGGCTTATGCCAAGGCTGGCATCGTGACTCCCGAAATGGAGTATGTGGCAATACGCGAGAACATGAACTGCGAGGAGCTTGGTATCAAGTCGAACATCACTCCTGAGTATGTACGCGACGAGATAGCACGCGGACGTGCCGTGCTGCCTGCCAACATCAACCACCCAGAGAGCGAACCGATGATTATCGGACGCAACTTCCTTGTGAAAATAAACACCAATATCGGCAACTCTGCCACCACTTCGAGCATCGACGAGGAGGTAGACAAGGCTGTATGGTCGTGCAAGTGGGGCGGCGACACATTGATGGATCTCTCTACTGGCGACAACATCCACGAGACACGCGAATGGATTGTGCGCAACTGTCCAGTGCCAGTAGGCACAGTGCCTATCTATCAGGCTCTTGAGAAGGTGAATGGCAAGGTGGAAGACCTCAACTGGGACGTGTTCCGCGACACACTCATCGAGCAGTGTGAGCAGGGTGTTGACTACTTCACTATCCATGCCGGTATCCGACGCCACAACGTACACTTGGCCGACAACCGCCTTTGTGGTATCGTGAGCCGTGGCGGTAGCATCATGAGCAAGTGGTGTCTTATCCACGACCAAGAGAGTTTCCTTTATGAGCACTTCGACGAAATCTGCGACATCGTGGCTCAGTATGACGTTGCTCTTTCTCTTGGCGACGGACTGCGTCCTGGATGTATTGCCGATGCCAACGATGCTGCTCAGTTTGCCGAGCTCGACACTATGGGCGAACTCGTGACACGTGCTTGGGACAAGAATGTACAGGCATTTATCGAGGGTCCTGGCCATGTGCCATTGCATAAAATCAAGGAGAACATGGAACGTCAGCTCGACCACTGCCATGAGGCTCCATTCTATACACTCGGCCCGCTCGTGACCGACATTGCTCCAGGCTACGACCATATCACTTCTGCCATCGGTGCCACACAGATAGCATGGCTTGGCACCGCAATGCTTTGCTATGTCACTCCTAAGGAGCACCTCGCATTGCCCAATAAGGAGGATGTGCGCACAGGTGTTGTGACATATAAGATTGCAGCTCACGCTGCCGACATTGCAAAGGGTCATCCAGGTGCGACAATACGCGACAATGCCTTGTCGAAGGCACGCTTCGAGTTCCGTTGGCGCGACCAGTTCCACCTCTCGCTCGACCCAGAACTGGCTCTCAAGTATTTCGAGGAGGCTGGACATACCGATGGAGAATACTGCACAATGTGCGGTCCTAACTTCTGTGCTGCCAAGCTGACTCACGACTTGCGCAAACTGAAATAAAAACAATGAACAACCGTTACAACCGTCAAATGATGCTCCCCGAAATCGGAGAGGAGGGACAAAAGAAAATAAGGGCGGCAAAGGTGTTGATTGTGGGTGTCGGCGGACTCGGTTCGCCGATAGCCACTTATCTTACCGGTGCTGGAATAGGACGCATCGGAATCATCGACGATGATGTTGTGGACGCCACTAATCTTCACCGCCAAGTGCTATATACAGAGGACGAAGCAGGAAAACCCAAGGTGGAATGTGCCAAGCACCGACTGCAATCGCTCAACAGCGAGATAGAAATTGACGCCTACCCTTTCCGCTTGACCAAGGAGAACGCCCATGAGCTGATAAGCCACTACGACATCGTAGTGGACGGCATTGATAACTTCGCCACACGCTATATTGTGAGCGACGAATGTCAGCGCCAGGGCAAGCCGTATGTATATGGTGCAATACGCGCCATGGAGGGACAAGTGGCTGTGCTATGCAAGGGTCACAGCACCTATCGTACGCTATTGCCCGACGAGGAAGCAACACTCAGCATGCCACATCCAGGCAAAGCAGTGCTCGGCACTACTCCTGGGGTTGTCGGCAGTGTGGAGGCAAGTCAAGTAGTGATGCTCGCAGCAGGATTTGGCGAGCCACTAATCGACAAACTTTGGACTGTCGACCTTAGCACGATGATGAGTTATGTAATAGAGATGTAAAACAAAAAACAGAAGACCATAACAATGTTTTCAGACGAATTAAAAAAGATTAGTTGGCAGGAGACCACGGAACGCATCGCGAGCATGACCGCCAATGATGTGCGCCGAGCCCTGAGCAAGAGCCATTGCGACGTGAACGACTTCATGGCGCTACTCTCGCCTGCAGCCGAACCTTATCTTGAGGAAATGGCTCGCCTGTCGCGCAAGTATACCGAGGAACGATTCGGCAAGACCATGTCGATGTTCATACCATTGTATATCACTAACTCTTGCTCAAACTCATGTGTCTACTGCGGTTTCCATGTGCAGAACCCGATGGCACGCACCATCCTCACACCAGAGCAAATCGAGAACGAATACAAAGCTATCAAGCAACTCGCTCCTTTCGAGAATATCCTTCTCGTTACAGGCGAGAACCCTGCCAAGGCTGGCACTCCATATCTTGCCAAAGCCATCGACATTGCAAAGAAGTATTTCTCGAACATTAAAATCGAGGTGATGCCGCTCTCTACCGAGGACTACCGCACTCTTGCCCAACACGGCATGAACGGCGTAATTTGCTTTCAGGAGACCTACAATCGCGAACACTACAACATCTATCATCCACGTGGCATGAAGAGTAAGTTTGAGTGGCGATGCGACGGTTTCGACCGCATGGGTATGGCTGGCGTTCATTCCATCGGTATGGGTGTGCTTATTGGCCTTGAGAAGGATTGGCGTACGGACATCACTATGATGGCTTATCACCTGCGTTATCTGCAGAAGCATTACTGGCGCACTAAGTATAGTGTCAACTTCCCACGCATGCGCCCTGCACAGAACGAAGGTTTCCATCCCAACTGCTATATGAGCGACCGCGAACTTGCACAGGCAACATTTGCCATGCGCATCTTCGACCACGATGTAGACATCTCTTATTCTACACGCGAGCCTGCCTTCATACGCGACAACATGGCAACACTTGGTGTCACAACCATGTCGGCAGAGTCAAAGGTTAATCCTGGTGGTTATCACACATATCCTCAGGCACTCGAACAGTTCAGCGTGAGTGATGAGCGCACAGCCAAGGAGATTGACCGTCGTCTGCGCGAGATTGGACGCGAGCCTGTATGGAAAGATTGGGACGCTTCGTTCGACTTGTTCAATCCATTGAAAAAGACTGTATAATTGAATCTAAAAACAAAACAACAGTAGGAGGTGAGTATTTTTTAAGACACACCTCCTACTGAAACCATATATTATCGATTACTTATTTTTAGGTAATTGACATTATCGAAACACAAAAACCCGTTCAAAAGACAAACGTGATTAAACTTTTATAGGTAACTTTGCACTAATCTGATAAAGTTCTATATACAAAGTAACATTTTATATAATACACGTTATGTTGAAATCAATAAAGAAACTTTTATTCGCCCTCTACACTCTCATTGTCGTCTGCATGGGGGCAGCAACAGTCGCCGAGAAATACAAAGGCACTGATTTTGTGGCTGCCAACATCTATGGCTCATGGTGGTTCTCGCTACTTTGGGCTATTCTTGCGGCTTTGGCTATATTCTATTTTGTGAAGAACATGACCAAATCGTGGACTGGCATCGCATTGCACCTTTCGTTCATAGTGATTCTTGCCGGAGCATTCGTCACTCACGTCAGTGCGGAGCGTGGCATGATACACCTGCGCAAGGGTGTATTCACCAATCAATACACCGTCTACGACCGCAACATGAACGCACGTAACACCACGTTGCCATTCGAAATTCGGCTCGACAGTTTCAGCGTGAAATACCACTCTGGCACGGATGCCGCACAAGACTATGTGTCGATGTTCACCATCAACGACAACGGCAAAACGCTGAAGGGCGAGGTGTCGATGAACAACATATTCAGCCATGGCTCGATGCGACTCTATCAGGCTTCATACGACAACGACATGTTCGGAGCGTCACTTTCCACTAACTCCGACCCCATAGGCATTCCCGTCACATACACTGGCTATGCATTGCTGTTTCTATCACTTATAGGAATGCTCATCGATCCTCGCGGAGCCTATAGGCAATTGCTGCGCAGTCAGGTACTAAAACGTGGAGCACTGATAGTGGCAATGATATTCTCGCTATGCGGAATCAATTTCAACGGTGTCTATGCTGCCAACGACTCCGACAAGGTGAAAGCCCACTACTTACCCGAAGAGACTGCCGCACAATTTGGCAAACTCAATATTCTATATAATAGCCGAATATGTCCGATGCAGACATTCGCCATCGACTTCACAAAGAAACTATATGGTGCAAAGACCTACAAGAATTTGACCGCCGAGCAGGTGCTGACGGGATGGATATTCTGGGGAGAAGAATGGATGAACGAGCCTATGCTCAAGATAAAGAACGGCGAACTGAAAGAGGCCTTACAACTTCCCGACTATGTGGCTGCCAACAATTTCTTCAACAAGGATATGGGCGGCTATATAATTGGTCCGTATGTGAAGGAATACTACGAAGGCAACCGCGACAAGTTCCACACGCAGGTGGTTGCCGTCGACGACAAGATACAATTGCTCATGGACCTGCGCCGAGGACTGCTCCTAAAAATATTCCCATACACAGTCAAAGACAAGACTATATGGTATGCTCCCACCGAAGAACTGCCCGACGCAATGGACTTCAACCACCAACAGTTCATACAGACTGTCTTCACTCTACTATTCGACGATGCCGAGGCTAAAAACTACAAGCAGATGAACGAGATTGTGGGCAAGCTGCAGAAATATCAAACCAAGAACGGTGGTTCATCGCTTCCTACCGACAAACAGGTTGAGGCAGAACGCATATACAACAAGATTCCATTTGCCACGATTCTGTTCATGGTATGTCTCACTATGGGATTCGTCACATTCTTATATACAGTGACACGTCTTTGTCGCGAATGTCGCCTGGAGAATTACAACGACGTGCGCGCAGGCAAACGATCTTTCACCGATAGCGTCGTGTCGTGGACATCACGAGTGGTGATGCTCCTTGCGTTTTGCTCACTTACTTATTGCGAATATCTGCGCTGGACTATTAGTGGCACACTACCAATGTCGAACGGCTACGAGACCATGCTTTTCGTTGCATGGACGGTGTTGCTTGTATCGCTCGTACTGAGCCTAAAGTTCCGCATCCTTATCACATGCGGATTCCTTATGTCGGGTTTCTTCCTGCTTGTGAGCCACATAGGCCAGATGGATCCGCAAATAAGCCATGTCATGCCAGTGCTCAATTCGCCATTGCTTAGCATCCATGTATCAATAATAATGATTGGTTTCGCCCTGCTGTCACTTACGTTCGTCAGTGGCATCACAGCCATCATTGTGCGTTGCGTCAACCGTAATGCCCAATCCATGATGCTCGCCTTGCAGCAGCTCTCGTTGCTCTTCCTCTATCCTGCCATGGCAGCACTCGGCATAGGTATCTTTGTGGGAGCTATATGGGCTAACGTGTCATGGGGACAATATTGGGGATGGGACCCCAAGGAAGTATGGGCACTGATAACATTCATGGTATATGCGGCAGCTCTGCATCCAAAGACACTCCCAGCCTTGCGCCGTCCCACCACCTATCATGTGTTCATGGTGCTTGCCTTCCTCACCATCATCATGACCTATTTTGGTGTGAACTATTTCCTCGGGGGAATGCACAGTTATGCCTGATAAGCATGTTTCATAGTATATATATTACTTGGCAAAGTAATACGTATTAAATACCCAAGTAATATATATTAAAAGTGCAAGTAATATATATTAAAAGTGCAAGTAATATAGTATTACTTTAAGACGCTAATTTGCCTCTAAAAAAATAATAAATAAAAAACTGGAGATTACAGCTTCTTTGCCGTAATCTCCAGTTTTTTATATTATAATATTATTAAAGTCCTGAGATGTGGATTAGTAAGTGAGCTTAACGCTCTGCTTGCCAACCTTCACAACATAAGAGCCGTGACCGGCTGCCGGAATGCTAACCACTGAAGCGCGGCTATTGTCGGATGCAACAACAGCACCGTCCATTGTGTAGACATAAACCGGAGCATTCTTAGGATTGTTAACAACAATGTTTCCACCCTCAAGACGCACTGTCGCGCCAGAGAGATTCACGTTGGCACCAACAATAGCAGTTGGAGGAACGTCTGCCACGCCTACCGACTGCAACGGTGAGAACGAGCTCTCGACGAACGAAGCACTTGAGAACTGGTCGCCAGCACTTCCTACGCGTACCGACTGTGCCTGGTGGAACACCTCAGCCTTATCAGCCTTAGCAGGAACTGTAACGTTCACACCTGTTGTCTCAGCGCCTTCCTCTGGAGCAACCCACCAATCATAGTGGAATGGGTCATAAAGATATTCACCTGCCTTATAGTTCTGAGAAACCTTCACGTTGGCAAGATACAAGTTGCCAGGAGCATATACGCCATAGATACCAACGATAGAACGCTTTGTACCAGTTGTGAATGTGCATGAGTAATCCTTCCACTCACCGTCAATCTTGTGGTCGCCAGCATAGATAAGCTCAGACTGCACAAAGTCCTTGGTATCGTCGCTGTAGTTGAATAGAGCAACACCACACTGTGGATAAGCCTCGTAGTACTCCAAATACTCAGCACAAGCCTTCAGGTCGACCTTAAACTTACCATTATCCTTCGAGAGGTCCATTTCCGGAGAAAGAAGTCCAGCGTCGCTGTTTGCCATTGTAGTCCAGAAAGCGTCGATAGCCAGAGCGTCCTTATAGACTGCATAGTGCTTAACCTGCCATCCTGCCTGTCCTACCTCGTCGAGAAGCACTCCAAGGTCGACAGTTCTTGAATCAGGATCGCTAACAGAGTATTCTACTTCCATTTCTGGATTGCGGTATTTCATGCCTTGGAGGTTGAGATTAGAAACGGTGAACTCACCATCCTTTTCAGCCACACGCTTGAAGCTACTCATATAATTGTAGCGCTCTGCACCGTTCACGTTCTTCCACTCAGCCGAATACTTGCCGTCCTTCATCTCACTGCTCACCTTCACGAAAGGAGCTGCAACGTCCTTAATCTGAATTGGATTAGAAGGTATCGACACATGACCGTCCTTCAATGAGCTCACTGTATAATAGTAGATATCGCCCGAAACGGCATTATCTACGGTAAAGGTTGTGTCAGTCACTTCCTGATTCTGCACTGCATACTTTGTAGGCTCACCATTTTCGTCGAGCTCGTATACGTTGAGTACATAACCCTCAGCTCCATCCACCTTGCCCCATCTCAAGTTGAACTGTGCCTTTGTATCGTCGATACCAGCATAATCGTAGTGTTTATACGTAGCTGGTGTCGGAGCATACTGCTCAATCTGGAACACCTTCACATCGTCTATAATTATAGGCAGGTCGGTAGCCACAATGTTGAACATTGTTGACGGACCACAGTCATAGAACATATAGGTCATAGTCTGCCAATCGGCTGTGATTTCAGGAAGCTTCACACTGCCAAGGATGTCCCAAGTCGGACCCATATGGCGTGTCTCAGCAGCCTCAAGCAATGCATACTCGGCATTGTCCTCGAAAATCGACGGACGGCGCACCTTGAACTGGATGAAACCGATGTGTGAGTTGGCTGTGAGGTCGAGCAACGGAGAATTAAGACGAGCCATTTGCTCCTTGCCGTCGGTGTTGAGATAAATAGCACCTCCAGCAGGATAAGCGTTAGCTGAACCCCATCCCGGAGTCTGTGTATATTCGTCGTAAAGGTTAATCCACACATTGTCCTCGGGCTCAAAGTTCATCTCGGCGTCGAAGTCTGGACTCTCCTCTGCACCGGTAGACATCTTCGAGAAGTCCTCCGACACAATTACTACTTCTTTTCCGTAGTCTGTTGGGTTGGCAATGCGTTTGAATCCAAACGGAGTCTTTGCAGCCTGGCGCAACGGTTTCATAGAGGCTGTCACGGCTGTATTACTCTTTGGAGCCTTTACAACTCGGTCACAAAGCTGGGCACTTGCAGGGGTGAGCATCACAGCACACAAACCCACAAAAGCGATTCGTTTAGTAAAATTTGTCATACACGTACGATATTGGTTTATAATTGGTTTAATACGTCGCAAATTTACAAGATATTTATCAATCCAAGAAATTTTTTTACAACTATTTTTGACAAAAGGTGTAAATATTTGAAATATATGAACATTTGGAGAATAAAACAGGTGGCTATATTACAAAAAGACATTAATATATAAGAGAGCAAATATAAAAAAAATTACTAACTCAATAAAGGACTAAATACAAAAACACTGATTAAAAAACTCGTTTTTATATATTAAATATGTTGTTCGCCCACACAGCATATCTCCTCTGTTGGCATAACAAAAAAATATGCATAAAATAATCGATTTTGAGCATTTTAATTTGGAAGTTATCATTTAAATTCATAAATTTGCGAAAAGTTACAAAAACAAAGGAATTAATAACAATAAACCATGTGCTTATGAAAAAATTTACTCTTACCGCATTTGCAATCGTTTGTGCTTTACAATCAGTCAATGCACAGTCACAACTTCCACAGCTCAAGAATTTCCACCCGTCGTTTGAGCGCATCGAAGCCCAGAAAGCTAAAACTGCAAAACCACAGTTGGCTCCCGAAGGCGAGACTGCCGACATTTGGCGTCCTGCTACTGAAGAAATCTTCTACCGCAACGAGGACGATACCGATTGGAGCGACAAGGTGGCCAATTCGTATACATATACTTACAACGAGCAGGGACGCATAGCCAGCAAGGTCCACAAGAACGATCAGGCTGAGGACAAGAAGCAAACCTACGAGGGATACTTCTATACCTACGACGAACTGGGACGAGTTGTCGAGACCCTCTTCATGTACAGTGCCGACGGCGAGAAATGGAAGAAGAACACTCGCATCAAATACACTTGGGACGACGTAGTAAAGAATTTCCAGACAAGTGCTGAGCAGGCTACATACGACAAGTTGACAAGCGACTATACCGACATCGTAGCCGACCAGTGCTTCCGCCGCGACATACAGCGCGACGACAAGGGACGTGTGCTGCTTATGACAGAATACCGCTACAAACTGAATGGCAAGAATCTTGACGAATACGTCTACCAACGCATCACTCCAACATACGACGAGAAGACTGGCCACGCTTCTTCTATCAAGAAGGAAGACCAGAAATACGACTCTTCTACCGACTCTTACAAATTGGGCGAGACCTATCGATTCGACAACATCGAATGGCAGGACTGTGACGACCAGTATCTCTACATAAGCGAGGGCTACCGCACAGGCAACCGCCGCGCCACAAAGTTCGACTTCAACTATTATGGAAATCTCTATGGCTACTATACAATGAAGTATGGCGAGAAGGTTCCTGAGTATACTGCCCACTATGAATGGGTTGGCACTACTGGCTACGATGACATCACATGCAAGGTTATCGACGATAACAATAGCTTCGAGGTGTTCGACCACAGTTGGTATGACCTGAACAACGACGGCGTGGAGACTAAGGATGAACTCTCTGACTCTGGCAACCGCTACTGGTATAACGAGCGTGGCAAGCAGGTAGGCGAAGAGCAATGGGGCTGCAACTACGGTGAGGAAATCCAGCTCTATTATGCACACAAGCAGGAGTACATCTACGACGCTACCTACGACTATCAGAAGGAGATTATCGACTACACATTCGACTTCTTCAACAAGGTTGACGAGAACGGCAACGTGAACTATAAGCCGAGCCAGCGCACTGTATACAGCGACTTCAGCGTTGTGGGCACAACAGGCGTGAATAGTCTCAACCTCAACAAGGGCAATGTCGACTATAAGTTCAACGACAATCAGGTGGTTATCTCTGGCAAGGGCAAGAAGAGCTTTGCTGTTTACGACCTTCAGGGACGTCCGGTAATGCGCGGTGTTGCCAACGGCGACGCTACTGTCAACCTTAATGGTCTGCACGGCACTTACATCCTGCAGATGACCACACAGACTGGCACTAAGAGCGTTCATTTCGCAAGATAAAAATATACCGAGAAATACTACATAAAAAAAGGGAGGAAGCGTCTAAAGTTTTGACGCATCCTCCCATTTTTTATGTTTGTCTATTTTCCTTATATCACACACAACTTTATTATTGCTTCACCATTTTTCTTACATATGTATCGTTAGCGTCTGTTGCGTTGACGATATAGAGTCCAGGAGCAAGGCTTCTGTTAGGCACTTCCACACCATTTGCGTTGAATATGCGCACCTGTCCTTTGAATCCGTTGAAATTAATGCGGTCGCCCTCGAAACAGAATTCTGGAGCCAGTGTCTTCTGCAAATCAACTACCGATGTAGACTGCTTGCCCACTTTCACCTCAGCTGCGTTGGATATTAGTCCTGTGCTACCGTCTATCACCAAAGCCACAAGATTCAAGTTGTCGACTGTCTGCACCGACTTTGGCACATCAAGAACAGCCTCATAGGTTGTTGTCTCGCCATCTTCAACCGATGCTGGCACACTTCCTTTTACTCCGTCGTAACTGTAGTTCATGCGCGCCACATGATCCATGTCGATTGCAGCATAGCCATTCATGTTCTCAAAACCACCCATCGGGGTAGAAGAGCCTGAATAATTGTTTGCCTGGGTGTATCCAGTCACGCCGTTCTCAACCAGCACAAACGACACACGATAGTCCATACCGTTGCGCGCCGCAAGGAATTGAGTGATAGCCTTGGCACCGATTTGCTTCTTGCTATCGTCCACAAAGTCAGCCTCAACACTGACAGCCATCTGCGGTGTGTTATCCTTTACCGACTTAAGCGATGCCTCCAACGCCTCGAACGAGGGCTGCATTGGGTATTGCAAGTCGCGGTTGACATAACATTTAGGATAGCCGCTGAACTCAAGATTATCATAGGAAGTAGTGGTAAGCTTGTCACTCTTGTGCACCGCGATTCCAATAAATTGCTCGGGATAGTTTTCATACATCTTCTCAAGACCCACGATACCCATCGGGCAATAGCCACACCATGTGCCTGTGCCCTCCTCCACCACAATGCGCTGGAGTGGTACTTCGTCGACAACCCTCACATTCACAATAGCCTCGTCGTTGCCTTGATAGGCATCCCTCTCACCATCAACATCAATCAGTCGGAACTTCAGACTGTGATTACCCTTCTCGCCAAATCCAGAATAGGTGAACGAGAAGTCCTTCTCCACATTTGCACCCATAGTGGTCTGGAATTCGCCAATCGTCTCCTCACCACCGTCGATAGAATATCCCACCTTAAAGCTACGTCCCACATACGGACTCATGTTTTTGATGCCAAAATTGAATTGACACTCCTTGCCTTTAGGCAGTGTGACATTGTCATTGCCGTAAATCCAGAAATCCTTAGGCAGGTCGTCACCCGAAATCTTTGCCTGCAAAGCTATGGCAGGAGCATGATAGTTGTCCTCGATAGCATAGTTTTTCCATCCCTCGCCCAGGTCTGCCCAACATCCGTTGTCTGAATACATAGACGACACTCCAAGCGAGTTGTTTTCACCGTTATAACTGTAGCCAATATAGAATGGCTCGCCGTCGATGATATATGCATTGCTTAGCCTCACCTCGTTCCATCCCTTATAGATGTCACCGGCATCCTTCTTGGTTATAGGGTCGCCATTAAGGTCTTTGGTGATGAACACTGTGACGTTCGACTTAGCAGCCAATCCCACCTTTAGGCTCGTAATGGAGCACCCCTTATAGAGTTGTGCCACATCGGCAGGAATATAAATGGCAGCTTTAGCAGATGTCTGGGAGCCAAACTCGCCTGCAACCTTACTGTTGCAATATCCCCAGAAGCAATTCTTGGCAGCAAAAGCAGGCTTGCCACACAAGAGTGCAGCAAGTGCCATTGCAGGTATTATAATGTTTCTTCTATTCATATATTAATGTCGTTTACTACCTTTTAATACAGATTTTCTTAGTAATCAACTGTTTACCATCCGTTGTCTGGACGATATAGATTCCATTACTAAGGTTATCGGCTGACACCTTGCGTCCTGCCAAATCACACACGCCAATAAGTCGGAATCCCTGGTTGACAAACACCCTTCCGCCACTTACGGCAAAAGGCTGGCTTCCACTTGCGCCAAGTTGACTAATGCCAGTAGAGGTCTGGCAGCTAGATTGAGCCGAATTGTAGACACGACGGCTAAACGCACTCTTGTCGTAGTTGCTAACAAACGACACCACACGCATGTTCTTGACATTCCATTCTGGGTCGATAGCCACCGAGAAGTTCTTGCTGAAATCATAGTTTGAGATATCGAGTTTGTCACCCCATGCATTTCCGGAAAGCACCTTGCGCACAACTCCGTTCTGCACATAGTCGTCGGCTCCAACCTGTGTGTTGCTCACGATGCCGTCCTCAACAAGCCATGTGGTAAGACGCAGGTCGGTCTGCAAAGGCATTTCGTTTGTGCCTGCATGTCCTTTCACCTCCACATTGAGTGTCTTGCCGTCGGCACTAACATTAGGAGCCACCTCAAGACTAACGAACGACGGCTGCGCCTTGGCAAGACCAAAGAACGTTGCCAATTGCTCGTCATAAGGAATATAGTAGGCAGGACCCGAATCCTCCATGCCCGACACCACTAGACGGTCGAAGCACGATGCCGGTACAAATGGGCGAGATGTGCCATAAAGTTCACTGTAGTCGTTGTCCTCAGCGATTACAAACTTGTCGTCGACGTTGCGGAAATTGCGGTGGTGTTTCACCCAAATCACGTAGTCGAGTTCTTTGTCTTCAATCACCTTATTATGCATTTCGTCGGCAGCTGGACCATCCTCCGACCCTTCTGCGGTGAACTCCTCGAAGAGCACGTTGCGACTAACCGACGTTGTGCCCTCCTTGATTGAGAACCCTACACGCTCAACAGAGTTGTCGGCAGGATAAGGGTCTGCCTCACCGTTCACCTTGCTCACCGAGAAAGTGGTCGTGAAATTGCCTTCCACAGGTATTGCCACATTGCTGAGTTTTAGTTTGGTTGGCTCGTTATTTGGGATATCCAAATCGTCGTATGCTATATCGTCAGCCTTCTCAACAGTTGATGTCTTGGATAGTGTTGAGAGCGTGAGCGACTTCACTGGTTTGCTGCCGTTGTTCTGCACATAGGCATAGTATGTTTTTGGCGCGTTCTGGGTAACATAGTCGCCTCCGTCCTCCGAGTCGATACGTATCAGCGTCACGTCGTTTTCTGGGAAATTGTCGCCCGACACCACAGCACGTATACACAGGTTATGGTCGATACCAGCAATATTATTAAACCACTTGTCGTCGAGTCCATACCAGTTAAGTCCCTTCAGTCCATAAGGGCTATTATCGAAGAGCAGACAGTCGTAGTCCTCATCTTCGCCAATGAGTATCTGGTAGCCAACGTATAGGTTCATTCCCTTCTTTATTGTCACGGGCTTGCGCAGATCCAGCTTGTTCCATCCCTCCTTGTGCTCTTTGGTTGTAGCTGTGGTGATCAAGGTGTTTTTAAGGTCCTTGATGTCGGTGCAGACAAACACCGATGCCGACTGTCCACGCACTGGCTTTATGGCAAACTCCACCGACTCTATTTTGTCGCCCTCATACTTATCGAGCATGTCGGACGTGAGATATATAGCTGCCTGATAGATATGCGAGCCCGTCTGCCCCTGAGCTACAAGACTGCGACTATAGTCGGTAGTGCAGTATCCCAATCTTAGGTTATCGCTTTGAGCAAACAAGTCTCCCCCCATAAGGGAGAGACTTGCAAGCGATAACAGAAATGCTGTATTTCTGAAATTGTCCATCTTATATATATAATAATGTGTGGAATTATACTATTTTATACCACTTTCTATTTGGCGACACTTAGCTTCACGTTAGAAGTCTTGCCGTCGGCTGTCTGCACACTTACCACGTAGAGACCCTTGCCGAGATTGAGCTTCTGAGCCTTGCCAGCCACTGTCTTCACAAGTTTGCCGTCAACAGTATATACAGCTGCGCTCTTCACGCCGTCGGCAAACGAGATAATGCCGCTGTTGCTGTCATAGTTGAATGCGCCGCCGACAGTCTTGACTGTGCTAACACCTGTTGTCTGCTGCATAGCAAGATAGAGTACCGGTGCTGACGAATAGTTGGATCCCATTCCTGCCTCATACGGATAATCCTCGGCAAATGTGAGTGAGCGATATACACCTGAGCTCCAATTGTTGCCAAAGATATCGAACAGAGCACAGAACCAAAGAGAGCTTGGAACATCTCCCTCGCGGTCGATAACCACTGCAAGATTCTTAGAGCTGTCGTACTTGAACGGAGTGTCAAGGTTGAAAGAGAGAATGTTGCGTGTGCCTGGCTCAAGATACATAGTGCCGTCGTAAACGAGAGTAAGCTCGCTCGGATCCATAGCGTCCTCAACACCATTGTTGAAGTTCTCCTTGTCGGTGTAGCCCATGTAAATCTTCACATTGCTCTCGTCGGTGCGGTCGGTCAGGTTGCTGTTGCCGTCGTACATATAGCCAATACGAGTAATCATGTCACCATCATTGCCGTTGATTTCCGACGGATAATAGATAGCCTCTGTGTGGTCGTAAGTAGAGCAGTAAGCAACTGGTCCGTGTGTATCGGCACCCTCATCCTTACCACTTGTCGCCACGTTGCTCCATGCCACTGAACCCTCTGGCTGCACGTTAAGTGTTATCGGTGCGGTTGTGTCGTTGTCTGGATTCTCGTCGCCTTCAAGGCAAACCACAGCAAAGAAGTTGTACTTACCCTCGTTTGCCGGATTGAATTTAGCAGTCACGTCGGCAATCTCGCCAGCCTTCAGGGTGGGCACATCGGTGGTCTCGCCAACAAGAGTCTTCTCGCCCTCGTCCTCGCAGTAAATCTTGATAGAATACTTGCTCTGGTCCTTAGAACCAGTGTTGCGCAGTTTCACTGTGCACTTGTTGTCCTGTCCAGCCACTGCCTCGATGATGCCACCCATTGACATTGCCTTAAGATCGTTCTCGCAAACATAGTCGATGTCTACGCCATAGAACTTGAAGGCATTGTAGCCCGAGGTTGATGTCATGGTCACACCATAATAATATGTTCCGCTCTCGGGAGCTGTGAACATGTCCTCATATACATTTGTAGTGAACGAAGGATATTCCACGTCTTCCTCATTGTGGATAACAGTAGCGTCGCTCACGTCGTCGCTCTTTGTTCCCATTGTCAGCTTCACGCTGAACGGTGCCTCATAGTTATTGTAAATTGTGCTGACGATGCGATAGGTCTTGCCTGCCTCAAGCTTGAGAGGCGGCGATAGGAATGTAGAGCGGTCTAACGATGAGCCTGAAGGATAGCCTACCAAGCACTTGTATTCGTCGTCGCATCCTTCCCAACCACCATAATAGAAGTTGTATGTATTGTCGAAGAGGTTCAAATTCCAGCGCATTGCCTCATCATTATTGTTGAATTTGAGGCTGATAGGAGTTGTCAGAGCGGTGCCTGCCATCATGCCTTCGGTAGTGTAGATTGCGCCCTCGCCTGCCTTGTTCTTCGACTGGATGAGGTAGTAGTACTTCTGCTGCTCGCCCAGTGTATTATCAATATACTCATTGCCCGTCACGTCGTCTGCCACAACCAAGTTGTCAGGCATACGTGTGATTTTGTAGGTCAACTCGTCGGGATTGATATATCCGTTGTTGAGTCCCTTGTCGGGTGTCCCCCATTTAATCTTCATACCCTCGCCATACTTCTCAAGGTTGGCATAGGGCACAGCGCCCGGCACGTCAACACCCATATAGCAGCGAATGCTGTCGGGCACACCTATCTCGCCTTCCACGCGCGACGGAACAACATAATAGGTGTTGATGCCAGCAAGTGGCTTCTCATCGACATACTGCATAGCCTCACCCATCTTGTTGTCGGCAGGAACAGTGGCTATAAGTTCGGCGTTCTCGGCTGAAAGAAGCTCGCTTGTAGGAGTAAGGTCGGTTGTTGCCACACCAGCCTTCTTGCGATAAATTCTAACTTCCTTGAGAGCCTCAAGTTCGGCACCGCCCCATGTCTTTGTCGGGTTGACCCACTTCAGTGTGTCAGCCATAGCACCATTCACGTCGGCTTGAGCGTCGATGCTTGCCACGCGTGCAGCTGCTCCACGGTTGTCGGCAGCAAGATAAGGAATATAGAAACCTGTAAACCAGTTGCCAGGATAGTAGCCGTTACACCATGTGTATTGTGCAGTCTCAGGATTGACGTTATAAAGCGAAGTTGCTCCCCACTGTGTTGCCGGCATCCAGTAGATTGTATTGGTGGTGTTGTCAAAGCCAATAGCACCAAACTGAGCCATTACAACCTTACCACCCCACTCGTCGGAGAGTTCCTTTGCACTAATCTCGTTGAAGTCGCCATCGAGCTTCACAAGCTCAGTGCCCTCGTTGGTCTCACCGTCGCTTCCTGCCTTCGGACGTGTGGCATACATATTGCCGTCGTAGTCGAAACAGAATTCATAGTAGATGCAGTCGAAGTCGGTCACAAGGTCCCATGTACCCTTCTCTCTGTCCACGGTATAGAGTTTGGTGAAACCATAGCTTCCGTCCTCAGCCCATCCATAACCAAAGGCATATAGAGTGTTGGTCTTTCTATCATACGCCATGTCGTAGAGAGCATTGCGAAAATCACCGTATACGCCATCGCCATACCATGCGTCCTGCTCGGCTTTGCTAAAACTGCGCACAACGGTGGTGTCGCCTGTCTGCATGTCTACCTTAGCCAAGAATCTGCCCTGATTACTATAGGTGAAGGAATATCCGAAGATTGAATAATAATCCTTGCCGTCGTAGGCACCCATCATCATACCGAAGTTCTGCTCATATTCCTCATTGGGCAAAACATAATGCTGCAAACGAGTGAAGGTAGAATTCTCTTTGGTATTGAACTTGATAAACGAGCGTTTCTTGCTCTCGTCCATACGCTCACCGGCATACACAACGATGCCCTTCGACTTGTCGTCGATGGCAGACGGGGCCTTCAGCTGATTCTTGCCAAGTGCAAACTCTGGCATAGCAGCCTTCTTGCCCCATACCGATGGGAACTTGTTGATTTGCGCTTGCATTGGCAATGCAGTTAGTCCTGCCAATGCGAGTCCTAATAGGTAGTTCTGTTTCATAAATATAGGTATTAAATGTGTTTTTTTAATTTAAAAGTCTCGAACCGATTGCAAAATTATAAAAAAAATACAGACGTGCAAGCATTTTGATACTTTTATTTATAAATTATTTTTTTTAATAACTAATTACCAACAAAACGAAAGTAGAACTATACATATTTAAATATAAAAGCTAAGCAAGGAAAAGAATAAAGGACTAATTTTCAACCATGTTTTTTATTGACCATATCTACTTCAAAACATCTTAACAACCTAACTTGTAAATGTTCAATATTCACGAATAACACGACTCTATTAACGAATAACATGTCTCACAAACCTTGTACTCTAAGTTATGAAACAAAAAAACTTGTCTTTACGCATAGTATTTCTCAGATTTTATGTAACTTTGCCATATCTCTAAAAATTTTTAAACCTACACAATGCAACAAATCAAGAAAACTATCGGCATGGCAGCAATAGCCGCCATGGCAGCAATCAATGTATCGGCAAAAGACATTGTCACTGCTCCAGCCCCGATACTGCCTCTTCCAGAACAGAAGCAGATTGACTGGCAACGCATGGAGACCTACGCCTTCATCCACTTCGGACTCAACACTTTCAACGACCGCGAATGGGGTTATGGTGACTCCGACCCCAAAACATTCAACCCCACACGACTCGACTGCGAACAATGGGCTAAAACCCTTGTGGCTGCAGGTATGAAGGGTGTGATACTCACCGCCAAACACCATGACGGATTCTGCCTATGGCCGTTTGAGGGCAACGACTACAACGTGAGCCGCTCACCATACAAGAACGGCAAGGGTAACATCGTGCGCGAACTGTCGGAGGCATGCAAGAAATACGGACTGAAGTTTGCCGTGTATCTCTCACCGTGGGATCGCTCGCGTGCAGAATACGCCACCCCCGACTACCTGCCATATTTCTATGCCCAGTTGCGCGACTTGCTCACCAACTATGGTGAGGTGTTTGAGGTGTGGTTCGACGGAGCCAACGGTGGCGACGGCTACTATGGCGGTGCCAAGGACTCACGCACTATCGACCGCAAGAACTACTACAACTATCCACACATATTCAAGATTCTCGACGAGATACAGCCCAATGCCGTGGTGTTCGGCGACGGAGGTCCTGGATGCCGATGGGTGGGCAACGAAAAGGGATTTGCAGGAGAGACCAACTGGGCTTTCCTCCGTAAGGGCGAGGTGTATCCTGGCTATCCCAACTATCCCGAACTGCAATACGGCCACGCCGACGGCAATCAATGGACGGCTGCCGAATGCGACGTATCGATTCGTCCGGGTTGGTTCTACCACCCCGAAGAGGACGACAAGGTGAAGTCGCCAGAACAACTCACCGACCTCTACTACCGCTCTGTGGGACACAACGCCACACTGCTGCTCAACTTCCCAGTTGACCGCGACGGACTAATCCACCCCACCGACTCTGCCAACGCCGTGAACTTCCATAAGAAGATTCAGCGTGAACTCGCCAACAATATCGTGGCAGGCATGAAACCGCAGGTAAGCAACGAGCGCGGTGGAGAATACGTTGCCAAGACAATGACCGACTCGTCGTGGGACACATACTGGGCTACCAAAGACGGAGTGACCACAGCCGACATCACATTCAACTTCAAACGCCCACAGCTGATGAACCGCATCATGCTTCAGGAATACATACCACTGGGACAACGTGTAAAGAAGTTTACCGTGGAATATATCGACAACAAGGGCACATGGCGCACCGTAGAACAAGACGAGGAAACAACAACCATAGGCTATAAGCGAATTCTACGCTTCAAGACTGTAGAGTCGAAGGGAATACGAGTGCGAATACTTGACTCGCGCGGTCCAATATGCCTCAACAATGTTGGTGTATACTACGGTGGCAAGGACGCCCAACTGACATGGAGCCCCACATCGGATGCCATCAAGTCGAAACCGTTCTCTATCGTGAGCATGGATGAGACACAGCTCACCAAAGTGGTTGACCGCGACCCAAAGACTGTGCTTTCTTGCCCCAAGAACGAGGTTGTTATCGATCTCGGACGTGAGACCGAAATATCAACATTGATGTATCTTCCCGACCAAAGCGAGGGACGACGCGGACTCATACATCTCTACACAGTGGCTGCATGCAACGCCGACGGTTCTGGCGAGAAGACTCTGAAGGAGGGCGAATTTTCCAACATACAGAACAACCCGGTGTTACAGACTGTAACGTTCCCAACAGTAAAAACACGCTACTTGAAGCTCAAGGCTAACCGTATGGTTACTGAAGGCGAACAAATGGGTATAGCCGAATTGGGAGTGAAATAATAGATTAAAGGCTGACACTTTCCTGGCATTTCAAAAGAAATGACAGCCAAAGTGCCAGCCTTTGTTATAGATTTTTTTGAACATAACACTTGTTTTATTGTCACAAATCCTTTTATCTCAATAAAAATGCCTAATTTTGCAGATTAAAAAGGAAAAAAACATATTTTATGTCAAGAAAGAAGAAACCTCTACCAATACTTGAGAACGTTACCATCGAAGCAGTAGCAGCCGAGGGCAAGTCGTTGGCACACGTCAACGACATGGTTGTCTTTGTGCCGTTTGCAGTGCCAGGCGACATTGTCGACCTACAGGTGCGCAAGAAGAAACACAGCTACTGCGAAGCTGAAGTAATACGATTCATCAAGAAGAGCGAAGTGCGACAGGAACCGATGTGCGAGCATTTCGGTGTGTGTGGCGGATGCAAATGGCAGAACCTCCCCTACGAGGAACAGCTCAAAGCCAAGCAAAAGCAGGTGCACGACCAACTCGTGCGCATTGGCAAAATCGAATTGCCTGAGTTCCGTCCCATCATGGGCTCGGTTCACACCAAGGAATACCGCAACAAGCTTGAGTTCGGATGCTGCAACAAACGCTGGCTCACACGCGAGCAGGTGGCTGAGGGCACTAAGTTCGACAACATGAACGGCATAGGATTCCACATCACAGGAGCCTTCGACAAAATACTGCCCATAGAGAAGTGCTGGCTCATGGACGATCTGCACAACCAAATACGCAACGCTATACGCGACTATGCTTTCGACACGGGTATGACATTCTTCGACCTAAGACAGCAACACGGACTTCTGCGCGACATTATGATACGCAACTCTAACACAGGCGAATGGATGGTGCTCATACAATTCCACTACGACGAACCTGGCGACGAGGAGCGCGCCATGGGACTGCTACAGCATGTAGCTGATAAGTTCCCACAGATTACGTCACTCATGTATGTCGACAACCAGAAATGCAACGACACATTCGGCGACCTCGACCTCAGCGTGTTTAAGGGCAACGACCATATCTACGAAACTATGGAACAGTTGCGCTTCAAGGTTGGACCAAAGAGTTTCTACCAGACCAACACCGAGCAAGCCTATCACCTATACTCCGTGGCACGAGAGTTTGCACAACTCACGGGCAACGAACTGGTTTACGACCTCTACACTGGAACCGGAACCATCGCCAACTTCGTGGCACGCCAATCACGCCAGGTTATCGGCATTGAGTATGTACCTGAGGCTATCGAGGATGCCAAGGTCAACTCACAGGTGAACAACATCGACAACACCCTGTTCTATGCTGGCGACATGAAGGATATACTCAACGACGAGTTCATCGCCGAGCACGGACGTCCCGACGTGATTATCACCGACCCGCCTCGCGCAGGAATGCACAACGACGTTATCGACACAATTCTCCGCGCACATCCAAAACGCATTGTCTACGTGAGCTGCAACCCTGCTACACAGGCACGCGACCTACAGCTACTCGACGTGGCTTACAAGGTGATGGCGGTGCAACCAGTGGATATGTTCCCGCATACCCCACACGTGGAAAACGTAGTATTGCTTGAAGAAAAGGCATAGACCTTTTCTTCAACACCCCCCACATTTAACATTCAACACTCAACATTAAACATTAATGAAAAAGCTTATCTCTTTAACACTCGCTGCTCTCGCCACACTTGGAGCTAAGGCCCAAGAACAAAAACCTCAAATACAGGTAATGAGCGACATTAAATTCAGTGGCTACGTGATGTCACAGTTCCAGGCAAGCGACCAGGAAGACAAGGAAAGCAACTCTTTCAACATCAGAATGGTGCGTATGTCGCTCGAAGGCCGACTCATGCAGGACTTCTACTGGAAAGTGCAGCTACAAGCCAACGGCAACACATCCAACCTTGGATCGTCGCCACGAATGGTTGACGCGTTCGCCGAATGGCAGAAATATGACGCATTCAAAATAAAGGCAGGCCAGTTCAAGCGACCATTCACCTTCGAGAACCCAATGCACCCCGTGACACAAGGATTCATGGGCTACTCACAGAACGTGAGCAAACTGTCGGGATTCAACGACCGCGTAGGCGAGCACGCCAGCAATGGACGCGACATAGGTGTACAGATTCAAGGCGATTTCGCCAAGACCGCTGACGGACACAACTTCATACACTATCAGGTGGGTGTGTTCAACGGACAGGGCACAGGACAGAAAGATGTCGACCAGCGCAAGGATGTGATTGGAGGCGTGTGGCTTGCACCCATCAAGGGACTGCGCATCGGAGCCTTCGGATGGACTGGCTCCTACGCACGCAAAGGCACATGGACCGAGAACGGCAACGAGAAGAGTGGAGTGCGCTCGCTTGGTAAAAACCGCTACGCACTAAGTGCTGAGTATGCTGCCAACGACTGGACTGTGCGTTCTGAGTATATCCACAGCCAGGGTTATGGCTTCAGCAAAACGTTCAGCACAGGCAAAGAGACCGACTGCAACATCAACTACAATGCAGGCAACCGCGCCGACGGATTCTATGCACTGATGATTGCTCCTATTATCTCGAAGAAACTCTATGCCAAGGCACGCTACGACATGTACCGTCCTCGCGCCGAATGGTCGACATCAAAGACCAACTACGAGATTGGTGTCAACTACTGGATTGGCAAGTCGATAATGATTGCAGCCGAATATGTGCGTGTCAACGACCGCAGCCTTGCTGCCGACAAACACAACTACAATATGGTGGACGTGGAGTTCGATGTGAAATTCTAAAAAACAACAGACGCTATCACAACAGCTACAACACAATATAAAAAATACAGAACAAGACTAACATAATTAAAATAAACAACTAAGGAATGAACAACTTTAATCACAACAAAAACAACCAAAAGAAGGACGACGCCGACCAATTCAGAGAACAAAGTCTGCGAGCTATACGACGCAGAAAGGTGATGGCAAAGCTTCTGTCATGGACACTCACGGCTATTGCTATCGCCATGATAGCAGCTGTGGTGGCTGTCTACTACTTTGATATTTAAAAATGTTATAGAACAATTTTCAACACAACGTGTGAGGGTATGGCATGGAATCCATACCCTCACGTTATTATAAAGAAGTGTTGCACAATTTGGCAACTGATTTCTATAAAACAGAGTTTTTTCAACAAAAAGCATATCTCCTGGTTTACTCGTATCTTGTCTACTGTTGAGCAAGTTGCAAACTTGCGAAACTTCAATAATTAGACAAAATTAATTATAAAAAACTTGCAATTATTAGATTATTTAGTTAGTTTTGCATAATATATACGCTTTTACTAAAAATAAACTAAATAAATGATTAATAACAAATTTTTATTGTCGGCCATCTTTGCAGTGGCTTGCAGCGCAACTGCTTTTGCGCAGGACGACAGCTTCGACCTCAGCTCACAGCGTGGCGAAAAACAGGACGTCAACATGGTGCCAGGAAAGAAAGTAAACCACCACGGCATCATCGTTAACCCAACACCACACAACTTCAGTGTCGACACAAAGCAACTTATCGACCTCTCGCAGGGTGTGTGTGTCACAGACAAGCAGAAGAAGTTTGCCAACGACCTCGAATTCATAAAGCAGAATCCTAAAGGCATAAAGCTCAACATCGATTTCGGAGCGAAAGCCGCACAGAAAGCAGGACTAAAGAAAATGGTGTCGGGTGCCTACCTACTAAAAGCCGACAACAACGGCATCAACATAACAGGATACGACGAACGCGGCGCGTTCTACGCTTTGCAGACAATGAAGCAGCTGCTCGACTCGCCTGCCACCAACGGCAAAATGCCTTACACCGAGTGCAACGACTATCCCGACCTGCCACTACGCGGTGTTGTGGAAGGATTCTACGGCGAACCATGGTCGCATCAGGTAAGACTATCGCTCATCGAATACTACGGACGCAACAAACTCAACGAATATGTCTACGGTCCTAAGGATGACCCCTATCACAGCTCGCCAAACTGGCGTAAGCCTTATCCCGAAGACCAGGCTCGCAATATCCACGAACTCGTTGAGGCTTGCAACCGCAACCGTGTAGACTTCGTGTGGGCCATACATCCGGGCAAGGACATCAAGTGGAATGAGGAGGACTACCAGAACCTCGTGAACAAGTTCAACCACATGTACGACCTCGGCGTGCGCTCGTTCGCAATCCATTTCGACGACATCGAGGGCGAGGGAACCGACTCAAACAAGCAGGTAGACTTGCTCAACCGCCTTACAAAGGAGTTTGTGAAGACCAAGAGTGGCGTGGCTCCGCTTGTGGTTTGTCCAACCGACTACTCTCAGCTGTGGGCAAGCCCCAAGGAGAATGGTCAGCTCGCTATCTACGGCAAGCGTCTTGATCCGTCTATCAATGTGTTCTGGACGGGTGCTGTGGTTTGCTCAGACCTCGACAAGGCAACTCTCGACTTCGTAGACTCGCGCATCAAGCGTCCTGCCTACTACTGGTGGAACTTCCCCGTGACCGACTATGCACGCCATATCATCATGCAAGGTCCTGCCTATGGACTTGAGAACGACATCACCGACCAGATGACATGTGGCGTTCTGTCAAATCCGATGGAGCATGGCGAGGCTTCGAAGCTCGCTCTCTATGGTGTGGCAGACTACAACTGGAATGTGAAGAACTATAACCCAATAGACAACTGGGAGCGCGGACTTGTCGACCTCACACCAGAGGCTCACGACGCTTACCGCACATTCGCAATACATTCATGCGACACCGAGACTGGCTACCGCCGTGCTGAGTCGTGGGAGACACGCACATTCCGCCTTGCCGACTATACTGACGCTAAGGCTTCGGCTTTGAAGAATGAGTTTGATAAAGTGGAGAAGGCTCCCGACACAATGGAGCGCGACTGCAAGAACCCATTGCTCATGAAGGAGCTTCGCCCATGGCTCGTAGAGTTTAAGAAGTTGGGCAAGCGATGCAACACAACTCTCGACCTCATGAAGGAGTTCCGCAGCGGCAACTATGCCTCGTTCTGGAGTAACTACCTGCGCAACCGCATGACCAATGCCGACCTCACAGCCTATCAGGCACACAAGTCGGGAACAATGAAACTACAGCCGTTCTACGAAAATGGCATGGACGACATGGCAGTAGAGTTCTTCCACAAGATTGCCGGTAAGACTCCTGCCTTCTACAACGCTGTGGGCACATATGCCACACTGCGCACAACACAGAGCAAACTTATGCTCGACGGCGACCAGAAGACGTTCTACCACTCTGGCAACAGCCAGAACACAGGCGACTGGATTGGTCTCGACCTCGGAGCGGTGCGCCCTGTAAGAGAGGTGAGCATCATTCAGGGACGCAATTCGGTAGACGATGTTGACTATTTCGATAACACCATACTTGAAGCTTCGGCCGATGGCAAGACATGGACCGCTCTCACTGGCGAACTGCCCAAGACCTACGAAATAAACTGGAAGGGTGAGCCGGTTGAAGCTCGCTATGTGCGTATGCGCAAGTTGCAGAGCGATAAGAAGAGCTGGTGTGCTGTACGCGAATTCATCGTCAACCCGACAACTCCCGAGAGTCTGCCATTCAAGGTGGAAGCAGCTGACGTCAACGCTGCAATGCCGGCATTCGACGAGAACCCATGCACTTCATTCACAACCCAGGGCAAACTCGCATTCGGCATTCCTGAAGGCACAACAAGCTATACTCTGCTCACCGACAAGGCTAAAGCAACTGGCAACATTGTCTTCAACCAGTACAACAAGAAGGGCAAGCTCATATCATCAACCAATGTCGACAACTCGCTTATGAAGGTAGACATTGTGAAAAAGGCTGTGAAAGCGGAAATCGAAGGCACAATAGAAGTGTTTGAGATTATTCCAAACAAACAGTAAAATAATATTTGTAACTAACAGTAAGAGGGTGCGGCATCCTTGCCACACCCTCTCCTTAATATAAAAAGGCAGAAACCACAAAGCCATATGGACACAACAACTATAATAAGCATTTTTTCACTCGTCGTAACACTAACCGTGGCAGTCTTCTTTTTATACAAAAAACTAAAAGAAGACAACAACAGCAAGACCGAGCACATAACTGAAGGCAACAGCAAGACAAAGGACAAGAATGCCATGTCGACTACTATTAACAATAACTTTGCCGGGATGAAAACGCGACAACTGTGCAAGGCTCTGCTGAACGAACTCAACTGCAAAGTGTTTGAGACTGAAGAAGACCCCGACCGCATAGAATTTATGTTCCAAGGCGAATCATTCTGTCTTATTGCAACCGACGACAGTCTGATGGTCACTGTCTACGACTTCTCATGGGGTAGCGTAAACCTCGATGACATCGACGAGGTGTCGAAATTGCGCAAAGTGATTAACAGCGTTAATTTCAAGTTTGGTGGTATTTGCGTGATTTACTCTATGGATGTGGAGAACAACCGCATGATAGTGCATACCAAACGACAATTCCTCATCACACCCGAAATACCAAACATAGTAGAATATCTCACCGCTATGCTCACTGGATTCTTTGAGGCACAACGGGTATTGACACACGAACTCGACAAAGAGAGGGTGGAAAAATAAAAAAAATGTTTTTTGAAAAAAAGTGCCATAAGTACCAGCAACCACACAACAATCTGACATCCAACGAATTAAAGGCTGGCAGATTCATGTCACTTTTGAGGAAATTTCAATCTAAATGCCAGCCTAAAAGCACTCCTCACTCATGATATCAGACAAACCAGATTTTATTTTTATTCAACATTCTTTTTGACATAATATAGACCTTACAATGTGATAAATGCAACTAAAAATAAAGGTCTGTCGAATAATGTGTGGTTAATAAAGTTGATAATAATAAAAAATGGTAATTGTTTTGTCGTTTAGCATAATTCTACTAACTTTGTAAAACATAACAAAACAAAGAGAATCATTATGAAAAGGGCAAAACTCATATCAATAACACTGGCATTGCTCATGCCTTTGGCAGCAATAGCCGATACCTACACGTCGCTTTGGAAACAATTCGAAGCCGCAGTGCAAAAAGACCATCCCCATACCGTACTCAAAGTGCTTGGCGAAATCTCAGCCAAAGCACAGCGCGAGCGTGCCTACGGCCACCTGCTCAAGGCACAACTCGCCACTGCCGACCAAACTGTAAGTCTGTCACCCGACTCGCTACAACCAGCCATTGAGCGACTTCAAGCCTCCGAACAGGCCGCTGTGAAGAGTGGCGACCAAGTACTGGCTGCCATCTATGAGTCGGTGCTCGGCACCGTCTTCACCGACCGTAGCCATCTGCTCGACGACGGCATTGCCATCGGCAAACAATACTACCGCAAGTCGATGAGTAATCCCGGCGCACTCGCCGATGCCTTCGCCACAGGCTACAAACCATTCGTTGAGGACGGCATCGACTCGAAATACTACTACAACGACATGCTACACATCATTGGCATGGCTGCCGGCGACTACAAAGGCATGCACGACTACTACGACGCTCATGGCAAACGTGAGGGAGCATGCCTATCGGCTCTGGAGCTGATACGCAAGGCACGCAAAGCCAACGACGTGGGAAAATTGAAGAAGTCGAAATATATAATGTCGCTCGACTCACTAATACGCGAATATGGCGACCTGTTGCCATGCGGCGAGGTAGCAATTGAACGCTATGCCTACATGGAGAACGCCGAAGACGTAAGCGCTGAGGACAAGATGAACTACATTAACTATGCTCTTATGAAATGGGGAGCATGGCAACGCATGAATATACTGCGCAACGCACAGAACCGACTCACACTGCCATCTTTCCACGCATCATTAGGCGGAGCCATGGCTCTGCCTGGAGTGGAACGCAAAGTGGTAGTAATGGCACTCAACAACATCAACGAGCTGCGACTCACAGCCACACGACTCGACATAGACGGCACCACACAGCTCGACCCTATGAACGACAAGGATTATGCACGACTGCGCCGACACATCGTTGCTGGAGAACAACCTCTCACCGACGTGCGACAATACGTTGGACTGCCTGCCTACAAGACAGTAAGCGACACACTCAGCATCAACGGACTGCAACCAGGAATGTATCTCGTGGAAATGTCAACCGACAATGTGAGTGTACCCGTGGAGCGACAACTGCTTCACGTGTGCAACATCTATCCTGTGGTAGAGGCTCTGCCTGGCAATAAATATCGATTTGCCATGCTCAACGCAACAACGGGTGTGGCTGTGCCAAAAGCCAAAATCGACGTGTTTACAGCCAACCGCGGCGACAACAAGGAAACCGTGAAGACATACACATGCGATAACAACGGAGAGGTGTATGTGGAATACGACGCTATTGAGCCTACAGCCTACCGCGTATACACCGACACGGAGAAAGCTTTCCCGCGCACACCCATATCGGGACGATTTAGCTACTACAGCAATAAAGCCAACGTGACGCAAACCACACTCTATACCGACCGACGCATCTATCGACCAGGACAAACGGTTCATGTGGCTGCAATAGCCTATAAATACGATAACAAGGAATACCGAGGCGAGGCACAGGCTGCTAAACAGATGACCATAACACTGCGCGACGCCAACCGCAAGGAGGTAGCTAAGCACATTGTCACAACCGACGAGTATGGCATGGCATCGACCGACTTTGTGCTGCCAACCTCAGGACTAACTGGCACATACACCCTAAGAAGCGACTACGGAAACTGTCGATATGCCAATTTCAGCGTTGAGGAATATAAGCGACCAACTTTCAAGGTGGAGATAGCCAAACCTACAACAAAATATGCTCAGGGCGACACCGTGAAACTCAAAGGCACAGTCAAGACATTCGCAGGAGTGCCTGTGCAAGGTGCACGCGTGACGGTAAGCGTCGTGCGTCGACCAGCTATGTTTTGGAGATATGCAGGAATGGACATGCGACAGGAAACAGTGCTCAACGACACAGTGCAGACCGATGCCGACGGAGCATTCACAGTAAGAGTGCCAATGACCATGCCCGACACATACGACGAACACCCACGACGCTACTATACCTTTGATGTGGCTACCAACGTGACCGACGCATCGGGCGAAACACGCTACTGCGAAACGGCGCTACACCTGAGCGACCACCCCACAATGCTCACATGCGACATACCTGACAAATCGCTGCGTGACAGTCTGCACACCATAACATTCGCCTACCTCAACAATGCTGGCGAACCAATTGACGGCGAAGTGACATACTTCATCGACTCACACCGCTATACTTGCAAGGCAAACACACCCGACAAACTGAGCGAAGAAGCACTGTCCTCGGCACGTCACCAACTTGTGGCTATATGCGGAACCGACACACTGCGCACTGCTTTCACAACGTTCTCTTTGCACGACCGCAAGGCACCCACAGAAACTCACGACTGGTTCTATCAGTCGGCAGAGCGATTCCCCGTAAATGGCGGACCGGTATTCATACAACTCGGATCAACAGACAGTATACAGCACGTAGTTTACACTCTTGTGGCGGGCAACAGAATTATCGAAGACAGCCGCACCGATCTAAGCAACGAACTACACACTCGGGCTCTAATCTACAAACCAGAATGGGGCGACGGAGTGACTCTATCGGTGGCATGGGTGAAGAGCGGACATGCCTACCACCACACAGCACGCATCGAACGTCCACTGCCCGACACAAAGCTCAATATGAAATGGACCACATTCCGCGACCGTTTAACACCTGGACAACGCGAAACTTGGACACTCAACATAACACGACCCGACGGCAAACCAGCACGCGCACAACTGCTCGCAACTCTCTACGATAAGTCGCTCGACGAGATTAGAAAGCACAGCATGGAGTTTGCTTTGCCTACTTACGTCAACGTGCCGTGGCTCGCATGGAATGGCTACAACAACCGCAACCTGTATGCTTACAGCGAGGCACCAATGCGCATACTCAACGAGCGCTCCATCGACTTCAGTCGATTCGAATTCAGCCTACCTGGAACAGGTTTTGGCACTGTGCTCATGGCAAAAGAATACATGGCACTCCCCTATCGTGTGGGCAGCAACCCTATTGCAATCCAAAAACACTCACAAGTAAAAATGGAAATGGCAGCTACAAAGTCTCTCGACAGTGCTGGCAGTGCCGACCAAAACGACAGTGGTAGATACAACGAAGAAGCCAACTCGAATGGCAAAATGAATGCCGACAGCCAGATACGCGAGAACTTTAGCGAGACCGCTTTCTTCTATCCGGGACTCACAACCGACGAGAAAGGTAATGTGCAGATAAAGTTCACTCTGCCTGAAAGCGTCACCACATGGCAGTTCTACGGTTTGGCACACGACACGGAGATGAACAACGCCACTATCAAAGCTACTTCCGTGGCTAAGAAGACGGTGATGGTACAGCCCAATATGCCACGCTTTGTGCGCACAACCGACCGAGGCATTCTTGCCGCACGAATATCCAACACATCCGACAAACAGCAGAGTGGCACAGCACGACTCACTTTGATAGACCCAGAGACTGGCAAGGAGGTTTACCGTAAGGAGAAGAAGTTCAACGTAAAGGCTGGCGAGACAACAACAGCCAACTTCAACTTCGACATGGCGAAAATCGATAACGACGGACTGCTTATATGCAGAGTCACCGCTCAGGGCCACGGCTATAGCGACGGCGAACAACACTATCTGCCCGTACTGCCCGACGAAGAACTCGTGACCAACACCTATACGTTCACACAAAACGAGCCAGGAACAATCGACATCGACCTTGAACGTATGTTCCCAACTAAGAGCCACAACCGCAAGCTCACAGTGGAATACACCAACTCGCCCGCATGGCTCATGGTGCAAGCACTGCCCAACATGACTGCTCCCGAAGGCGACAACGCCATATCGCTTGCCACGGCTTACTACGCCAATACGCTTGGTAGCTATTTGATGCACCTTAACCCTGCCATCAAGCAGACTGTAGAACTGTGGCAGAAGGAAGATGCCACACAAAACGGAGAGACATCGCTACAAAGCGCATTGCAGAAAAACGACAACTTGAAACAGATTGTGCTCGGCGAGACTCCATGGCTCATGGACGCCGACCAAGAGACTGAGCAGAAACATATGTTGATGAATTACTTCAACGAGTCGCAACTCGACTACCGCATAGCCGACAACATTGCGCGCCTCGCGGTACTACAAAACGCCGACGGCTCCTTCTCATGGTGGAAAGGCATGCAAGGCTCGCCCTACATGACAATGAACGTGATACAGACAATAGCACGTCTCAACAACATTGTGGGCGAACAGAAGTCTACAAGCAACATCACTAACGCTGCTTTTGCCTATATGGACAAATTGATGGCACGCGAAGTGAAGGACATGAAAAAACTGGAACGTGAAGGCAAGGCAAAGAACCTACGCCCAAGCGAACTGGCAGTGCAATACCTCTACGCATCGACAATAGCCAAGAGAAAGATGAAGTCAACAGTAAAACAAAACTTCGACTATCTCGTGACTTATCTGGCGAAGCAAAACACTGAGCCCTCTATCTATGCAAAGGCAGTGGCTGCTGTGGTGCTCGCAAAGAACAAACACACAAAGGAGGCAAACAACCTGTTGGAGAGCATACGACAGTATACTGTATATAAAGAAGAAATGGGCCGCTACTTCGACACACCTAAGGCACACTATTCATGGTTCGACTATCGCATACCGTCGCAAGTTGCTGCCATCGAAGCACTAAAAACACTCGCGCCCAGCGACACCAAAACCATAGGCGAGATGCAACGCTGGCTGCTACAGTCGAAACGCACACAGGCTTGGGACACTCCTATCAACTCGGTGAACGCCGTATATGCCTTCCTCGAAGGCAACACATCAACGCTCACAGAGAACGCTACTCAGCCAACCGTGCTAAAGCTTAACGGACAGAAACTGACAACACCGAAGCTCACAGCCGGACTGGGATATGTCAAGACTTCGAAGACTGGCAACACGTTCAAGACACTGACTGCCGAGAAATCGACTACAGGCACATTATGGGGCAACGTATACGCACAATTCATGCAGAACACAACCGAAGTCGACAACGCCATAACCGGAATGACTGTCGTACGTGAACTGATGAAGAACGGCAAACCATTGACAGCCGACAACACACTGCTGAACATTGGCGACCGCATAACTGTGCGCATCACCATAACAGCCGACCGCGACTACGACTTCGTGCAACTTGCCGATCGCAGAGCGGCATGTCTTGAGCCTGCCGAACAGCTCTCTGGCTACGCCAACGGCTACTACTGCCAGCCCAAAGACAATGCCACCAACTACTTCTTCGACCGTCTTGCCAAAGGCAAACATATAGTTGAGACCACATACTACGTGGACCGAAGTGGAGAATACCAAACTGGTACATGTGCAGTACAATGTTCCTACGCCCCAGAATTCATGGCACGCACCAAAGCCGTAAGACTGAACGTAGAAAACAGTTATATTGGCAACTAAATACAAAAAAAACAGCAATATGAAGAAACTTTATATATCAGCCTTATTCCTCGCACTCAACGCCATCGGTGTGAGTGCACAAAAGATAGAAGCGATAAACAAAATTGTAGACTGCGGACAGGTGACATACCAGGACCCTGTCACCGCCGAATTCGAGATTAAGAACAAGGGCAACCACCCAATACGCATTGTCGACGCACGCATGAGCTGTGGATGTACTGAAGTGGAATATCCGAAGGACGAGATTCCTGCTGGATCAAAATTCACTGTGCGTGTGACTTATAACGCACAAACCATGGGTAGATTCAACAAACTCGTCGACCTGTATGCCGAAGGCAACGAGAAACCTCTGTTGCTGCGCATGCGCGGTCATGTAGTGAGAGAAATTGTTGACTTTGGAGGTAAATACGACTTCATGCTCGGAACTATTCAGAGCGACTGCAACGACATCGAGTTCGACGACGTGAACAGAGGCGAACGCCCACAAAAGAAGATTCATATACGCAACACTACCGACGGAAATGTGGAACCCGTAGTGATGCACCTACCCGACTATCTGCAAGCAGAGGTGTCGCCATCGAAGATTGCACCGGGACATAGCGGAGTGGTCACCGTCACTCTCGACTCTAAACGACTCAAGGACATGGGACTGACACAGACAAGCGTGTTCCTCGGCGGATTCCCCGGCGACCGCGTGAGCCGCGAGAAAGAGATTAGCGTGTCGACAGTGCTACTGCCCAAATTCGACAACCTGACAGCCACACAGCTTGCAAACGCGCCAAGACTAAAACTCTCAACCACAGAACTCAACCTCGGAGCCTTTGCTGGCAAGAAGAAACTGAAAGGCGAGGTGGTAATACGCAACGACGGAAAGTCGACACTCAACATCAAGAACCTGCAAATGTTCACCGTAGGACTGCAAGTGTCGCTCAACAAGCAGAAGCTACAGCCAGGCGAACAGGCAAAGATAAAAATCACAGCCGAACAACGACTGCTGAAGACAGCACGTTCAAAACCACGTGTGCTCATGATAACCAACGACCCCAACCTGCCTAAGGTGACAATCAACATCATCACAGAGTAGACATACAGAATGAACAACAACTTGATTATAGAAATAGACGATGGAAGCGGATTCTGCTTCGGAGTCACAACAGCCATAAAGAAGGCGGAAGAGGAGCTTGCCAACGGCACGCGCCTCTACTGCCTGGGCGATATTGTGCACAACGGCATGGAAGTGAAACGACTCCACGAACAAGGGTTGACAACCATCAACCACGACGACATGCACCAACTCAACAACGTGAAGGTGCTGCTGCGCGCCCACGGCGAGCCACCACAGACCTACGACCTGGCACGAAAGAACAACATAGAAATTATAGATGCCACATGTCCTGTAGTGCTCGCACTGCAACGACGCATCAAACGCCAATACGACGCCAACCCCGAAGCACAGATTGTGATATTCGGCAAGCGAGGCCACGCTGAGGTGCTCGGACTTGTAGGTCAGACCGACAGCCACGCCATTGTGGTGGAGAAAGTAGACGACGTGAAGCGACTCGACTTCTCGCGCGACATATATCTGTACTCACAGACAACGAAGTCGCTCGACGGTTTCCATCAAATCATCGACTACATTCAGCAACACATAGGCAAAGAAGCCACTTTCAAGAGTTTCGACACCATCTGCCGACAAGTAGCAAACCGTATGCCCAACATAGCCACTTTTGCATCGCGCCACGATGTGATACTATTTGTGTCGGGACGTAAGAGCAGCAACGGAAAGGTGCTGTTTAAAGAATGTTGCAGTGTCAATGCAAACAGCCACCAGATAGAAAGTCCCGACGAGATAGATATGACATGGTTCGATGGAGCAAAAAGCGTGGGCATATGCGGAGCCACAAGCACTCCAAAATGGCTTATGGAGCAATGCAAGGAACGCATTGAGGGGTAAGCCTTCTACTTAAAAACAATAGGGTAGCAAACCAAAAAACATCACAAATTGCACATTTTTTGTTCTTTTTTATTGACATAACATATATTTTTAGTAAATTTGCCGACACTTTACAAAACTTTATGTCACGACACGGTGAAGAGAAGCCCCTCTGCCGCACAGTAAAAAAATAAAAGTAGACCGCGGTGTCTCGCCCATGCCTCTCACGTAACGAGGATTGGGATAGAAGCCAGTCTCACTGCGACGGCAAGCCTCTACACCGAAACAAAACAGCCTCCTTTGTATGGAGGCATTAACCAAAGAACAAGAAGAAATGAAAGTATTGAAATTTGGCGGAACCTCAGTGGGTTCCGTAGAGAGTATTCTTAGCCTAAAGGCTATAGTAGAGAAAGAGGCAGAGAAGCAGCCCATCATTGTAGTAGTGAGCGCGCTCGGCGGCATCACCGACAAACTTCTCGCCACTTCACAACTCGCGCTAAAGGGCGACGACACATGGAAAGAAGAATTTCAAGCCATGGTAGACCGCCACCATAAGATGATCGACACAATCATCACCGACACACGCAAACGCGAAAACCTTTTCAAGACGGTAGACTCTTTGTTTGAGCAGTTGCGCTCAATCTATTTCGGTGTCTACCTAATCCACGACCTGTCGAAGAAGACACAGGATGCCATCGTGAGCTACGGCGAGCGACTAAGCTCCAACATCGTCGCCACACTCGTGCAGGGCGCAAAGTGGTTTGACTCACGCGAGTTCATAAAGACCATGCGAAAGAACCACAAGAACACTCTCGACTCTGAACTTACACAACGACTGGTGCGTCGCACATTCAGTGACCTACCACGCATTTCGCTTGTTCCTGGTTTTATTAGTATGGACCGCGACACCAACGAGATAACCAACCTCGGACGTGGCGGCTCCGACTACACGGCTGCTATCATAGCAGCAGCACTCGACGCCGACATTCTTGAGATATGGACCGACGTCGACGGATTTATGACCGCCGACCCGCGCGTCATAAAAACAGCCTATACCATCAACGAACTGAGTTATATCGAGGCTATGGAGCTTTGCAATTTCGGTGCAAAGGTGATTTATCCGCCTACGATATACCCCGTGTGCGTGAAAAACATACCTATACGCGTGAAAAACACCTTCAACCCTGAGGCTGAAGGCACTGTCATCAAGGCTAAAATCAACAACGACGACAAGCCCATCAAGGGCATATCAAGCATCAGCGGCACAACACTCATCACCGTAACTGGCCTTTCGATGGTAGGTGTTATAGGTGTCAACCGACGCATCTTCACTGCACTTGCCGACAACGGCATAAGCGTATTTATGGTTTCGCAGGCATCATCAGAGAATTCAACCTCAATTGGTGTGCGCGACCAGGACGCGGCAGCAGCTGTTGAGGTGCTCAACAGCGAGTTTGCCAAAGAGATTGAGACGGGTGCCATGTTCCCTATGCATGCAGAGAGCGGATTAGCCACAATAGCCATCGTTGGCGAGAACATGAAGCATACACCGGGAATTGCAGGCAAACTGTTTGGCACTCTCGGACGCAGCGGCATCAGCGTGATTGCATGTGCACAGGGTGCATCGGAGACAAACATATCGTTTGTTGTGCACAGCAAATACCTACGCAAGGCACTCAACGTGATACACGACTCGTTCTTCTTGTCGGAATACAAAGTGCTTAATCTCTTTGTGTGTGGTGTGGGAACTGTGGGCGGACAACTACTGGAACAGATACACGACCAATACGAGGAGCTAAAACTCACAAAGCGACTGAAACTCAACGTCGTGGGAATAGCTACATCAAAGAAAGCTATTTTCAACCGCGACGGTATCGACCTCACCACCTACCGCGAACAACTCGAACAAGCCCCATTAATCAACGACACTACACTGAGCGATGAGATAATCAACATGAACATCTTCAACAGTGTGTTTGTCGACTGCACTGCAAGCAAAGATGTAGCGCAGCTCTACCAGTCGTTCCTTGAACACAACATATCAGTGATTGCAGCCAACAAGATAGCAGCATCGTCGTCCTACGACAACTATATACGACTGAAGGAAACAGCCCTGGCACGTGGTGTGAAATTCAGATACGAGACTAATGTTGGTGCTGGACTGCCCATCATCGGCACTATCAACGACCTGCGCAACTCAGGCGACGTAATATTGAAGATAGAGGCTGTGCTCAGTGGAACACTAAACTTCATATTCAACGAAATATCAGCCGACGTACCTCTCTCGGAGGCTGTACGCCGTGCCAAGGAACAGGGTTACAGCGAGCCCGACCCACGCATCGACCTGTCGGGCAAGGACGTGATACGCAAACTCGTAATTCTTGCACGCGAAGCAGGATATAAAGTGGAGAAAAGCGACGTGGAAAAACATCTTTTCATTCCCGAATCGCTATTCGAGGGAAGCATCGACGACTTCTGGAAACATCTGCCCGAACTCGATGCCGACTTTGAGACACGCCGCAAGAAACTCGAAGCCGACGGCAAGAGATGGCGTTTCGTGGCAACATTCGACCACGGCAAGACAAGCGTAGCACTAAAAGAGGTGGACATGCGCCACCCATTCTACAATCTTGAGGGCAGCAACAACGTTGTGACACTCACCACCGAACGCTACCGCGAATATCCAATGCTCATACAGGGCTATGGAGCTGGAGCCAGCGTGACGGCAGCAGGAGTGTTTGCCAATATCATGTCAATAGCTAACATCTAAAAAGTTTAGCCCATGAAACACATTATTATTCTCGGCGACGGCATGGCTGATCATGCTGTCAACCGACTCGGAGGCAAAACCCTCCTTGAGTATGCCAACACACCAAACATGGACCATCTGGCAAGCATCGGACGCACAGGACGACTCATTACCGTGCCCGATGGCTTTCTGCCGGGTAGCGAGGTGGCAAATGCCACAATCCTTGGCTACGACATGAACAAAGTATACGAGGGACGCGGACCGCTGGAAGCAGCCTCCATAGGTTATGAAATGCAATCCGACGACCTCGCCTTGCGTTGCAATATCATTTGTCTTGCCGACAAGAAGATTAAAAACCACCACGGTGGACATCTCACTACCGACGACAGTCAGGAACTCATCAATCTCTTGAACGAGAAACTTGGCAGCGATAGGGTGAAATTCATAAAGGGAATACAATACAGACACTTGCTTATAATAAAAGGTGGCAACAAACATATTGTATGCGCTCCTCCCCACGACCACCCTAACGAGGAGTGGCGCAAACTGTTGGTGACTCCCGAAAAAGGCTACGAACACGAGGCTTTGGAAACTGCCACACTCATCAACGAACTCATCATAAAGTCGCAAGACGTACTCTACAACGCCCCGCTCAACTGTCGCCGACGGGCTGAAGGCAAAGACCAAGCCAACAGTATATGGCCATGGGGAGGAGGCTACCGTCCACAAATGAAAACATTGCAGGAGATGTATCCACAGATAAAGCGTGGCGACGTCATTTCTGCAGTCGACCTAATACGTGGTATCGGTCATTATGCTGGACTTCACAACATCATTGTGCCGGGTGCCACAGGACTTGCCGACACCAACTATGAGGGCAAGACTCAAGCGGCTCTCGATGCCTTGCGCAACGACGACTTTGTGTTCCTGCATGTTGAGGCAAGCGACGAGGCAGGCCACGACGGCGACCTTGAGCTGAAACTGCTCACTATCGAGAACCTCGACAGCCGCATGGTGGGACCCATCTACAAGGAAGTGGCATCATGGGACGAGCCTGTATGCATAGCCTTAATGCCCGACCATCCCACACCTGTTGAGATTCGCACCCACATGAAAGAGCCAGTGCCTTTCGCCGTATGGTATCCCGGCATCGAGCCCGACAACGTTGCGACATACAGCGAAGTGAGTTGCATAAGTGGTAGCTACGGCATGCTGCACCTCACAGAATTCATGGACATGTTCATGAACATAGACGTTCCAGCAATTTAACACTTAACAATTAACACTTAACATTTTAAATTCTATGAAATATTACAGCACCAATCATACCGCACCAATCGCCTCGCTTCACGAGGCAGTAGTTAAGGGACTCGCTCCCGACCGTGGACTCTACATGCCAGAGCGCATAAAGAAACTGCCTAAGGATTTTTTCGACAATATCGATAAATTATCGTTCCAAGAAATAGCCTACAACGTGGCTGACGCCTTCTTCGGCGAAGATATCAAAGCCGAGGATTTAAAGCGCATTGTCTACGACACCTTGACTTTCGACTGCCCTATAAAAGAAGTGGAAGATAACATCTATTCGCTCGAACTCTACCACGGACCTACACTCGCATTCAAGGATGTGGGCGCACGCTTCATGGCACGCATGCTGCAATATTTCATACGCGAAGAGGGAACAAAGAATGTCAACGTGCTTGTTGCCACAAGTGGCGACACGGGATCTGCCGTGGCAAACGGTTTCCTTGGTGTCGATGGCATCCACGTTTACGTGCTCTACCCTAAGGGTAAGGTGAGCAAGATACAGGAGAGCCAATTCACCACACTCGGACAGAACATCACAGCCATAGAAGTAGACGGAGTTTTCGACGACTGTCAAGCATTGGTGAAGCAGGCATTCATGGACCAAGAACTAAACCAGCACATGAAACTCACCTCAGCCAACTCCATCAACGTGGCACGTTTCCTGCCACAAGCATTCTACTACTTCTATGCCTACGCACAGTTGAAACGCATGGGCAAGAACAACGGATTTGTGATTTGTGTGCCGAGTGGCAACTTCGGCAACATCACAGCTGCCATCTTCGGCAGAGAAATGGGGCTGCCTGTGAAACGTTTCATCGCAGCCAACAATGCCAACGACATTGTATATAAATATCTGCAAACAGGCAAATACAATCCGCGCCCAAGCATACAGACCATAGCTAACGCCATGGACGTGGGCGACCCGAGCAACTTTGCACGCATCAACGACCTCTTCAAGGGCGACTGGAAGAAAATAACAAGCCTTATGAGCGGTGCCACATACAGCGACAAGCAGATAAGCCAGACTATGCACTATTGCTACAACGCAAATCATTACATACTCGACCCGCATGGAGCTTGTGGCTATCAAGCACTAAAAGACCTGTTGCTCGACGGCGAAGTGGGAGTGTTTGGCGAGACTGCACACCCAGCAAAGTTCAAGGAAACTGTAGAAGAAGCCATTGGAGCGGAAGTGAAGATACCCGAACGTCTCGCCGCATTTATGAAAGGCGAGAAAAAGAGCATCAACATGTCGAAGGAATTCAGCGACTTCAAAAAATTGCTGATGTCGGCTGAAAATCAATAAAAGCCAGAGTGAAGAGGGTGTCAAAAACATGTGTAATAAGACACCCTCCTTCTAATATTATTCGTAGATATGGAACACCCGTTCCGTCATCTGCCACTTCTCATCGCTTGTGGCATTGGCAGAGCAGTTTTGAAATTGTGCCACATGCTGTTCCCATTCCGCCTGGCGAGGCAGAGTTGCAAGACGAGCCATTGCCGAATCCCAATCAAAGTCGAGAGGAGCATCGACAATCATAACCAGATGGTTGTCCTTTATATAAACCTCCATTTCAAGAATTCCTACCTCCTTAATACCCTGACCTATTTCACGCCAGAAATGCTCTTTGTCGTGAGCCTCGCGGTATCGGCGAATAAGCTCAGAGTCGTTCTTTAGGTCCATCACTTGCACATAGCGTTTGGTGGGTTGATTGAATTGCTTGCTTGGATTTCCATTTGTTGCCATATTAAATATTAAATAAAGTGTTTAGATTGTAAAGTTACTGATTTTTAAGCTCCGGCTGTAAAGTTAATGAAAAAACACGAAACAACACTCACTAAACAACAAAATATTAATGCAGACAAAACTAATGTATGAATCGCTTTGTCAAATGGGATGAAAATATTAACTTTGCACATGAAAAACAGAAACAAGCGACCTAAAGCATATGGGTCGTGCCAGTTTGATCGGGATACTCATCAATAAAAAAATCGAAACCGAGAAAGTTTCTTTTGCCAATGGCGGGCCATATAAAACCCTCAATGGGACTAAGCTGCAAAGCCGGTGGATTACAAAGGCGGAGAGCTCTCAAATCTTGTATACTCGGAGTTTCATCACATCACTGGGCGACCCTTTTACAAAATAACAAGCAGGAGGCTGAGACACGAATGTCACAGCCTCCTGTCATTTTATAGACGAAAAAAGAACAGCCGAATTATTTAATGCAAAAAAGTGTTGATTTATAAAAAAATATTTGTAACTTAGCACGCTGAAATACAGCAAAGTCTATTAACTCATCGACAGCATATCGACAATATGATGAAAAATATCTTCAAAACATTACGCGAAACCGCATACTGCATTAAATCTGCTGTCATAATGACGCTTATTATGACAGTGGGCATAGCTATGCAGTCATGCGACGACGACGACTCGTTCCCAGTGTTTCCGCTCAATCGCCCCAACGCAATAGTGACAGTGAAGCCAGCAGCCGACGGCAGCTCATTCTGCATGCAGCTCGACGATTCTACACAAATCACAGCAACAAACATTCAGACAGCACCCTACGGCAACCGTGAAGTGAGGGCATTCGTCAACTACCGTATGCTCACACAGCCAACCAACAAGCACAACTACCAGGTGTATGTCAACTGGATTGACAGTGTGTTGACAAAACCAATGGCAGAGAACCTTGGAGGCGAAGCCAACGTGGAGCGCTACCATGAAGATCCAGTAGAAATACTGCGCGACTGGACTGTAAGCGAGGACGGTTATCTCACAATACACTTCCGCACACAATGGGCTCCTACGGGAGTGCCACATTTTGTGAACCTTGTAGCAACCAACCCTGCCAACCCCTACGACCTAACGTTCTACCACAACGCACAGGGCGTGAAAGGTGGCTATTGGGGCGACGGCATCGTTGCTTTCCGTCTCGACCGTCTGCCCGACACCTATGGCAAGGAAGTCGACCTAACACTACGTTGGCAGTCGTTCAGCGGCGACAAGAGCGTCACATTCAAGTACTCCACACGCAAGACAACCAACAAGATTCAAGGACTGAGTTTCGCACAGAGCGGACAGTTCGAAAAAGCCATAAAATAAAGATATTACAATAAAAAACAAGCTATAAACAACAAATAACAAGAAAAACTATTATGGGAGACTCTAAAACAAAATTTCCGGTAAAGGTGTTCAAGAACAATGCCAAAGACATTCTCTTTCTCACCATCGGTATTCTGATGTATTCCATCGGTTATTGTGCCTACATCCTTCCCGAGAAATTCGTAATGGGAGGAGTAGCAGGTGTGTCGGCACTTATATATTATGCCACAGGCATTAATGCCGGTACCTCGGTGCTCGTGCTAAATGTGCTTATGCTCATCATCGCCATTTCCGCACTTACCAAGCAGTTCTTTGTGCGCACGATTATCGGCGTAGGCATCATGTCTGTAATAATCAGTATTTTGCAGCCATTCTTTGCAGCCTATCCTATCATGACCCCAGGCGAAGACAAGTTCATGCATGTGCTCATTGCTGGTTTGCTCGGTGGCGGTGGACTTGGAGTGGCTTTCTCCCACAACGGCTCAACGGGCGGCACCGACATCCTGACAATGTTGCTCAACAAATACTTCCGCGTTAGTTTCGGACGCGCCATGCAGTTTGTCGATTGCACCATCATCGCCTCGTCATACTTCCTGTTCCACAGCGTCGAGACAATTGTCTATGGTCTCGCATTCACCCTTGTGGCAAGTATCACATGCGACTATATCGTGAACGGCACACGCCAAACAGTGCAATTCCTCATCATCTCGAAGAAATACAAAGAAATTGCCGACATCATCAACGAGCGTGTACACCGCGGAGTGACTGTTGTCGACGGCAAGGGATGGTACAGCAAGAACCATGTCGACATGCTCATAGTGCTCACACGCAAGTATGAATCGCAGGACGTGTTCAATCTCATCAACGAGATTGACCCCGACGCTCTTGTGTCACAGACATTCTGCCACGGCGTGTTCGGCGAGGGATTCGACAAGATTAAATAGTTTTTTCAATACACAGCAATAATATAAGTTTTGCAAAAACAAGAATAGAGACAATACCGACAACGTCTGCCAATAACACAGTTAAAGGCGAGGTTTGTCGGTATTGTCTCTATTTTCGTTTTATCAGTTCGGGGTAATATTTATGAAAAGTATAGACCAAAAGATATTGAGAATAGCCGTTCCGTCGATAGTCTCCAACATCACCATCCCACTGCTCGGACTCGTCGACACTGCCATATCTGGCCACATGGGCTCGGCTGTCTACATAGGAGCCGTAGCCGTGGGCAGCATGATATTCAACGTGATATACTGGGTGTTCGGATTCCTACGTATGGGAACAAGCGGCATGACATCACAGGCATTGGGAAGCCGCGACCTCCGCGGAGTTGTCATGCTCTTGATGCGCTCGCTGTCGGTGGCACTCACAGTGGCATTGGCCATAATAATCCTTCAATCACCACTGGGTCACACAGCCATGTATCTCGTCAACCCGACAGCCGACATACGTGCCGCCGCATGGACCTACTTCCGCATCTGCGTGTGGGGTGCCCCCGCTATGCTCTGTCTTTACAGTCTGACGGGATGGTATATAGGCATGCAAAACACACGTCTGCCAATGTTTATAAGCATCATGCAGAATGTGGTGAACATAGTGGCAAGTCTCACTTTTGTCTACGGCATGGGAATGAAGGTCGAGGGTGTAGCTCTCGGCACTCTGACTGCACAGTATGCTGGAATAATCGTGTCGGCAATCCTTTGGTTGCGCAGCTACGGTAGGCGGCTACTACGCTATGTCGATTGGCATTCCATTCTCGAACGCACGGCTATGGGACGATTCTTCACTGTCAACCGCGACATATTCCTCCGCACCCTGTTCATAGTGTCGGTCAACTTCTATTTTCTGTCGGCAGGAGCATCCCAAGGAGCAATAATCCTTGCCGTCAACACTCTGCTTATGCAGCTCTTCACACTATTCTCCTACGTGATGGACGGTTTTGCTTATGCTGGCGAAGCACTATGCGGCAGACTTCACGGAGCTGGCAACAGGGTGGAATTCAACCACACGGTCAGCCGCCTGTTCGGTTGGGGATTAGCACTTTCACTGGCATACACAATAGTGTATGCTGTCGGCGGCACACCATTCCTGTCGTTGCTCACCGACAACCAGCAGGTAGTGTCGGCATCCGACACCTACCTTTGGTGGGCAGTGCTTATACCTATATGTGGCATGGCAGCCTTCATCTGGGACGGAGTCTACATCGGCATCACCGCCACACGCGGCATGCTTCTCTCATCGGTAGCGTCGGCAGCCATCTTCTTCGGCTTATACATGTCGCTTCGCGCGCCATTGGCAAACCACGCCTTGTGGCTTGCCTTCATTGTTTATCTCGCAGCGCGCGGAGTCATTCAGACATTACTATTCAAGTATTCGTTGCACATCTCGGCACAACGCTCGCCGTCGACACCAGCCGACACGATGCCACCCGCATAACCGGCTCCCTCGCCACACGGGAAGAGTCCACGAATGCGCACATGCTGCAACGTCTCACGGTCGCGAACAATGCGCACAGGCGACGAGGTGCGTGTCTCGGTGGCTATCATCACAGCCTCGTTGGTGAGGAATCCCCGGCTCATCTTGCCAAACTTCTTGAATCCTTCCTGCAATCGGCGAGCCACCTGGCCCGGCATCCAGAAGTGCAACGGCGAAGACACAAGTCCAGGAGCATAACTACTGCGTGGCAGGTCGTAGCTTAGTTTGCCATTAACGAAGTCCACCATTCGCTGTGCCGGGGCAGTCTGCTTCATGTTGCCTTGCTGCCAACAAGAGCGTTCGAGTTGCTCCTGGAAGTGCATCACGCGCAATGGGTCGTTCTCGTCGCCAGCTACATCCTCGGGACGTGTCTCCACCACCATACCCGAATTAGACCATTGTGTGCCGCGATTGCTCGGACTCATGCCGTTCACCACAAGTTGCTCCTTATCGGTGGCAGCCGGAATGACAAAACCTCCCGGACACATACAGAACGAATATACGCCGCGTCCGTCCACCTGTGTGACAAAACTATATTCCGCAGCAGGCAGATATTTTCCCCTACCCTGCTTTGAGTGATATTGTATCTGGTCGATAAGCTGCGACGGATGCTCAAGACGCACGCCCACAGCTATACCCTTAGCCTCAATCTCAATCTTTGCCTCAGCCAGATAGCGATACACGTCGCGAGCCGAATGACCAGTGGCGAGAATCACCGGACCGCGATAAGTCTCCTCGGCACCGTTAGTAAGATTAACAGCCTCAACACCCACAACAGTGTCGCCATTTACAAGCAGTCGTGTCATCTTGGTTTGGAAATGCACCTCGCCGCCACATCTTATAATTGTCTCGCGCATGTTTTCGATCACCTTCGGCAGTTTGTCGGTACCGATATGCGGATGAGCATCGGCAAGAATCGAGGTCGACGCTCCATGCTGACAAAACACATTGAGTATTTTGTCTATATTTCCACGTTTCTTTGAACGGGTGTAGAGTTTGCCGTCGGAATAGGCTCCTGCCCCACCCTCGCCAAAACAATAGTTGCTCTCTGAATCGACAGCCTGGTTTTTCTTTATGTTGGCAAGGTCAACCTTACGGTCGCGCACGTTCTTGCCACGCTCAAGTACTATAGGGCGCAGTCCAAGCTCAATGAGTCTAAGCGAGGCAAAAAGTCCACCAGGACCCTCGCCAACAACAACAACAGCCGGTCTGGAGCTCACGTCGCCATATTCAGTAGTCACATACTCGTCGTCCTGTGGAATCTCGTTGATATACACCCTCACCGTAAGGTTGATAAAAATTGTGCGTTGGCGTGCGTCGATACTGCGCTTCAACACACGCACGGCATTAATCGTACGCACATCGATGCCCTTGTCCTCGGCAACAAACTGCCGTATGTTTTGCTCGCTTGCAGCCACCACTGGCTGCACACGTATTTGGTATTCCTGTATCATATAATGTGTATGTTTCTATTATTAAGCACAAAATTAATCAAATTAAGGCAAAAACAACACGTTAAAAGCAAGAAACCTTTTTTATTGTAAAAAATTTGGTGGTCTGTGCAAATTAACCTAACTTTACATCAAAATAAAAAATCAAGAAGACTGCATGTTAAGAGACATGCTAAACTTTGCCAAATAGTAACTAACAAAAAAAATAATTGAAACAATGTTTTCTGGTATAGTAGAAGAAATGGCTACTGTCGTTGCCATCAAGAACGACAAGGAGAATGTGGACTTCACACTCACATGTTCATTCACAGGCGAACTGAAAATCGACCAAAGTGTTGCGCATAATGGCGTGTGTCTTACTGTTGTGTCTATCGAAGGCGACAACTACACTGTAACTGCAATGAAGGAGACGCTCGACCGCTCTAACCTCGGACTTCTGAAGGTGGGCGACAAGGTAAACGTGGAACGCTCGATGATAATGAACGGCCGACTCGACGGTCATATCGTGCAGGGACATGTTGACGGCACAGCCAAATGTGTGGACATGCGCGATGCCGACGGCTCCACCTACTACACATTCCAATATGCCTTCGACAAGGCTATGGCAGAGCGCGGATATTTCACCGTAGACAAAGGCTCAGTGACTGTCAACGGCGTGTCGCTCACCGTGTGCAACCCTACAGAAGACTCGTTCACAGTGGCTATCATACCCTACACACACGACAACACCAACTTCTGCAACATTAATGTTGAAACAACCGTGAATATCGAATTCGATATTCTGGGCAAATACATTGCACGCTTGCAGCAGTTGAAGTAAAAAAACAATCGAGTAGGAGGAAAACGAAGTAGTTTTCTTCCTACTTTCGTCTTCCGACCTCTCACACCACCGTACGTGCGGTTCCGCATACGGCGGTTCCTATTTTGGATACCATTCGAGATACGCATCCATTAAAGTAGCATACCCTGCCCTACATAGATGCTCATTTGTTATAGCTCTATGCAGTATGTAGCTGTCTGCTATACACCAATAGCCCTTGCGAGTATTACCCCATTCGTATGCTTGGTATTTATTGATACCACATCTAATGAGGTTTGCCACTTTTGTCTTGGGTTTCTTCCAAGCTTTCCATATACACATGCGGATTCTACGCCTTAGCCAT
>CAKPZC010000008.1 GCA_934203355.1 uncultured Prevotella sp. | reverse complement strand
ATCGTGCGGACATGCGTGTGCGCACGATAAAAATATAAAGAATATACGGAAAGACATTGTCTGCTAATTTAAGGTTAAATTATGAAATCTGACAAAAAAGGCAACCTTTGGGAGTTACAATTGGCTTAAACCAAAAGATGACATAGTAAAACCAGCAGGTGGTTTTGCTATGTCATCTATATCGTTATTTTTCGAAATTACATTATGTGTAGCCAGCGCAACACATCATTCAGGTTGGCAACAAGCATTAGCAGCATCAATATTCCTATACCGATATACTCGGCACGAATCATGAAATTCTCGCTTGGCTTGCGTCGCGTTATCATCTCATAGAGCAGGAAAAGCACGTGGCCACCGTCGAGAGCCGGGATGGGCAGGATGTTCATAAAGGCGAGTATGATGCTCAGGAATGCCGTCATAAGCCAGAACTTGTGCCAGTTCCACTGGTCGGGGAACATGCTTCCAATGGCTCCAAAGCCTCCGAGCGACTTGGCTCCCTCGGCAGAGAAGATATACTTCATGTCGCCCACATAGCCAGCAAGCACGTTCCATCCATACTTCACTCCGGCAGGGAAACTCTCGAAGAATCCATAGTCGACATGAGTCACCTTGTCGGCAGGCAGAACTGGCATGAAACCAAACTTGAGCGTGCCGTCGAGTGTGCCACTGGTTTTTATCTTGCAGAGTCGTCCAGAAGCATGACGAGCAAGGATGACGTTCACGGTGAGTGCCTTCAGGCTGTCCTCATGGGTCTTAGCATACTCAAGCACGTCGCTGATGCGTCCCACCTCGTAGAGGAAATCGTTGTGCGAGGTAATGGCAGCACCGTTTATGGCGAGGATGCTGTCGCCTCGGCGGAATCCCATTTGCTCGGCTATCGAGCCTGGAATCACGCTGTCGATGCGCGACTCGATAAACTGGGTCATAAACGGCGGCGTTGACTTGAACATCTCAAGCAAGTCGAGGTCGCCCGGCAATGAAACTGTGAGCGGCTTGCCATCACGTATCACATGAGCCTCCTTGGCTGTGGCAATGTCGCGGAACATGTCGGCTCCAAACTTCTTGAACTCACCGAGGTCGGTGCCTACAAGGATGTCGCGGTCGTGGAAACCCAGAGCCTTAGCCTCATTGTTGAACTTCATGCCGAGCGGCATGTCCTTGGGCTTCACATAGTCGTCGCCCCATGTGAATAGACACATGGCGTAAATGAACAGTGCGAGCAGGAAGTTCACGAGCACTCCACCCACCATTATCAGCAGTCGCTGCCATGCAGGCTTGGAGCGGAACTCCCAATCCTCGGCAGGCTTCTTCATCTGCTCGGTGTCGAACGACTCGTCGATCATACCCGATATCTTGCAGTAGCCGCCAAGCGGCAGCCAGCCTATGCCGTAGGTTGTGTCGCTCTTCTTGGGTTTAAACTGGAAGAGGTGGAACCAGGGGTCGAAGAACAGAAAGAACTTCTCCACCCTTACACCAAAGAGTTTGGAGAAGAAGAAGTGTCCGCCCTCATGGAGCAACACAAGGATTGAAATTGCCAGCATGAACTGCAGCAATTTGATAAGGAAAATTTCCATTAATTATTGATTGTTTTTATTGTTTCTTATTTCGTGTCCAATCCCTTACGACTGGAATGCCTTTTCTATAGCATTTCGCCAGCTATGCGCCGTGCCTCGGCGTCGGTGGCTATATAGTCGTCGTATGTGGGCTTGGCTATGAACGTGGCTTTCTGCATTGTTGCCTCTATAATCTCGCCCATTTCAAGGAATCCGCACTTGTCCTTGCGGAACGCCTCGTTGACCACCTCGTTGGCGGCGTTGACGATGCAGGGCATATTGCCTCCCTGACGTATCGACTCGTAGGCCATGCGCAGACAACGGAACTTCTCCATGTCGGGCTCGAAGAACTCGAGTGGCTGACGGAAGAGGTCGAGACGGTCGCCATTGAGCGGCAGTCGTTCGGGGAAGGAGAAGGCATACTGTATGGGCAGACGCATGTCGGGCACACCGAGTTGCGCCTTCACGGCTCCGTCGCTGAACTGCACAGCACTGTGAACTATCGACTGCGGATGCACAAGCACCTGAATCTTGTCGGCATCAACACCGAAGAGCCATTTAGCCTCAATCACCTCGAAACCCTTGTTCATCATCGACGCCGAGTCGATGGTTATCTTCGCTCCCATATCCCATGTCGGGTGCTTCAGCGCGTCGGCAGCCTTCACTGTGCGCATCTGGTCGAGAGTGAAGTTGCGGAAGGGTCCGCCCGAGGCGGTGAGCAATATCTTCTCTATCGCGTTGTTCCCCTCGCCTACGATGCTCTGAAATATGGCAGAATGCTCGCTGTCGACGGGCAGAATGTTCACACGATACTCGGCTGCAAGGCGACAGATGAGCTCGCCTGCCACGACGAGCGTCTCCTTATTGGCAAGACAGATGGTCTTGCGCGCCTTGATGGCATGGATTGTGGGCGACAGTCCGGCAAATCCCACCATTGCGGTGAGCACCATGTCGATGGGCTGAGCCTCAACAATCTCGTCGAGTGCCTGGGCTCCGGCATACACCTTGATGTCGGGGCAGTCGGCAAGCAATGCCTTGAGCGGCTCGTAGCACTGCTCGTTGGCTATGACCACGGTAGCCGGACGAAAGCGACGCGCCTGTTCGGCAAGCATCTCGTAGCGGTTGTTTGCCGTCAGACAGTACACCTCGTAGCGGTCGCTGTGCTGCTGTATGACATCCAGGGCCTGGGTTCCGATGGAACCGGTGGAACCAAGGATGCAGATTTGTTTTTTCATAAAAATTCTTGCTGTTTTGTAGATAGGTTTATAGCTCCAGCAGACCTTCGGGTAGCTGCATGGTTATCTGGCGATGCTCGGTGTCGACATCTACTACCAGGTCGTCGCTGGCGGGTATGAGCAGGTCGGTGCCATCGGTGGTGAGAAGCTCGAATAGCGTGTTGATGGTTGAGTCGTCGACCGAGCGAATCTCGCCCACTGTCTTGCCCGAGTTGTTGTCCACCACATGATAGCCCACGATTTCAGCCCACGACAGCGAGTCGGAGTCGGAGTCGCTATGCTCTCGTGGGAAGTAGACCTCGCAACCAGTGAGGTTGCGCGCCTTGTCCTGCGTGTCGATATCGGCGAAGGTGACGAGAGCAGTCTCGTCGGTCTTGAATCGATATTCGTCGATGAAGAACGGCACGAGAATGCCGTCAATGTCGAGAATGAGATAGTCGGCATCGGTGCGGTCGAACACGTCGTCGTCGAAATGGAACGACACCTCGCCGTCGACACCGTGGGGTTTGCCTATCTTACCTATCTTATATACGGTTTCTTTCTTTATCATAATGATTCACTTACTCTCTACTGATTCTTGCTCCCAAGGCATTGAGTCGTGCCTCGATGTCCTCATAGCCACGGTCAATCTGCGCGATGTTGTCGATGCGGCTTGTTCCCTTGGCTCCAAGGGCTGCAATGAGCAGAGCAATGCCAGCGCGAATATCAGGCGAGGTCATGCGTCCGGCGCGCAGCTGGCGCTTGTGGTCGTGGCCAACGATGACACAGCGGTGAGGGTCGCATAGTATTATCTGTGCTCCCATGTCGATGAGTTTGTCGACGAAGAACAGTCGGCTCTCAAACATCTTCTGGTGTATGAGCACCGAGCCACGTGCCTGTGTGGCAACGACAATGAGCACAGAGAGCAAGTCGGGGGTGAGTCCTGGCCATGGAGCGTCGGCGAGTGTCATTATGGTGCCGTCGACAAACGAGTCGACAACATAGTGGGGCTGCTTGGGGATGAAGAGGTCGTCGCCCTCCACCTTTATCTTCACGCCGAGTCGGCGGAACGCATCGGGGATGATACCCAGCTCGCGCACGGCGCAGTCCTTGATGCGCACTCCCTCGCCCACCATGGCAGCCATGCCGATGAACGAGCCAACCTCAATCATGTCGGGCAGTATGCGGTGCTCGGTGCCGTGCAGCTCCTTCACTCCCACGATGGTGATGAGGTTGGAGGCTATGCCCGAGATGTTGGCTCCCATGCCGTTGAGCATGTGGCACAGTTGCTGTATGTAAGGCTCGCAGGCAGCGTTGTAGATGGTAGTGGTGCCCTCAGCCAACACCGCCGCCATGATGATGTTGGCGGTTCCTGTGACCGAAGCCTCATCAAGTAGCATGTAGGTGCCGCGCAGGCGGCGAGCCTCGATGCTGTATACCTTGCGCTCCTCGTCGTTGACAAGATGCGCTCCGAGCGACTTGAATCCAAGGAAGTGGGTGTCGAGTCGGCGTCGGCCAATCTTGTCGCCTCCTGGTTCGGCTATGGTAGCCTTGCCAAATCGCGCGAGCAGCGGACCCATGAGCAGCACACTGCCGCGCAGGGCGGCACACTTGCGCACATAGTCGTCGCTTGCAAGGAAGTCGAGGTTGATTTCGTCGGCCTGAAAGGTGTATTCGCCTCGCGAGTGGCGTGTCACCTTCACACCTATGTCTTGTAGGAGTTTTATGAGATTGTTGACATCGAGTATGTCGGGCACATTGCTTATTCTCACAGGCTCGCCTGTGAGCAGTATGGCTGAGATAACCTCAAGTGCCTCGTTCTTGGCTCCCTGCGGCGTGATTGTGCCGCTAAGTGGATGTCCGCCTTCTATGATAAACGATTCCATAGGCTTCTTGTAAGTGTGTTGTATGTGTGGGGAATTATTTTCTTCTGCGTTGTTTCTTTTCAAAGTTGCGCTGCGGCATCTCAGTGCGGTCGAACTTGAAGCTTGACAAGTCGAGTTGCACCTTGCCTGCCGTGTAGCCGGCAATATCGGAAGCCACCTTCTCGTTGTCGCTCGAACCGTGGCCCCACTGAATGAGGTCGCGCTTCATCTGGTTGGCAGCAAGGCGCGACAGTTCGTCACGCTCGGCTCCGGCGGGCATGTCCTTGAGCAGCGAGAACACCTCGAACATGAGGTTGCCATAGTGGCGCACAGGTATGCGCTTCATGGGATAAGGCATCGGCTTCGGTTTTTCGAGCATCTTGTGCGCCTGGGTTATGTCGCATGGATAGTCGATGTCGAGGCGGAATCCGCTCATTATCGCAAGGTGGTCCCACAGTTTCTGGCGGTGCTCATTGATGTTCTGGGTGCGCGGCATCATGCGCCCCATGACAGCCACGATGGCGCGGGCGCAACGCTGGCGCTCCTCACGGTCGTGGATGCCAATGCAATAGTCGACCATCTGCTGTATCTCGCGTCCATATTCGGGCAGCACGAGCCGCTCGCGCTGTGTATTGTAATCCAGTCCTTTTATATTCATTTCCTATAATTTAAAGCAGTTTTTTCGACTCCTTTGCCACGAAGTCCTTCAGATAGAACGGCACGAAGTAAGCCACATCCTCAAACTCCTCGCGGGCTATGCGGCGCTCGGCAAGCGGATACATCCACTTGGCAAGTGGCTCCACACCCTTGATAAGGCGAGCGTTGGGATGGTTTATCACCTCCATGCACTTCTCGGCTCCGTTGCCGAAGAAGTAGACGGGACCACGATCGAGATATTCCTTGTAGGTGTCGGCGTCGACGACGTCGGCCTGTATGCCGCGCACCTCCTTCAGCGCGCGGTCGTAGATAGCCGAGTAAACCTCCATGCGACGCGCGTCGAGCATCGGACAGAGCAATGCGCCCTCCTCTACCTCCTCGCGCAGAAGCACCGGCACAGCCATAAGCTCAAGCGTGGGCACAGACACGAGTTTAAGGTCCTGACCAAAGCAGATGCCCTTTGCCATCGACACACCGATGCGCAGACCCGTATAGGAGCCTGGACCCTGGCTTACTGCCACCGCGTCGAGCGGAATGGCATGGCTGTCGGCAAACGACATAGCCTCATCTACAAAAGTGCCGAGCTTCACGGCGTGGTTGGGACCTTCGCGGTCTTCCTTGGAGAAAATACAAGTGCCGTCCTGGCTGACGGCTACTGAGCACACGTTGGTGCTCGTCTCAATATTCAAAATACACGACATGCTAAAAAATCTTTATCATTGAAGTTTCGCATGCCAAAGCCATGCGAAACTTAAATTTATCATATGATTCAGCAAAGATACAATTTTTCGGGCGAATTGTGAGCAATAATGACCGGAAAATGAGAAGTGGGTATAAATTATTCTGCTAATAAGGCAGTTGCGACATGAACAGCATCAACGCCAACGCAATAATCCATCGTTGTTGATGTTGTTCATGTTGCCTATGTTGTCTTCTTTTTTGTCTTTGCTTATGGTTGTGTTTTATCTTGTCTTCATATTGCGCGTGGATGCCATCAGTCCGAAGTAGAGGACACATCCTGTGATGAGTCCAGCTATGGCGTCGATGGCATAGTGGGCCTGTATATAGACTGTGGCGAGACACAGGAACACATAGAACGGCAGTAGCATCCAAACAAGCCTGCGCTGGCGAGTGTGGGCAGCGAGAAGCATGCACACAGTGGAAATGCCTACATGCGACGAGGGGAACGCCGCCGTGGGTCGCTCGCCTGCCGCCTTGGCGTTCTCTACAAGCCGATAGAAGAATCCGTCGCTGTAGCCCGGTGTGGGCAGGCAATCCTGGTGGTGGTTGAAGTAGTCGCCCACCGAGGGGAACACTCCCTTGGCTATCTCGCCGAGTCCCACCGCCTTATAATAGAACGTCGGGCCTGCCACTGGCACAAAGATAAACACCAGATAGTAGATGAAAAACGAGGCGAGCATCACAAACGACGCACGCTCGAACTCGTCGTAGCGACGAAAGAAGTAGAAGAATATTATCAGGGCTATCATCGGATAGTAGGAGGCATAGCCCATACTCATAAGTTCGCTCACCAGATTCCACGAGAAGTTGTCGGCAAACACCAGAGCGGGCTGAAATCCGAACAGAGCCTGTTCCCAATGACAGAACACGTGGTCGAGGTTGGGCAGAAGGCGGTTTATCTCGTAGGTGTCGGGATACCACCACGCGAGCAGCGACATCTGGGCAAACACACGCACGCCGCGCGTCAGACGGCACGGCACAAGACGATATACCACCCACAGCGCACCTATCATTGCCATGGCGCGCACACGTCCCCATATCATCTCGTCGGGGTTCTGCAGACGGGTATACATGAACATGGCTATGCACAGCGTAAACAGGGCATAGGCGATGACAAGCCATTCGAGAGCCATAAGTCCGCGGCGTGGCTTGGTCTCGATAGCAAACAGTTGTTTTATGAAATTCATTGTTGTTAATTTGACATGTTGGGGATTAGAGCCATCTGTGTCTCTTATACCACTTCACCGTGAGCTTCACGCCTTGGGCGAGTTTGTAGTGGGGATGGTAGCCTAATTCGTCTACCGTGGGCTCTATGTCGCAACGCCAGTTGCGCTGACGCAGAATGTTGTACTTGTCATCGTTGAGGGCGATGGGTTTATGGGTGAGGCGACTTATTCTCTCGCCAAAGAAAGTGACGATGCGCAGCAACCACACGGGGGCAACTATACGCAGCATCCATCCAATGCCCATCTCCTTCTTTAGCAGGTCGCTGAAGTCGGCTGAACGGTAGACCTCGCCGTCGGTGAGGAAATACTTTCTGCCGCTCATGCCACGGTCGAAGGCAAGAAATACAGCCTGCACCACATCGAGCACATACACAAACGTTATGTCTTGACGGCTGAAGCCCACTGCGAAGTCGACATGGCGGTTTATGCTCTGTGCCATAAGGAAATAGTCGCGCTCACGCGGTCCGTATACTCCCGTGGGGCGAAGGATTATATAGGGGAAGTCGTTGCCTATGGAGTCGAGATAACGCTCTGCATCAAGCTTGCTCTTGCCATAGGCGGTATTGGGATGCGGACAGTCGTTCTCCGTGATGTCTTGATAGGGCATGTGCTCGTGTATGGCTCCGTATACCGACAGCGAACTGAGATAGACGAAGCGTTTAAGCGGCATTCCTAATTCTATAAGGGCGTCAACCAGATGGCGAGTGCCGTCGGTGTTGATGCGCTTGAAGTCGGCTTTGTCGAGACACTTTGTCACTCCTGCCGCATGAACAACATAGTCGAAACGGTGGCCGTCGAGCTGACGCTTCAGGGTCTCCTTCGACCCGAAGTCAAGCTCAATGAAATGAATACGATTGTCCTGCAAATATCTTTTGGAACTCGTTGGTCTCACCGCCGCCCACACTTCCATTTCCCTGCGAAGTGCCTCCTCGACGATGAAACTGCCAATAAAACCGCTGGCACCGGTTATAAGTATCTTATTAGTCATTATGGATTAAAAAGTTCATAATCGGATGCAAAGTTAATGCAAATCGGGGACAATACAAAATAAGCACACTGTTTTTTATGTTTTATATCACTCCTATTTGATTAAGGAATATTGCCACGATACACACTGGGCAAACATATCTGATAAGCAGCATGTAGATGCCGAAGAAGGTGGAGCGTAGTGTGCCCCAGTTGGTGAACTCGTCTTTCACGATGCCGCGTGGCACCACCCACCCCATGAATATGCAACTGACAAATCCCACTATAGGCAGGAATATCTGACCCGTCACAAAATCGAAGATGTCGAACAGCGACTTGCCACCGAATATAAGCCAGTCTCTGCCACCGATGCTAAGGGAGCAAAAAGCACCCATCACACAACACGACACGGTGACGAGGGCGGCTGCCTTATGACGCGACGTGTGCAACTCCTCATAGAAGAAAGCCGTCGACACCTCATGCAGCGAGATTAGCGACGTGAGGGCGGCAAGCGACAGCAGCACGTAGAAACCTGTGGCTATCACTGTGCCCAAGAGTGGCATGGCGGCGAATGCCTCGCGGAAGACATTAGGCAGGGTGATGAATATCAGCGACGGACCCGAGTCGGGGTTTACTCCCACTGAGAAGGCTGCCGGAAATATCATCAATCCGGCAAGAATGGCTATGAGCGAGTCGATGAGCACAATGTTGAAAGCCGATTTCATCAGGTTTGCCTGACGCGAGAAATAGCTGGCAAAGGTGCAGATGCAGCCCATACCGATGCTGAGCGAATAAAACGCCTGACCCATTGCGGCAAGGAAGGTGCTGGAGGTGAACTTTGAAAAGTCGGGACGAAACAAATATTCTATGCCCTTTTGAGCTCCTGGCAACATACATGAGCCTACGACGACAACAAGAAGGAGGAGGAATAGCGTTGGCATCATCAGTTTCGAAGCGCGCTCTATGCCGCTACGCACGCCATGGATGATGACAAAATGGGTGGCGACGAGTATTGCAACTGTCCAGAACACGGGCTTGACGGGCGACGACGAGAAGTCGTTGAAATACTGAGCCACATAGTCGGGGGTGCCACTAAGTTCGCCAAACGCCGACGCGAAGATGTATTGCAGACACCATCCCGACACTACGGCATAGTAGCCCGTGATGAGGAATCCTGTGAGCACACTCATGCAACCCACAATCCGCCACATGCCATGAGCGCCCATCCTGCCATAGGCACGACCTGTGTTGGCTGCGCCATGCCTGCCGATGATAAACTCGTTCATCATGCAGGGCAGTCCGAGCACCACCACGCAGGCTATATATACAAAAATGAAGACTGCGCCTCCGTTCTGACCCGTCATATATGGAAAACGCCACACGTTGCCCAAGCCTACTGCCGAGCCTGCCGTGGCAAGAATCATTCCCAACTTACTTCCAAAGTTTACTCTTTCTTGTGACATCTTTACTACTTATTTGTTAGTTTTTACTCTTTAAAGATGCAAATGTATAAAATTTCCGCAATATTTAATAGCATTTTGTAAATAAATCAAAACAAAAAGTACACAGTATCAAAATCATCGTCTATTTTTATATTAACAAAAAAGGTGCAAAACCATTCTTTTTTTGTATTTTTGTAGCCAATACATAACTTAATTACAACATCAACAACTATGATGAGCTACATACGTCATATTATCAAATCCTATCCCGTGTCGTCGTTCTATATATTGATGATATGGATTCTTTGTTTTGCCTCTGTACCACATTCTCCGCTCGACAACGTGACACTTATCGACAAGTGGGTGCACACGCTGATGTATCTCGGCACATGCAGCACAATATGGTATGAGTACTTGCGCCGCCACCGCCGTAAGTGCGATATTGGGGGTGGATATCGCTATGAGATAAGCATGAGCCGACTGTTGCTGCTTGCATGGCTCGCGCCCATAATGATGAGCGGACTGATAGAAATTCTGCAAGCCACCTGCACCGGCGGACGACGCTCGGGCGAATGGCTCGACTTTGCCGCCAACTCGATAGGCGTCACGCTGGCTACCGTGGGGTGGACGGCATGGCTAAAAATAAAGAGAGTCTTTTTCTGACATCAAACGGTGATATTACAAAAATAATAAGTATTTTTGCACGTTATAACAATAAGACAATATAAAAAGACATATAATCACATGATATTATCAATGACTGGCTACGGCAAGTCTGTCGCAGTCTACAAAGGAAAGAAAATCAACGTCGAGATTAAGTCGCTCAATAGCAAAAGTCTCGACCTGTCTACACGCATTGCTCCGCTCTACCGCGAGAAGGAGATGGAAATACGCCAGACCATTCAGCAGCGTGTGCTGAGAGGCAAGGTCGACTTTGCCATCTGGATTGAGAAGGATGCCGACTGCGACGCTACTGTCATCAACGCCGCTCTCGCCGAGAACTATTGCAAACAAATCAAGGCTATTGCACAGCGATGCAACATACCGGAGCCTGAGGACTGGTTTCTCACTCTCATGCGCATGCCCGACGTGACAGCAAAGACCGAGGTGGAGACTCTCGACGACGAGGAGTGGGCAGTGGCACGCGCTGCCGTCGACAATGCCATCGATAAACTTGTGGATTTCCGCACCCAGGAGGGAGCCGCACTGCAAAAGAAGTTTGGCGAGAAAATCGACAATATAGAGTCGTTGCTGCTGAGCATTGAGCCATACGAGAAGGCAAGAGTGGAGAAGATTCGCTCTCGCATCGTTGAGGGACTCAAGTCGATTCCCGACGTGGAGTACGACAAGAACCGACTGGAGCAGGAACTCATCTACTATATCGAGAAACTCGACATAAGCGAGGAGAAACAGCGTCTTGCCAACCACCTGAAGTACTTCCGCGAAACTATGGACGAGGGACATGGACAAGGCAAGAAACTCGGATTCATCGCACAGGAAATGGGACGAGAAATCAATACTACCGGATCGAAAAGCAACAACGCCGAGATGCAGAACATCGTGGTGAAAATGAAGGACGAACTGGAACAAATAAAGGAACAGGTATTGAACGCGTTGTAGAATTTTGAGTTTTGAATTTTGAGTTTTGAATTATCGGCAGAGCCGATTTTGATTTTATCAATTATGAATTAAGAATTGCATATCTCCTTATTTACTCGTATCTTGTCTACTGTCTAAGCAAGTTGCAAACTTGCGAAACTTCAATAAGTACAACTCAAAAACGGTGCTGCCAATAATTCAAAACTCAAAACTCAAAATTTAATAATTCAACATGCGCCAAAGGCGCACAATTCAAAATTCAAAACTCAAAATTCAAAATTCAATAATTCAACATGCGCCAAAGGCGCACAATTCAAAATTCAAAATTCAAAACTCAAAACTCCACATGGGTAAACTTATAATTTTCTCCGCTCCCTCGGGCAGCGGAAAGAGCACAATCATCAATCGCCTCATGCAGCACCCCGAGTTGCATCTGGCTTTTTCTATTTCATGCACCAGTCGTGCACCGCGCGGCACCGAGAAGAACGGTGTAGAGTATTTCTTCATCACTCCAGAGGAGTTTCGTGAGCGCATAGCGCGCGACGAGTTCCTTGAATACGAGGAGGTGTATCAAGACCGCTTCTACGGCACACTGAAGCAGCAGGTGGAGACTCAGGCTGCACGCGGCGAGAACGTGGTGTTCGACGTAGACGTCAAAGGTGGATGCAACATCAAGCAGTTCTACGGCGACCGCGCTCTCAGCGTATTCATTCAGCCTCCCTCGATAGAGGAACTGCGCCGCCGTCTCACAGGACGCGCCACCGACGCTCCCGAGGTGATTGAGCAGCGCATTGAGCGTGCCACATTCGAGCTGTCGCAGGCCCCCAAGTTCGACCACGTTGTGATAAACGACGACCTCGACAAGGCAGTGGAGGAGACTCTGCGCATTGTGACGGAATTCATCAACAAGTAAACAGTAAGTAGACGGGGAACCATCATTATGATAAAAACTGGAATATACGGTGGCTCGTTCAACCCTATCCACAACGGACATATTGCCATCGCAAGCAAGATGACGGAGCTTGCCGGACTCGACGAGGTGTGGCTCATGGTGTCACCGCAGAACCCACTCAAGCAGTCGAGTGGATTGCTCGACGAACAACTGCGCCTTGACATGACACGCACGGCTCTTATGCCCTATCCCAAACTGAAAGCGTGCGACTACGAGTTCCACCTGCCCCGACCTTCATATATGTGGCACACGCTACAATCGCTGTCACACGACTATCCCGACCGCTGTTTCACATTGCTCATTGGAGCCGACAACTGGGCGGTGTTCGACCGCTGGTATCATGCCGACGACATCATTGCGCATTATCCCATAGCCATATATCCACGCACTGGCTATTCCATCGACCCCTCTACCCTACCCCCCACGGTGAGACTTGTAGACACGGGGCTTTATGATGTGAGCAGCACACAGGTGAGGGATTTGATTGCCGAGGGTAAGAATATTGCTGAACTCATACCCGAATCCATCGCCCAACAGGCTATTGAGAACTACAAAAACATGCACGACTAAAAAATGAGGGTGTGTCAAAATAGGAGTTAGAGGAAGTTAAGAAGAAGTTAATCCATCTACGATGGATGGAAGTTCTTGCTAAGGCAAGCGGCAAAGCCGAGCGAACGGACAAATGCTTTATTTTCAACAAATTATACATATGTCCGCTCGCTCGGCTTTGCCGCTTGCCTTAGCAAGAACTTCCGTTAACTTCGGGCGAAGCCCTAACTTCCTTTAACTCCTATTTTGACACACCCCCTCCTACTATATGTAAAGATAATTCAGAACTGTTACTTATTCTCCAAGCGTCAAACGCTATAAACACCATAATTGTTCATATTTTTCCTCCATATACAACAAAAGGGAGCGAGACTCACGTCCAGCTCCCCTCTAAAGTTATGTGGATACAAATTAAAATGATAGTAACCCCTTCGTTTGAAGGGTTTTCGATTGATTCTATCGCTATAAAATCAGATGTTTATGAAACAATTCATTGGTAATTTTCTATTTTCTTTCGATTACGGATTGTAGCGCACAAATGCCTCCATAGCCTCATAGCAAGCAAGACCGAGACTGTGGTAAAGCTCTGCTGTGGCATGGTTGCGGTCTTCGGCACGCTGCCAGAACAGACGCTCGTCGTTGCCGAGGAATGGCGCACTCTCCATCTGTGACGAGTGCTTTAGGATGCAGTTGCGCTTGCCGCGAAGTTCCTCTGGCGACATAGGCACACACATCTCGATGTTCTCGATTTCCCATTCAGCCCATGCGCCACGATACATCCATACACGGCAGTCGTTGAGCCACTCGGCTCCTGCTTCCTTTTCAAGGTCGATGGCGGCAAGTACAGCGTCGGTACACTTGCGATGGGTTCCGTGTGGGTCGGCAAGGTCGCCGGCTACATACACCTGATGTGGCTTCACCTTCTGCAGCAGGGCGCGCACAATCTCCACGTCCTTCTCTGTCATCGGGAGCTTCTCAATCTTGCCCGACTCATAGAACGGCAGGTCGAGGAAATGCACATGGTCGAGAGGTATGCCGTTGTAGGTGCAGGCAGTGCGTGCCTCGCCACGGCGTATGAGTCCCTTGATGGTGCGCACCTCGGGTGTATCCATGTCCGAAGCCTTCTTCTGAGCGAGGAAAGCCTTGATGTCGGCATACATCTTCTTAATCACCTCGTCCTTGTTGTCGCAGAAAATCTGGTTGTAGCCGTTGACGAAATGCATGAATCGTGTCACCTCCTCGTCGCCCACAGCGATGTTGCCCGATGTCTCGTAAGCCACATGCACGTCGTGGTTCTGCTGTACGAGTCGGCGTATTGTACCACCCATTGAGATTACGTCGTCGTCGGGATGCGGCGAGAATACTATTACGCGCTTCACGGCTGGTGTGGCACGCTCTGGACGATAGGTGTCGTCGGCGTTGGGTTTGCCGCCAGGCCATCCTGTGATGGTGTGCTGCAGGTCGTTGAATATCTTGATGTTGCAGTTGTAAGCCGAGCCAAAACGAGCGAGCAGGTCGCTCAATCCATTCTCATTATAGTCCTTGTTGGTGAGCTTCAGGATAGGCTTCTGCTTTAGCAGGCAGAGCCAAACCACAGCAGCGCGTATTGTCTTGTCGTTCCATTCGCAGTTGGTCACGAGCCACGGATGCACAATACGTGTCAACTTGCTGGCTGCGGCAAGATCGATGAAGAACTTAGCATCGTTGTGTGTCTGAACAAACGAAGCTGGCACATTATCAGTGATAGGACCTTCTATTATCTTCTGCACAATCTCCGACTTTTCCTCGCCCCATGCTGTGAGGAACACTTTGTGGGCTGAGAGCAGTGTGTGTACGCCCATTGTTATAGAGCATGGCGGCACCTGCTCCTGGCTACCAAAGCTGTTGGTCATCTCGTCGCGCGAAGTCTGGTCGATGAGGATGATGCGGCTTGTTGATGAGATGGTGGAACCCGGCTCGTTGGCGGCGATGTTGCCCATACGACCAATGCCGAGCAATGCTATGTCGAGTCCGCCCTCAGCGGCTATAAGCTGCTCATAGGCGCGGCAGTGGTCGAGCACGTCGTTCTGATCAATTGAACCGTCGGGTGTATGCACGTTCTCTGCCTTTACGTCTACATGATCGAGGAAGCGCTCACGCAGCTGACCGATGGCGCTGTGCTTGCTGTCGGCGTTGAGCGGGAAGTATTCGTAGGCGTTGAACACAACTACATTCTCGAAGCTGAGTCCGTTCTCCTTGTGGCGGCGGATAAGCTCTTCATAGACGGGATTGAGCGAGAGTCCTGTGCCGAGAGCGAACACACACTTCTTGCCTGCATCCTTGGCACGCTTTATTTCTATCTCAATGCTGTTGGCTATTACGCTTGCAGCCTCCTCTACCTTGGGGTAGATGTCGGTAAATATTTTCTCACAACGTGTGATTTCAGAGCGCTCAACTGCCGTGCGTGGGCGGTAGTACTGCTCTGGAACTTTGTTCAACACAATCTGCGAACTCAAATTCAGTTTCATAATAGTATCTTTTTAAAGGTTTGTTCTTTTTAGGGTCGGTCGGCTAGTTTGGTGCCCCACTTCGATGGCTTTGCGCCCATGGTCAGCTCCAGTGTTCCGCCGCGCTGTATGTCCTTGAAGTCGACATACGACTTTGTGTATGCCTTGCCATTGAGGCGTGCCGACTGCACATAGATGTTGCGGTCGCTGTTGTTCTTTGCCACTACGGTGAACTTCTTGCCTCCACCCACATCGACGGTGGCTTTCTTGAACAGTGGCGAGCCTATCACGTAGCGTCCACCCACGGGGTCTACTTGGTACAGTCCCATCGACGAGATTACATACCACGCCGACATCTGTCCCACGTCCTCGTTGCCCGAGAGTCCGTCGGGCTGGTCGTGATACATCTCGGTGAGCATCTTGCGCAGTAGCGGAGCTGCCTTGTCGGGGCGACCAGCATAGTTGTACATATATATGGCGTGATGCGACGGCTCGTTGCCGTGGGCATACTGTCCGGTCATGCCCGACATGTCGGGCGAGGCGTTCTCGCCTGCGTCGCCCTCGGCTATGAAGAGCGAGTCGAGTTTGTGCATGAATGCCTTGTCGGAGCCGAAGCAACCGATAAGTCCACGCACGTCGTGCGGTACGAGGAATGTATACTGCCATGCGTTGCCCTCGGTGTAGTCGTTGGTACGGTGCTCGGCGTTGAAGGGGTTGAACGGTGTACGGAACTTACCGTCGGTGCCTACGGCGCGCAGGAATCCTGTCTGAGGGTCGAAGTATTTCTTGAACGTGCGCGAGCGGTCGTGGAAGAACTTATAGTCGTCGGTGTCGCCCATCATCTGTGCCACCTTGGCTACTCCATCGTCAGCAATGCAATATTCGAGTGCGTTTGCCACGGTCTCATTGGTTGGCACCTTGTCCCATGGTATATATCCATACTGCTTCAATATGTCGAGGCTGCGGATGTCAATCATCTGTGTTGCCTTCAGTGCTTCGAGTGCTTCCTGTTCATATCCCTTGGCAAATCCCTTCATGGTGAGGTCGGCAAGCACGATGGCTCCTGGGTTGCCTATCATGCAGTCGGTCTCGCCTCCCATGAGATGCCACACGGGCAGACGGCCCTGCTGCTTGTAGATGTTGAGGAATGTCTGCACGAAGTCGCGCTGCATGTCGGGGAAGAGGAATGACATGAGTGGGTGTGCGGCGCGGTAAGTGTCCCACAATGACAGGGTTGTGTAGTTGTCGAAGTCACCGCGGTGCACCTTGCCGTCGGCTCCGCGATACTGCTTGTCAACGTCGTTGAATACCGAGCACGATGTCATAAGATGGTACATGGCGGTATAAAAAATGCGGCGTTGTGTGAGGTCGTCGGTTTCTATCTCTATGCGCGAGAGTGCCGTGTTCCACTTCTCGTCGACCTCGCCCACAACCTTGTCGAAGTCCCATTCAGGCAGTTCTGCCTTCATGTTGGTCTTTGCCTTGTCGATGTCGACTGGCGAGAGTGCCACCTTGACGAGGAGTGGCTTGGTGTTATCGGGTGCGGTGATGAATGCGCGATACATTGTGTCGGTGCGCTCAAGTGTCACGGGCTGCGAGAAGTCCATGGCGAAGTATATGCGGCGATCCTTTGCCCATCCTGTCGAACGGCGGTAGCCAGTGAGTCGTGTGGGCGATTCCTGTGTGAGCAGGCAGTCGGTGGGTGTGTCCCATCCTATGCACTGTGCGAGGTCAAGGGCAAGCATTGCCTTTGCTCCGCCACGGAATGTGTAGCGATGGAATCCACAGCGTTCTGTGGCTGTAAGTTCCACAAGCACATTAGGATTGGCAAGCGACACGGAGTAGAATCCAGGATGGAAGCGTTCGTCTTCGTGCTTGATTCGTGTAGATTTCTGCTGTTTGTTGGTGATGGGCAATAGTGCGATGTCGCCCAGGCAGCCTATGCCTGTGCCCGAGAGGTGCATGTGTCCGAAGCCTATCACCTCGTCGTCGCTATAGTGATAGCCCGAGGTCCAGTCCCATCCGCGCAAAGGCTCGGTAGGACCGAGTTGCACGAGTCCGAAGGGAGAGTTGGCTCCCATGAACGTATGGCCATGCCCTCCAGTTCCGATGTACTGATTGACGTATTGTGTAAGGTTCTGCGTGGCGGCTTTAATGCCTGTTGTCATAAACGACATGATAAGGGCAGCAATCAACGTGATGCCTAATAGATTCTTTGTTTTCATAATTAGTATTTAGCAATTGCAAATTTACTATTTTTTAATTGGCTAAATTACATTTGTTGTTAGTTTTTCGTATTAAAAATGATTAAAGACGTACTGGAAGATAAAAACATATTAAAAGGTCATTATTCCTTTTTAAGGTTGTTTTCTTGTTTTAAGGTTTTAGTTCTATGGTCTTCACTATTTCGCCCTTATATGTATTGACGTGCAACTCCACTACATCTGCCCCAAGCTGCTTGGCATCGACACTTGCGTATTGCTGCACGGTGTAGTATTCGGGCACACCATTTTGGTTGTGATACATGCGCAGCACTGAATGGCGCAGTCCGTCGCCGTCGGTATAGGCTTGTTCAAGCACCAGTCCTATTGACTGCCGTGCGTCCACATCCGACGCTGTACCCGACTTCAAGAGTAGCGACATATTTATATATGTGTCGTTCTTTGCCGTCCACACGCTTTCCACATCAAGAGGGTCGGTATACATCTCCTTCACGTCTGCCGCCTTGGCGACACCCATCACCGGCACCTGCACCACGCTACGCGCTTTCACCTGTGTGTTTGTGTCGTCGGTCTTGTCGTAATAGAGCAAGGCACGGTATATGGTGTCGGCTTTCTCCATCCATTTCGTGACGAACGGATTGGTTATCTGCAAGAGTGTGCCGTCGTCGAGGGTTGCGGCATATGCAGCCTTTGAACTGTTGGTGTGAAGCAGAGCCAAGTCGGCAGTGAGATACGAATTACCGTTGTCGCCAGTGGCATAGCCGTCGTTTGAGCATGATGCCAAGCCCACCGACATTGTGGCTATAAGCATGACTACATACACAAATCGCGCCACAGAAGTCGTGAGACTTCTGCGACGCGATTGTGTATATGATATGATGTTGTTCAGTTTCATCTCTTTGCGTTCATCTGGTTGATAGCCGGATTGGCATACATCTCAAGTATACGCTCGCGCAGGAACGCCATGTCGGGATTGGGCAAGTCCTGTATCTTGGCGAGCTGTCCATCTATATACTTCTCGAATGTGGCGCGGTCGGCTTCGGTGTAGTGGTCGGCATAGTCGTTGGTGCCGTGCAGCATGTCAATAGCCACATAGTTGCCGGGATAGAGTCGATAGCCAAGGAAGATGTCGCGGTCGATATGCTTTGCTACGGCAGCATAGAAGTCGGACTTCGGCATGTCGTCGGGGAGCGACTGTAGCCACTCGTCGATACACGGAGCGCAATGGTAATGGATATGTCCCTTGTAGCCCATTATTCCGGTCTGCATACTCACCACGTCGTCCATTGGTCCCTTCTTCCAGTTCTCCACGTCGCGGCGCAGTTGCATCTCGCGTGCCTTTAGGAAGTCGCAGGGGTCATACTCGTAGCTGATGGCGAGTGGCACGATGTGCAGCGACATGAGTCGCTCCTTAATGCTACCCTCGCCTCCCATTGTCATCATCTTGAGTATTGCCTCCTGTGTGCGATCGTCGGAGTTCTTGGCGCGTCCCTCGCGCTGCGCTATCCACACGTTGTCGGTCTTCTGGTTTACGACATAGTGCATATACTCCGAGAGTCGTTTCGACGCCATGAGCATCTGGCGCATCGGCAGCGAACGCTCCACGATGAACGACTTGTTGATGCGCACAAGGTCCTTCACCCAAGGAAGCTTCAGCAGGTTGTCGCCGATGGCTATCTCGGTGGTGGTGTCGCAGCCAGAGTCGAAGAGAAGCACGTGGAGCAAGGCCGAGTCGAGCACTATGTCGCGGTGGTTGCTCACGAAGGTGTGGCGTTTCTTTATGTCGACGTTGTCGATGTCGATGTCGAGTCCCTGGCTTACCTTGGCAAGCAGTTGCTTGAGGAAGCCGTAGCAGAAAGCCTTCTGAAACTCAAGATTGGTCTTGCACTGGTGCATCTTCTCGCCGATAGCCACCAGGGGCACACCTGGATAGAGCCATGCAAGCACCTGCTGGAACTGTTCGTTCTGGAGCATGCGATCGAACACTGCTGGCAACTCTTCCGGCAAGAAAGGGCGGATGGAGTCAAATTGATGTATATCCATAATGGGAATGTTGAATGGTTTCACTACTCTCTAAAACTGGTTTTCCACAATGTCGGTCAACACCTGCTTGATGTCGAGACCTGCGGCGCGCACCTGCTGCGGTATGAAGCTTGTGGCTGTCATGCCGGGAGTGGTGTTGATTTCGAGCATATTCACCACGTCGTTGCCCTTGGCATCCTTCGAGATGATGTAGTCGATGCGTATGATGCCGTTGCAGTGGAGAATGTCGTAGATGCGGCTTGTGAGTTCTGCCACATGCTTGGCTGTCTCGGGGGCGATGCGTGCCGGAGTGATTTCCTGCACCTGTCCGTTGTACTTGGCGTCGTAGTCGAAGAACTCATTGCTTGTCACTACCTCGGTGGCAGGGAACACCACGCTCTTGTTGCGTGTCTTATAGCAGCCGATAGATATCTCGGTGCCTTCCATATACTTCTCTATCATCACCTCGTCGCTCTCCATGAATGCCACACGCAGTGCCGGGGCGAGCTGGTCGGCGTTCTTCACCTTCGACACACCGAAGCTTGAGCCGTCGGCGGCAGGCTTCACGAAGCACGGCATACCTATCTCCTTCTCGATATACTCGTCAGAGTACTTGCCCTCCTCGCCACGGCGCACGAGCAGACTCTTTGCCACATTGATGTCCCATCCGCGCAGGTAGTTGTTGAGCACATACTTGTCGAAGGTCATAGCCTCAACCAGCACGCCGCTGGTGCTGTAGGGGATATGTAGCAACTCGAAGTAGCCCTGCATCACTCCGTTCTCGCCCGGAGTGCCATGGATTGTTATGTAGGCATAGTCGAACACCACCGCCTTGCCGTTCATTACAAACGAGAAGTCGTTCTTGTCGATTTTGGCGGTATTGCCGTCGGGAAGGTTGACGTGCCAGTCCTGTCCTTTCACGTCAACTATGTAGACATTGTAGCGTTCCTTGTCGAAGAAGGAATAGATACCCTGCGCTGAGCGCATTGAAACGTCATGTTCTGATGAGTCGCCACCGCAGACGATGGCAATGTTTCGTTTTAGTGTTTCCATTGTTTTGTTTAATATTATTAGAATGTGTCGCGTGTGGTGCCGCCTATGTAGCCGCGCCACTTCTCTATAAGTTTCGCCAGGTCTTCGGGCAGTTCGCTCGTGAAGTCCATCTGTTGTTTTGTCGAGGGATGCACGAAGCCTAATGTGCGTGCGTGCAGAGCCTGTCGCGAGCACAGTTTGAAACAGTTTTGTATGAATGCCTTGTATGTGGCTGATCGTTCGCCACGCAATATCTCCATGCCTCCATAGCGTTCGTCGCCGAATAGTGGATGTCCGATATGCTTCATGTGTGCGCGTATTTGGTGGGTGCGTCCTGTCTCCAGTCGGCACTCGATTAGTGTGACATAGCCGAAACGCTCCAGCACTCGCCAGTGTGTCACAGCCTCCTTGCCTATTCCCGAGTCGGGCGACATTACTGTCATGCGCAAGCGGTCTTTAGGGTCGCGGGCTATATTGCCCTCTATGCGTCCCTCGTCTTCGGTGAGGTTGCCCCACACGAGGGCGTTGTAGGATCGGTGGGTTGTCTTGTTGAAGAACTGCAGTCCGAGTGCCGTCTTCGCCTTAGGTGTCTTTGCCACTACGAGCAGTCCACTTGTGTCCTTATCGATGCGGTGAACGAGTCCCACTTCGGGGTCGTTGGGGTCATAGCTTTCCACATCGCGCAGATGCCATGCTATTGCATTGACGAGTGTTCCTGTGAAGTTGCCTGCTCCTGGATGCACCACCATACCTGCCTCTTTGTTCACCACCATGAGGTCGTTGTCTTCATACACCACATTTATGGGTATGTCTTCGGCAACGATGCTTGTGTCGTGTCGTGGTCGGTCGAGCATCAGTGTCACCACGTCGCCCGGTCGCACTTTGTAGTTGCTCTTCACCGGGCGTTCGTTCACGTGCACGAATCCCGCGTCGGCAGCTGTCTGTATGCGGTTGCGCGACGAGTGTGGCAATTTCTCGCACATAAACTTGTCGACACGTAGTGGCGACATGCCTGGGTCGGCAACGAATCGGAAATGCTCATAGAGTTGTCCTGTCTCGTCGTCGGCAGCGGGGTCGGTGTCGAAGGACATCGCATCGAGTCCTTCCATGTCTTGTATTTCGTCTATCATAATTCATTGTTTATTTGAAGGGGTAAGATAAAGGGGTAAGATAAAGGGGTAAGATGAAGGGGTAAGATGAAGGAGATATGATGAAGGAGATATGATGAAGGAGATATGATGAGAATGTATGATGAGACCATTCAACATTCAACATTGCGGCTTGCCGCAACCATTCAACACTCAACATTCAACACTCAACATTCTACTCCTCCGGTCCATGCACTTCATGGAACTCGTCGATGTCTCCGCTTTCCACTTCAAACTCATCCTCTCCTGACGGCGATGGTTCTGGTGCGTCGATATAGTCGATGTCCTCGGTAGAGTCGCGTTGTCCGTTGCCCACCTGTACTGTCAGGTAGTCGTTGACCGACACCTTGTCGCCAGCCACCACATGTCGTCCTTTCACAAGAATGCCATACACCCAGTCTTTCTCGCCATCTATAAACTGCGGCTGTGTCAGTTTAAAGCCCATTGCCGTGAGCTTAGCCATAGCCTCGCGCATCGACGAGTTGTCGATGATGTCGGGCACAGTGAGTGTTGGTGTGTGCGACGCGTTCACTATTACATATACAATATGTCCTGTCTTTACGCGCTCGCCCGGCTCGGGCGACTGTTCAAGGATGCAGTCGGGGCGCAGTCCTGGCACATATCCCGTGTCGCTCACCACCACCTCAAGTCCAGCGTCCTCAAGCAGGTATTCGGCATCGGCAAACAGCTTGTGGCGCACATCGGGGATGGGAATGGATTCTCCGTGGTGGGTATACACGTCGAGGCCTATTTTCACGCCCGCACATGCAGCCACCACTACTATCGCCATGGCGCAGATATTGCCCCAGAGATAACGGCTCTTGAATTTTCTCAGGAATTCCGATGGATTCATACTTTATTGTTACGTATTTTTGCTATATTGCAAAGTTACTATTAACATCGGAATAAACAAAAATTTAGAAAGAAAAAGCGACGGCGTATTGATATATTTTGTAATTTCGCACGAAAAATCAAAGGCTCACTAAGTATGAAATACTCTAAGAAGAAATTATTTCTGGTCATCATCGGCATATTGGTTGTATTGAGTGCCGCTGTGGTGACATGGCAACTCTTGCCCTCGTCGATGGCTACCATGCGGGGCAGTGTGGTGATGGTGGAACAGACCACATGGCAGGAGGTTCTGGTCGACGGCAAACCCAAACTATATTTCAACGCTGTGGCTGGCGACTCGGCACTGCTCGGAGTTACTGCCAACCGCGACTCGGCACTGCACCACCGTCGTGTGGCAGGATGCTGGGTTAACCGCTGGCAGATGTTGCCGTCGTGCTTCGGACGAATTGTAACTGTGGCATGCCCCACGCCTTCGGCTCCTAAGCAGAACGACGATTCTACTATTGTCAGGCTCTGCAAACAGTCGATTGCAATGCAGTTGAAGACGCTGAAGGCACAGAAGGCAGAACTCGACTACTATCTGCGTGTGCATGGTGTGCAGGACAACGGCTACCAGAGGATTGCTGCCCTCACAACCCGTCTTACTGCCACATATAATGATGTGGAACGTGCCGCCAAATTCATCGACAGTCTTGCCAACGCCAAGAACCACAAGTTCGGCTTCAGAACTATGGCAGCCTACACTGCCTACTTCCGCGACTCCGAAGGCAAACGGGCAAAGGCAGACCTGTTTGTTGCCGAACGCAACACCAAACGCGGCATTATGTTGCTGAAGACTAAGGACGAGAAGACTCCCGACGGAGCACGACCGCTATCTACATCGCCATGGAGCCACAACGCCGAGCGCAACATTAGGGCTGTGGGATTCCCTGGACTGGGCGAGAACGGACTGGAATGCGACACTATCTCGCCTGCCATCATACCTGGACACAAGACTAAGGGCAACTGCCACGACCTGCCCACTCTGCTCGCATCCGACGGCACACCAGTGTTCACCGCCAAAGGTCGATTCATTGGCATCGTAAAGGGCAAAACGATTGTTAGCGACATTAATTGCTTAAACAATAGGACATTTGTCCATTAGCTCGGCTTTGCCGCTTGCCTTAGCAAGAACTTCACGAGCGAAGCGAGTTATCTTCCAATAAATTCCAATAACTTCCAATAACTTCCAATAACTTCTTTCACTTGCGAAACTTAAATTCTGAATAGATCACTTTATTATGTTCAATATCTGTCTTTCCAAAATAACACTCCGAGCAACGCGGACAGTTCTTTTCGCCACTGCCCTACTCGCCACCGCAAGTTGCCGCGACATACCATGCGACAATCAGACGATTCTACACCGCAACGACACAACCTACCGCGGCGGCATACTCAACGGAAAATATGAGGGCTACGGACAACTGTCGATTGGCGACAGTGTGGTGTATGCCGGACAATGGCACAAGGGAAAACGCGAGGGAAAGGGAGTGAGCCACGACTCGCTCCACCATCGCATCGTGGGCACATGGCGAGCCGACACTCTTGTAAGCGGCTCGTGGACCGACTCTACCGGAACTTATGCTGGCGAGATGAACCGCGACGCTATTGCGGCTGGACACGGCACATTCACCGACCCTATGCGCAACGTGTATATAGGACAGTGGATTGACGGCAAACGCTCGGGATTCGGATTCGCTCTGACAGCAAAGAAACACATGAGGGTGGGAGAATGGAAGCAGGACCGCTTTCTCGGCGAACGACTCGAATACACATCCGACCGCATCTACGGCATCGACATTTCGCGATTTCAGCATGATGTGGGACGACGCCACTACCCTATCGACTGGAGCCGAGTGCGCATCTCTCATCTCGGAACTATCTCGCACAAGCATGTCACCGGAAAGGTGGACTACCCCATTTCGTTCTGCTACATTAAGTCGACCGAGGGTACTACCATACGCAACAAATACTATCGTGCCGACTGCACAGCGGCACGAGCCAGAGGTATACGCGTGGGGGCATACCACTTCTTCTCCACTCGAACTCCTGCTTCGGCTCAGGCACGATATTTCATTAAGTATTCGTCGTTTCACAAGGGCGACCTGCCACCTGTGCTCGACGTGGAACCAAGCCACGATCAGATACGCAAGATGGGAGGTCCGGGACCACTCTTCAAGGCGGTGCGCACATGGCTACGCATGGTGGGAGAGCACACTGGAACACGCCCCGTGCTCTACATTTCGCAGGGATTCGTGAACCGATACTTGCCGTCGGCTCCCGACCTAAAACGCGACTACAACATATGGATAGCACGCTACGGCGAATACAAACCCGACGTGCATCTGGTTTACTGGCAATTGTGTCCCGACGGAAGGGTGAGCGGCATACGGCCTGCCGTTGACATCAACGTGTTCAACGGATACAAGGCAGAGTTTCAGGACTTCCTAAACCGAGAATGTATAAAATAAAAAAGCTTAAGTTTCGCAAGCGAAAGGAGTTATTGGAAGATATTGGAAGATAACTCGCTTCGCTCGTGAAGTTAATGGACATATGCCACTGCATCTCCCTGCCATACTCACTCTGCTATGATTGTCCAACCTATATAGTGTAGGGTGTGTAAAAACTCATACAATGCGGGCTGAAAGCCCAATATCTCCACAGCCCAGGGCAACGCCCTGGGAATATAGCATTCAATTAACAACGCGCCCTGTAAGGGCAACTCTATGTGGCACAATAGAGTTGCCCTTACAGGGCGCATGGGATTGTGCTTATCCGTTACCCAGGGCGTTCTTGCTTAGGCAAGCGGCAGAGCCGAGCGGCCCTGGGCTGTGGAGATATTGGGCTTTCAGCCCGCTTTTGTTTGACTCTTGCCATACCCACTAAATAGACAGTACAATCATGGCAGAGTGGGTATGGCAGGGATGCCATACCCTCCTACAGATTGCCACTCATATATAAAGATAAATATGGCCACATACTTAAGTAGGATTACTCCTTTATGCTGTTTACTTCACAATCTTCTTGCCGTTCACGATATAAAGTCCCTTGCCGAGCTTGTTAAGGTCGTTGCCCATATAGCGTCCGTCGAGAGAATATATGCGCTTGGCGGCATTCTGAACACCAGCATTGTCGGTTGTCACACCGCTGATGCCCGATGTGCCAGGATCAGCAATGCACACCTCGTCGAGGAACCAGCGGCGGTCGCCCTGGAACACAAGACGGAACTTGCCTTCTGCCTTGATAGTTGTTGAGAACTCTGTCCACTTCTCGGGAGTCATGGTGAAGCTTGTGGTGCCCAGTGTAGCACCCACTGCTGTCACTGTGAGAGCAGTGCCGTCGGTGCTGTAGGGGGCAGCCTTAAAGGTTAGTGTCGACTCGCCAGTGAGTGTCATCTCCGGACTCGTTACCATTGCCTCCTGTTCCGAAGACTTACCAATACGAGCACACTGGAACGCACCTCTCAAGTATGAGCCATCCCAACCCTTAACATCCGACATAAAGTCGGCTGTAGCAAAGTTCTTCTCCAAAGCTTTCGGAGCGAAACGACCGTCGTTGCCGCCAGTGCCTTGGTTCTTGTCGAAGGTCTCGTGGATGATGTAACCCTCCTGCGACGAACCAATATTGTAGTTGGTGAACGAGAATGAAGCCAAACCGTCGGTAACAGTCATTTTCGACAAGCCGATGTGCATGAACTTAGTGCCGTCGAGGTTCTCGGAGTGAGTGGCTGTAGCTGGCTTTGTGGCGTCAGTCAGCGACGATGCGAACGAAGAGTTGCCCCATGGGTCGCCCGACTCGTCGTTAGTCGACTTAGTGCCGTCGGCAGGGATGATTGTTATACGCTCGAATGTGTTGTAGGGCGGAGTGTTGGTGTTGGGAATGTTGTTGTCCCATGCATTGCGGTCGTAGGTGATGTGGTTCACCAAGATGCCCGAACCAGCCAATTGTGCGTCCCAACCCTTCTTCTGGCGATTCTCGATGATGTAATACTCGTCCTTGTCGCCGGGGTTGTAGAATATGTAAGCGTCGCCGCCGTCGGCTACTGGCTTTATGTCGGAATAGTTTGCATGGTCGTGGAGCACCACTGGCTCAATCCAGCCTGCCACCCACTTCTCGTAGGCGGTGTAGCCTGCCGGCACAAACTGGTTGCCGTTGTAACTACCCTGACACATGAGGTCCCATGAGCCCATGCCATAGAATCCGTTGTACTGGGTGTCGTAGGCATCAGGATAGCCAAGACAATGAGAGAACTCATGGCAGATGGTGCCGATACCAGCAATGGCTGTCTTCGAGCTGAGCTCATTCGAGCAGGCATACACACTGACGCGCTTGTCGCCACACTTTGCCGACGGGAATAGTTGCGACTTGTGGGGCCATATTGTGTCGTCGCCACCGCCTGTTGCCTCGCCTTCACCGGCATAAATCACGTATACCATTTCTACATTGCCATCGCCGTCCCAGTCGTAGGGCGAGAAGTCGACGCCGTCGCTCACGGCTGCCTGACATGCTGCATTAATCATGCCCTGAGGGTTCTTGTCGTAGAGACGGTTACCGTCGGCATCGTTTACGTTGGCTCCATAAGAAGCCACGTTGCCGAGCTTATATGGTCCAACAACGTCGAAGTCGATATTGAACTGGCCGTTGCTCTGTGCGCTGAAATAGTCAGACACACTGCCCTTAAACTTGCCTTCCTTGAAACCCTTCTCGTTGGCTACGCGCTTATAGAAAGCAAGCGGGTCGTCCATGGAGAAAGCCTTGTCGGAAAACTCCACAAGGAGGATAAGGCAACGCTTGTTGCCCTTGTACGACATCTTATTATTTTTACTTGCAGCCTTGACACGACGTGCACCGTCGGACACATTCTGCGCTGCCTCGCGCATTTCCACACTACGCTGACGCAACTTGGTCATGTCGGCAAGCTGAAGGTGATTATCTGTATTTACAGTATAGCGGTTGCCATTGGCATCCTGCCAATAGTGGAGAAATTCGTCGCCACGGAGTTCCACTTTCACCTCCGTGCCGTTGGCGAGCTTCATGGTGCGCCAAATACCGCGCTTCGCCGGGATAGCATTGGCAGTAGTTGCTGCTGCAAGAGCAAGCGCAAGAGCAAAGATTTTTGTTTTCATAAGTACTATATATTCCTTTATTTAGTTGATTGATTGATAGTTAAACGCACAAAAAGGAGAGAGACACCCTCATTGCTGGGGATGTCTTGCTCTCCTTTATCTTAATATTTAGTTAAATCGTAAATTGACATTTACTTTTTAACCATCTTTATCTTAGTGATACCACCTGAAACACCATTACCCATGTAGATGTAGCCTGGCTGCTCGCCTGTTACACTGTCAACAAGGAATGCTGTAAGTGTTCCTTCCTCATCGAAGGTAATAGTCTTGAGGTCGGCTGACCAAGTACCGTCGAGCGGAGTAGCGAAGAGGCTCTTTCCGTCGAACTGCAAGAGGAGGAGGTTCATCGGATTAGTCATACCGAAGTTCAATCCCTCGCAGAAGTTGTACTCGCCCAGGTGGTCGAATGAAACATGACCATCATTGGTTTCAGGATCGAAGGTGAACGAAAGAATTGCCGATGAAGAAGCGATGCCTCCCATACCAGTGACGTAGAGAGTGTGGTTGTAATCCTTTTCGGTCTCATCACTTGCACCTACAATCTTAACATCCCAGCTGATTGCATTGCCATCCAAGTCAACACCAGTCATTGTCCATTTACCCTGGAGTCTCTCATAGACCTCCTTGTCGTTGTCGCGAAGAGTTACTGCTGTAGTAGCGTTGGCACCAACTGTTGCACCCTGAGCACTAACGATAGTAATCTCGAAAGTACGGTCGTCGTTGATAACCTCGTCGTCTACACACTCAAGCTCAACATAACCACTACCATCATTGATATTGATAGTCTTGCTTGTGATATAATAGTGCTCATTCTCCTTTGCGGGATTTGCACCAGTCTCCTTAACATCCACTTTTACACGGACAGTACCATTGGTTTCGCCCTCTACCTTGACAGGTATGTTAACGATACCAAGATTCTCCTTGAACTGCATAGCGGTGTTCTCCATGCTAACAGTCACGCCACTCTGGCTATTCCAAGACTCGTCGTCCGAGCAAGAACCCATGAAGGCTACTACTGCCAACAGTATAAATAATTTAATATATTTCATACGAAAGATAGTTCTTTAATGTTTATACAACAATATTAATAACCTGGGTTCTGCTGACCTGCAATCTGCGGGTTGGCATCAAGTTCTGCCTTAGGAATAGGCCATGTCAGACGACGGTCGCTGGCATCATACTTGATGTTCTTGCCAAGTACCACCATTACGTCGTTCAGATAGTCGAGACCTGATTCTGACGGGAATTCAGAAACACGCTGGAAGCCCTTGCCCAAGCGGCGGATGTCGCTCCAACGCATACCCTCGCCAATGAACTCACGCTGACGCTCGTCGAGAGCTGTCTGCACAAGGTTTGTGGCATTGTAGGTCTGTGTGCGATAGCCGTCGATACGCTGTGAGCAGAAGTCATTAAGATACTTGCTACCCTCTTCAACCTTGCCAAGACGACCGTCTGCCTCAGCAGCGATGAGGTACATCTCCGAGAGACGGAACACCTTTGACATATGTGCGAAGTTGTTGTCAGATGCTGTACGCAGAGCGGGGTTGCCCGGATACTTGTTGAACAAGTAGGCTGGACAAGAAGCGCCATCCACTGTGAACTTGCTTGATTCTGTGAAGAATACTTCGAAGCGGATATCACCCTCAGGATACATCATCAAGGCACCATAGTTAGGAATATACCATGCGTGCTGAGCTGTCTTGTCCTGGAAGATGTCGCCGTATGTGCCACCAAGCTCGGTAGGAGTCTGGATGGGCTGGAGGATAGTCTCTGTGCTGTTGTCCTCCGACCACATCTTGGCATACTTTTTCTTTGTGGCGAGCTTGAACTTGCCACAGTCGATTACGCTGACAGCCTTGTCGCGTGCTGTCTGCCAGTCGCCCTTAACGAGAGCGATGCGAGCCTGAAGAGCCTGCACTGCCTCGGGAGTGATGAAGGCGATAGAACCAGCACGCTCCTCTGTCTCTACGGTCAGACCCGATGCCTCGTAAGCCTTGATGAAAGAGTAAGAGGCATTGAGGTCGTCATCGATAAGCTTGAAGGTCTCGGCAAGTGTGGCACGGCCTGGATACTTAGTCACATCACCAGTAGGATTGTACTCAGTTACGAGTGGCATACCAGAGGCAGCCTTCGATGGGTCGGTCTGGGTGTAAGACAGGCAGAAGTGATCGGCAAGCCAGAAGTACATATAACCACGAAGGAAGAGAGCCTCGCCCTTATAGCGTTCAATCTCAACCTTTGTTGTCTCGCTAACCTCACCAGCAGCAAGCAACTTGTCTGCCTGAGCAATCATGGCGTTGCAGTTGGCAATCACACCGTAGCATGATCCCCAGAAACTTGAAAATTCGCCAGATGAAGTATTGAATATACCTTTTGAAATCTCGCCCATCTGGTTACCGTTATCCAAAACGCCGTTGAACTCGTCCATCTGAATGTCGGTAGTGAGGAGCCATGAACCAGAAGTCACCGAACGTAAGTTGGCGTAAAGCTGGTTGCGGAATTTGCGGAGGTCCTTGGTCGACTGAATTGCTGTATTCTCGTCGAGCGCGCCCCATGGGGTTGTGTTCATGTCGCAAGAAGTGAATGCTACGGCTCCAAGCAACATCAACGATAAATATATTTTCTTCATAAATTTTTCCTTGTTTATGTTGTTTTAGAATGTGATCTCTGCACCCAGCACAAACTGGCGTGTGTTAGGATAGTTGAACTGAACAAGGTTAATGTCCGGCTCTGGGTCGTATCCCTCGAACGAAGTGATGGTGAAGAGGTTGCGTGCGATACCGAATACCTTAACACCCTTTATGTAGCGAGTAGCTGCCATCCACTTCTTGGGAAGGTCGTACTGCAATGTGAGAGTCTTCATACGAAGGAACGAAGCGTTCTGAACCATGCGGTCGTCGAACTCCACCTTGTACTTGTAAGACGGGATGTTGGTAATCTGGCCCGGCTCTGTCCACATATTGAGCATCTCAACACGCTGGTTGAACTGGGTAGCGTTAGCTGGGTTTGCAACGAACATATCGTCGTTCACGAGCATATACTTGCCAGCCTGCCATGCGAAGTCGGCGATAACGCTGAAGCCCTTCCATGTGAAGTTGGTGCCGAAACCACCAAGCCAAGGAGCATAACGGTTCTTGCCAAGGAATACGGCGTCTCTTTCCTCATTGAATACCTTAGTGACGTTACCATCCTTGTCGAGATAGAGAGGAGCACCAGTCATTGGGTCAACACCTGCACCACGAACATAGAAGAGTTCGCCGAATGCGTGACCTACCTGAAGCTTCTGACCAGTTTGGCCGAGCACATACTCGTCGCGGCCCTGGAAGAGCTCGGTAATCTCGTTCTTGTTGTAGCCTACGTTGGCACTGAATGTCCAGTTGATGTCGCGGTTCTTGATAAGGTCGACATTGGCTGTCACCTCAAAACCAGTATTTGTCATAGAACCGATGTTGCCCACACCTGCGCTGAAACCAGTGGTCATTGAGTAAGGAATGCTCATGATCATATCGGTGGTCTTGTTGCGATAGAAGTTGGCATCAAGTGTCAAGCGCTTGAAGAGACCTACGGTCAAGCCGAGGTTCATCTTGCCTACCTGCTCCCATGTGAGGGTGTTGTTGCTCGGAGAAGAAATACCGATAGAGTTCTCACCGTTATACTGTGTGCCGTTGCCATAGAGACCGAGGTAGTCGTAAGAACCAGCACCCGAGTCGTTACCAGTAGTACCGTAGTTGAAGCTTACTGTGAGGTCGTCGAGCCACTTCACGTTCTTAAGGAAGCTCTCTAACTTGGCATTCCACTTGGCACCTGCCGACCAGAATGTACCCCAACGGTGGTCGGGAGCAAACTTAGAGCTGCCGTCGCGACGGAGCGAAGCGTAAACGTAGTACTTCTCCATGAAGTTATACTCAGCGTTGCCGAAGATAGAGTTGTTGACCTCCTCAGCCTGGCTGTCCGACTGACCTGCGATATCGATAGTCTTACCAGACATGATGCTCATAAGACGTGCATCGGTATGACCTGAAGAAATTACTCCAAACGCCTTAGAGCGCTCAAGACGAGTCTCCTCACCAACAAGGAGGTTGATGTAGTGCTTACCGAAGTTCTTGCGCCACTCGCCTGTGTGGGTGAGTGTGTACTGATAGTAGCGTGAGAAAGAAGCCGAACGAGAACCGTCACGGCCTGCTACTTCCTGACCCATAGGAGTTACGAACGACTCGTATGGCAAGCTCGATGCTGTGCCAGTGAAGTCGTAGCCAGTCATTGATTGTGAAGCCATGAATGTGAGACCCTCAATCGGAGTGAACTGCTGGTTCAAACCGAGGTTCAATGTCACATTGTTACGATCCTGCTGACGATGAGAGTCGATAAACCAAGGCATTGAAATCTGACCAGATGATGTGTAATAAAGAACAGCAGCACGGTCGCCCTTCACCATATTACCATTCTCGTCGATGGTGTAATAATAAGGAGTATCATAAGGCATAGCCATACGTGCGAACACGAGCGGGTTGCTGGCATAAATATTCGATTTGTCATTCCACTCAGCGTTCACGCTGTTCTTCTGAACACCGAAGTTAGAGTTGAAGCCCACCTTGAAGAAACGGTTCAGACGCGCATTGATGCGAGCTGAAAGAGTGTTACGATGCATACCAGAGTTCTGAATAAGACCCTCCTGTGCATGGTGGTTGAACGAAAGATAGTAGTTCACAGTCTGACCACCGCCCTGCATTGTGGCGTTGATGTCGGATGTAGGAGCCGAGTCGTCGAGCATCTCGCTGCGCCAGTCGGTGCTGATGTGATACTTGTTTACGAAGTTGCGAATCTCATCGCTCACAGGCTGATTCATCATGTCACGGAACTTGATGTACTGTTCAGAGTTCATCATTGTGACACCGTCGCTTGTAGCACTTGACACACCATACTGTGCCTTAACAGTCAGCTGCACCTGCTCGCTATACTTACCCTGCTTAGAGGTGATAACGATAACACCATTGGCAGCACGCGAACCGTAGATAGCTGTAGAGGCAGCATCCTTAAGCACGGTGATGTTGGCGATGTCCGACGGGTTGAGCGTTGCGAAGAACGACGCTGAGATTGGAGAACCGTCGAGGATAAAGAGCGGCTGGTTAGAAGAGTAGATAGAGTTGACACCACGCAGACGGATGGTTGCAGATGCTGAAGGGTCGCCGGCAGAAGTCAATACCGAAAGACCAGACACCTGACCAGCAAGAGCGTCGGTGAAGTTAGGAGTTACAATACTCTCGAGCTTCTTCTCGCCTACTGATGCTACGGCACCAACAACAGAGCCAAGCTTCTTAGCAGAACCGTAACCAGTAATGATGACCTGATCAAGGACTTTACTGTCCGATTCCAACACGACAACCATATTTGGGGCTGCCTTCATACGCTTTGCGACCATACCAATCGATGTAAATTCGATTTCCGCGCCGCGTTCTTTGACTACGAGCGAGAAATGTCCATCGATGTCGGTAACTGTACCGGAATTTTTCGATCCGACTACCTTTACGGTTGCGCCGATAATCGGCTCGCCGTCTTCAGCAGAGGTGACCTGTCCGGAAACTTGAGTTTGTGCCAATGCCATTCCTATGCTGAGGAAAAGGCAGGCGATAAACGTCATGAGTCTTTTTTCCATAAAATCTCTCTCTTTTTGTTTGTAATATAATTATTAATGTTATTTTCATTACTACTACACCAACACTACAATTAAGAAGTGAAAGCGGGACGCATCAAGGATGCAAGTTTGTAATGTAGTTGTTATCTCAAATACAATTGCGTATCAGATTTTAAATTTCATTTGCAAAAATACGTATTATTTGGTTAACGTCCAAATATTTTAAGGCAAAAACTATAGGTTTATGCCAAATTTATTCTAAATCATACTTTTCTCTGCATTTTTTGTTAATGTTTATAAGTTTTAGGTGTACTTAATGTACAATTTGTCGTGTGCGCAAACAATCCAACCCGTGCCAAAATGCCACTTTTAAGGGTTAAAATCGGCAAAAATCGCAACTTTAAGGCTAAATAAATCTTAAATCCAAGTCTACTAATTACAATATGACATCAACAGAGAGCCAGTTTCTTAAATATTTGGATAAATAAAGGAGAATTTAAGAGAAAAGTGAAAAGGGAAAAGGGAAAAATCCAATAGTTCTTTAATTGAAAAAATGAAACGGGAAAAGGGAAAAATCGGATGGGGGGTTAAGTGGAATTTAGATTGATGCACGAAATTGAAAATCCAAGTCAACCTAAAATAACAGCCAAATTGTTTTGTTTTTCGTGTTTTTTGGCGTATTTTTGCATATTCATAATATAGATAGGTGTTTTTTTACCTGCCTAATAAAAACATACGATTATGCAAACAAGATGTCATCTTTCGGTTCTCGCCCTAAAACAGGCTGAGAAGTATGGAGAGCGCGAAGCCTTCACATACAAGGACTTCGGCGGTTCTACGTGGAAAACCATGAGCTACAACCGCTTCGCTCTCCTGGTGAAGCAGGCAAGCAACGCATTGCTCAACCTGGGGGCAAAACCGCAGGAAACCATCGGCGTGTTCTCACAGAACACCATACAATATCTCATCACCGACTTCGGTGCCTACGGCGTGCGCGTCATCTCTACCCCTTTCTACGCCACGGCGTCGGAGCAGCAGATACAATATATGATTAACGACGCCCAGATTAAGTTCCTTTTCGTGGGCGAGCAGGAGCAGTACGACAAGGCGCACCGCGTGTTCGGCATGTGCCACTCGCTGGAGCGCATCATCATCTTCGACCGCTCTGTGCGCATATCTTCACACGACCCTGCAGCCATCTACTTCGACGACTTCCTGAAACTGGGCGAGGGACTTCCGCGACAGTGCGAGGTGGAGCAACTCTACAAGGAGGCTAACGACGACGACCTGTGCAACATTCTCTACACGTCGGGAACAACGGGCGAGTCGAAGGGTGTGATGCTGTCCTATGGACAATACAACGCTGCTTTGAAGGCAAACGACGAGGTGGTGCCCATCACCGAGAACGACCGCATCATACAGTTCCTGCCCATAACGCATATCTTTGAGCGCGGATGGTCATACCTCTCATTCTCCGAGGGTGCACACATTATTATAAATACCGACCCTCACAAGATTCAGCAGTCGATGCGCGAGACTCATCCTACTTGTATGTCGTCGGTGCCGCGATTCTGGGAGAAGGTATACCAGGCTGTGAAGGACAAGATCGACCGCTCAAGTTCTACCAAGCAGAGCCTCTTCCGCCACGCACTCAACGTGGGACGCCGCTACAACGTGGAGTGCAAGAGCCAATGCAAACGACCGTCGCCACTGCTCGCCATGGAATATAAACTTATCGACAAGGCTATACTGCGACTTGTGCGCAAGCAGATTGGACTGGAGGATGCCAACATATTCCCAACTGCTGGTGCAGCGGTGTCGCCCGAGGTGGAACGCTTTGTCCACTCGGTGGGCATCAACATGGTGGTAGGATATGGACTCACTGAGAGTCTCGCCACCGTAACCTGCGACCGAGAAAACATGCCGTTCACCATCGGTTCCGTGGGACGACCTATCAACGGACTGGAGGTGAAGATTGGCGACAACGACGAGATTCTGCTCAAGGGCCCCACCATCACACGAGGCTACTACAAGCGCGAGGCTGCCAATAAGGAGGCGTTCACAGCCGACGGCTACTTCCGCACTGGCGACGCTGGATATATCAAGGACGGAGAACTGTTCCTGACCGACCGCATCAAGGACCTCTTCAAGACCAGCAACGGCAAGTATATCGCACCACAAATGGTGGAGTCGCTGCTCTTGGTCGACAAGTTCATCGATCAGGTGGTGGTGATTGCCAACGAGCGCAAGTTCGTATCGGCTCTCATCGTGCCTGAGTTCCGACTCGTGGAGGAATGGGCTAAGGACAACAACATCGAGTTTGAAACACGCGAGGACTTATGCACCAACCCGAAGGTGAACAAGATGATGATGGACCGCATACAGACTTTGCAGCAACAGCTGGCACCCTATGAGCAAATCAAGAGATTCACACTCATCGCCCACCACTTCTCACTGGAGTCGGGCGAGTTGACCAACACGCTCAAGATTCGCCGACCAATTATTAACAAGAACTTCAAGGAAGTGATTGACAAAATGTACGAATTTTGAGTTTTGAATTTTGAATTTTGAGTTTTGAATTGTCGGCTACGCCGATTTTGAATTATTCAATTTGGAATTGGCAGACAACAACTCAAAATTCAAAACTCAAAATTGCCTCTGGCAACAATTCAAAACTCAAAACTCAAAATTCAAAATTGCCGCAAGGCAACAATTCAAAATTCAAAACTCAAAATTCAAAATTGCCGCAAGGCAACAATTCAAAACTCAAAATTCAAAACTCAAAATTGCCTCTGGCAACAATTCAAAACTCAAAATTCAACATCGCCAACGGCGACAATTCAAAACTCAAAACTCAAAATTCAAAACTCATAAATGATAACAGCCGACCAACTAAAGGATGTGCTCGAGCGCGCCGATGCGCTCAACCGCTACTTGAATATCGACCAGAAGAAAGTAGAATTTGAAGAGGAACAGCTCCGAACTCAGGCGCCCGACTTCTGGGAAGACCCCAAACGCGCCGAGGAGCAGATGAAGAAAGTGAAAGGCATTGAGAAGTGGATTAAAGGCTATGAGCAGGTGCGCCGGCTCGCCGACGAACTGCAACTCGCCTTCGACTATCATAAGGAGGAACTCGTAAGCGAGGAAGAGGTGGACGCCGACTATACTGCTGCCATCAACGCCATCGAGGACCTGGAACTCAAGAATATGCTCCGACAGAAGGAGGACCCCATGGACTGTGTGCTGAAGATCAACTCGGGAGCTGGTGGCACCGAGAGCCAGGACTGGGCACAAATGCTCATGCGCATGTATATGCGATGGGCTGAGGCACACGGACATAAGGTGACTATTAGCAACCTTCAGGAGGGCGACGAGGCTGGTATCAAGAGCGTCACCATGGAGATTGAGGGTGGTGAATATGCCTATGGATACCTGAAGAGCGAGAACGGTGTACACCGACTGGTGCGCGTATCGCCGTTCAACGCGCAGGGCAAACGCATGACATCGTTTGCATCGGTGTTCGTGTCGCCGCTTGTCGACGACACCATCGAGGTGTATGTCGACCCGTCGAAGGTGAGCTGGGACCTCTTCCGCTCGGGTGGTGCCGGAGGACAGAACGTGAACAAGGTGGAGACTGGCGTGCGACTACGCTACCAATACACCGACCCCGACACTGGAGAGGAGGAGGAGATTCTCATCGAGAACACCGAGAGCCGCAAACAGCTCGAAAACCGCAACAATGCCATGCGTCTTCTCAAGTCGCAACTCTACGACCGGGCCATGAAGAAACGACTTGAGGCTCAGGCGAAGATTGAGGCTGGCAAGAAGAAAATTGAATGGGGTAGCCAGATAAGAAGCTATGTGTTCGACGACCGACGAGTGAAGGACCACCGCACTGGATTCCAAACCGCCGACGTGGACGGAGTGATGGACGGCAAAATCGACGGATTCATCAAGGCTTATCTCATGGAGTTCCCAGTAAACGAAGAGTAACTAACTGAAGTTTCGCAAGTTTTCAACTTGCTGACAGTAAACGAGCGGACAAGTAGACAAGTTGCTACCCATACTTATCAAAGTTGTTATAAAGAGTTTGAGTTGTAAAAGCAAACAGCTCGTTAACTCGTTAACTCGTTAACTTGTCAACTTGTCAACTATCAGCATGCCAAAGGCATGCGAAACTTCAATAACTAACTTAAAAAATCAATAACTATGAGCCAGAACAGTAAGATTAAGCGTGAAAAATACGCAAAGGAACAAGAGAAAAAGGGTAAGAAAATTGTAGAGTGGATTCTCTGGGGATTCATCGTCCTCGCTGTGGGATTCGCTGTATGGACCACAACCCAGGCTTAGACCTAAAAAACTGATTATCACATGAGTGGATTAGAAATCGAACGCAAGTTCTTAATACGTAAAGGCGGCTCCTGGAAGGAAGCCGCCTTTTCTTCAAGTCATATCAAGCAGGGCTACATGCCGTGCGAGTCGGCTACAGTGAGGGTGCGCACACGCGACGACCGCTCGTGGCTCACTATCAAGAGCCACAGCGACCGCACAGGACTGTCGCGCTATGAGTTTGAGAAGGAAATAAGCAACGACGAGGCACACCATCTGTTCGAACTGTGCCGTGGCGGGGTCATCGACAAACGACGCTGGCTCGTAAAAAGCCCCGATAACAAACATGTTTTCGAGGTGGACGAATTCTTCGGCGACAACGAGGGACTGGTGGTGGCTGAAGTGGAACTGGAGACAGAGGACGAGGTGTACGAAAAACCTGACTTCATCGGTGATGAAGTCACGGGCGACAGACGATACTACAACTCACAGCTGCTCAAGAATCCATATAAAAATTGGGGAAAGAAGGTATAACTAAGTAGACGAGTTGACAAGTAGACGAGTTGACAAGATACGAGTAGATAAGTAGATAAGTAGACGAGTTGACAAGTAAACGAGTTGACAAGAAGATATGCTTTTTCTTGAAAATCGTTGTTTGCAAGGCTTAAACCAGCAAGGCAATTGTAGGAGGAGGGTTTGTCAGAACTCATACAAAGCGGGCTGAAAGCCCAATATCTCAATAGCCCAGGGCCGCTCGGCTCTGCCGCTTGCCTAAGCAAGAACGCCCTGGGTATAAGACATTTACGGGCAATGCGCCCTGTAAGGGCAACTTTAATATTCCTTTGTTTTTATAGTTGCCCTTACAGGGCGCGTTGTTCGGTTTTGTATCCGTTTACCCAGGGCGTTGCCCTGGGCTATGGAGGTCATTGGGCTTTCAGCCCGCATTGTATGAGTTTTGACACACCCTCCTCCTATTATATATAAAGAGAATTCTGAACTTTTACTTATATATATAAAGATAGTTCTGAACTGTTACTTATCAAAGCGTATTGATTTCTTCCTGATTAAGCCCTGTGGCTTCAGCGATTTGACTAATCGACAAACCGAAAGTCTTGAGGTTGCGAGCTATAGCAAGAGCCTTCTCGCGCTCGCCTTCTACTTTTCCCTCAGCTTTTCCTTGCGCCATGCCTTCAGCCATGCCTTTTTCCATGCCTTCAGCCATGCCTTTTTCCATGCCTTGAGCCATGCCTTCAGCCACTCCCTTTTTCCAGCCATTCTTCGCAGCATATTGATATGTAGCATAGCTGTCGCGCATCACTCTCAGACTATATTCATATTTATCCATTTCCTTTTTGCTTAGACTTCTGATATCGGAAATCTCAGCAAGTTTTTTAAATACCGCATTCTTTGCCATAAAAGGCATACGTTCAAATGTGTTCATGTTTCTTAATACAAAAATCCAACGTTCAAAATCATTTTCACAATCTCCCTCCTCCTTCTCGAAGAGAGGAAGCATAAGATAGATTATACGCAACTTCTCGGACACCACTTTACCGGTGTCGCGGTCGGCGAGCGTAAGGTCTGTACGGAACTTGCATTCCGGCATGTTAGGGTCGATGAAGTTCATGAAGCAGATGGTGTAGACGGGGAGCAGATCGTAGTTCCACTTGCCCTTTTCGCCCTGATTCACAATAACACGCGACGAGTAGTAGAGGGCGCGGTCGATGAAGTGTTCCTGCCCACGATTCTGCATCTCAACGATAATCTCCTTGCCTTCGTCGGTGATGCAGTAGATGTCGAACACGACCTCACGAGAGTCATTCGACAAGCCAATCTGCTCATTGTTGCCAAACATGAGGCTCTTTATCACGAACTCTCCCGAAAAGAGGTCGTTGAGGAAGCTCAAGAGGAGGTCCTTTGATATCTCACGACCGAAGATGTGCTTGAATCCCCAGTCGGAGAAGGGGTTGATAAAACGAGGTGTCATAAGTGTATTTTATAATGTTGTATGCAAATGTAGCGATTTGCCGTGAGATATTCAAATTTTTCGAATGGAAATTAATAAACGTATAGTATCACTTTAGCCAAAATCGATCATTAGAATAAACAAAGCTTTATAGCGGCAGAACTGGGCAGTGAAGTTTGAATCGGGGAATTGTTCTCGATTTCGTGAATGTATTGGTATTAGGGAAAGTTTTAGGTTAAATCAACCTAAAACTTATGAAAATAGAGAAGTTTTAGGTTGATTTAACCTAAAACTTTCTAATTCCAACAACTTTTAGGTTGGATTGTCCTAAAAATAATCTATCTTTGTGAAGTCAACCAATACATCATTAAACAAAAGGAGTGGTTATGAAAAGAATAGAGCGGACGGCATATCTCAATAAACTGATAGCCTTTAAGGACAAGAATCTTATAAAAGTGATAACCGGCATTCGACGTTGCGGCAAGTCTACTATAATGGAGATTTATCGCGACTGGCTTTTGGCGCATGGAGTAACAGACAATCAGATTGTGTATCTGAATTTTGAGGATTACGACTATTATGAACTTCGCAATCCAAAGAATCTCTACGCATATATAAAGCCACTCATCCTCAAGGACCGGATGACCTATATGTTCTTTGACGAGATACAGCACGTGGAGGATTTTCCTGACATCATAAACAGCCTAAATCTCAAATCAACGGTAGATATTTACGTTACTGGTTCGAACGCCTACATGCTGTCCAGCGAGATAGCCACTCTTCTGTCTGGCAGATATGTCGAGATAGCCATGCTTCCTCTCTCGTTTAAGGAATACGTGGTAGCCACTGAGGCTACTGACAACATCTCTAAGGCATATACTGACTATATCACCCGTAGTAGCTTTCCTTATTCCTTGGAACTCGACACACCATCCGAAGTTAGCGATTATCTTAATGGGGTGTATAACACCATTGTAGTGAAAGACATCATGAGTCGCAAACGCCTGCCCGATGTGATGATGCTTGAGAGTGTCATCCGATTTACGGCTGACAATATTGGCAACATCCTTTCCACGAAACGCATAGCCGACATAATGACTGCAGACGGCAGGAAAATAGACCAGAAGATGGTAGAACGCTACCTTTCCGCCCTCTGCGAGACCTTCTTTGTGTACGAGGCTAAGCGATATAACATCAAAGGTAAGCAGCTGCTCAAGACATTGGGCAAGTATTATCTCGTTGACCTTGGTTTGCGTCGCATGCTTTTAGGCTCACGTTCGTTCGACGCAGGACGCATTCTCGAGAACATCGTCTATCTCGAACTCCTTCATCGTCAGAAGAAGGTATATATAGGAAAGGTGGATGATCTGGAGGTGGACTTCGTGGCTATAGACCCTGACGGCATCACTTATTATCAGGTGGCGGCAACGGTTAGGGATGAGAAAACACTGAAGCGCGAACTGACATCGCTGCAACAAATCAAGGACCAGTACCCCAAAATAATACTGACGCTCGACGACGACCCGACAGCCGACTACGACGGCATAAAGAGAATGAATGCGTTGGAGTGGATGATGGAAGTGTGATATATAAATTGATAAACGATTTGGGGTTAAGTGTTAGCGTGTTTGTTCGGCTGTGATTATTCCATAGCCATCATAACCGAGTTCGTTGATTTTTCCTTCCTTTCTCAACATTGTCCCTCCTGAAGTAGCGATAATAGTAGCTGGTTCCATACTAAGCACTGTCAGTTCTGGTTTTTGGTAAATTTTCTTCATAATAGATCGTTTTTGTGGTTGTTTTAATTATTATTCCGCAAAATTAGGGCTTTGTTTTCAAAGAAACAAATTTCATTAGGCGTAAATTGATGCAACGAGTTGAAAAAACAGGGGTAAAAATGGGTAAAAACCAGAAGATATTGCTATCTTTGTATTTAAAACGAACCATTTACTACTAAAAATCCAACTAACTATGAGCAAGGAACTAAAACTAAGTATAAGGCACTTCATCGACAGTCGCACCAAAAACCAGGAGCAGCGAGTGTGTATCATTGTCTATATCATAGGTGTCGTTATGGCTATCACAGGCATGCCGCTTCATCTTCTCGGTGTATTAGGCATCAACAACCCCGTACTGCAAACTATATCAGTGGCTTCGTGGACAGTGAGCGTCATAGTGTTCGGACTATACCTAAAGCGCATTATATCGCTCATCACCGCGGTATCCATATTCACCATAACATTGCAGGTGGCTCAGACAGCCCGCATCGTCTACAATACTATTGTGCAGCCCGAAGGATTTGTATGGGCAATCGTGCTCAACCAAATCATCTCGCTTATCATCATCATACATCTGGTAATAGGCTTCGTAAGGTGGATACCCATTGCGAACACCATGATAAGTCTCGCCACACTGATATTCGCTTACTACTACACCGACGGAGCCCTAAACAGACAAGTGGTGGTGATTTTCACATTCGTGGAAGTGTTCACCTGTCTCATAGGCGACTTCATACAACGCAGCATACACAACATGCAACGCGAAAACACCAACTATAAGGTTACTGAGCAGGGAATACTCGACGCTTTTGACATGACCAAGGAGGAACTGAACGCATACGTGAAACTGTGCCGCCAAAACAAACCGACGGAGAAGTCAGTGAGCGGATTCTTTGAGCATCTTGACGACCTGTCGGAAGCCAACCTGATAAGGGCGGTGAATCTGCGCATTGGCGAACGACACATGAAACGACAGGACATGGCAGAACTGCTGCCACAACTCACACCCACCGAACTAGAGGTGTGCCGACTTATCATGGGTGGCAAGACTCTCGCCGAAATAGCACAAATAATGGGCAAGAAACCTAACAACATAGGCACCGTGAGGATTCATATACGCAGAAAATTGAAACTCACAAAGGGGGATGATCTGAAAGAAGCACTGATTAAAATAAGTGAAAAGGGAAAAGGGAAAAATTAAAAGGGAAAAGTGAAAAGGGAAAAATTTAAGGGGAAAAATAAAAAGGGAAACCCGCCCAGCATCACTGCTAGGCAGGTTCAAAATAAAAAACTCTTTTCTTGATTATCAAACAATTACAAACTGCTTCTCTGTTAATTAGAATATGCTTCCACCTTGAAGTGGGAACATGAGGTATATTTTAAAGTTTTGTGCTGTTGACTTATATCTACATCACAAAGTTATGGATTTTATTTGCATTCTACGGTTCAATCGGTAAAAACAATAGTTCAATAAATAAAAATCTGCATTTTTACCCTATTTTACCCCGGTTTTTCGGGGGCATTGTTGCGATATTGTAAAGGACTACACCCATTTTGCGACAGAAAAGCGCGACGGAACGTTGATATAGAGTTGAAACCCGACATCAACGCCACGGTCTCGATGGTGTAGTCGGTGGTGAGCAGCAGATGCATGGAATGACTCACGCGATAGCGGTTGACATAAGCATAAAACGACTGTTCGCAACTCTGATTGAAGTACTGACTTAGGTAGGTGCGGTTGGTTCCGAGGCGCACAGCAAGCTCCGAGAGACGAAGTTTGGGGTCAAGATAGACCTTATCGTTCTCAAACAGACTGCGAATACTATTCTGTAGATTCTCAACAACCTCATCGCAAACCTGCTCGTCGCTTTCTGCCGTGATCTTATCATTCTCGTCGCCTGGCAACTCAAGCAATGATTCGTTGCCCATCACCTCACGCAATACCAACTCCTGCTTGTTGATGAAATAGCACGTCACCGACCATCCCACAAGCGAACTCAACATATAGATAGTGTCACTCTCGGGACATGGTTTGGCGTTACTGTATATCCACAGCAAGAGTATCACAAAGAACAACAGTGTGACACCACGCAACCAATGCAGGTTGATATCCTCGTCGTAGGAATATTCTTCCTTCAGCCGACGATGGTAGACGGGAAGCTCGCGGATGGTCCATAGGGCGCACAACACACCATATATAAGGGCAAGACTCATCATAAGATGATAGAAAAGAGCGTATCTTGTGAGCACATACAAGAGCGAAAGCAATATAAAGGGCAGTTCGGACACCACGATGCGGCGCATATTAAGCCAATGGGGACGACAGAACTCCACAAGTATGAGCACATAGAGCGGCACTGTCACAACGTCGATGCTCGACGCCACACGCTCTGCATAAGCCCCCTCACCATAGAAGCCCTGCAACATGAACAAATCCTTGAAGTATTGCAACACCACAAGAAACATCAGCGCACCTATGAGCTTCTTGGCGAGACCATTCTTGCGGAAACAGAACACCCAGCCCATCATCAGATGGAACATAAGGCACATACCATAGACAAGGTATAACAGATTGTAATTGTCCATAAGTGGATTGTAAGCAGTATAAATAATAATAGTAATCAAGTCGAAGTTTTACAACTGCAAATATAAAACATTCTTCGCAAACAAGCAAACAATCTACAGTTTTTATTTTATCCCCACCTTATTATTGACTTAAAGGAATATCGTTATTTTGCGCGAAGCACCCTTTTCAACCCATTTCGCGCAAAATAACGATTGATAATTTTGCGCGAAACGATAATTTAAGTACCTTTACAGCAAAATAAGAATTGATATGGCACAGAAAATTATTGGAAGAGAACAAGAAATCAAGGAGATTGAAGCTTTGTATCATTCAAACAAGCCAGTTTTCGCTGTTGTATACGGTAGAAGAAGAGTTGGCAAAACTTTTCTGGTAAGGGAATTATTAGGCAATAAGTTTAACTTCTATCATACGGGATTATCGCCATACGAACTAACTGGCGCAAAATTGAAGGAACAACAACTGAGCAATTTCTACACGTCGCTCATTAGGTACGGTAGTGGAATCAACCATATTCCAACTAATTGGTTGGAAGCATTCGATGCGCTCATCGACCTGCTGGAAAAACAGAATGATAAAAAACGACAAGTGGTTTTCATCGATGAATTACCATGGATGGACTCTCCTCGTTCGGGCTTTATCACAGCTTTAGAACATTTTTGGAATGGATGGGGAGCTGGAAGAGAGAATTTGATGCTTATCGTATGCGGCTCGGCTACGTCGTGGATTTCCGACAAACTACTCAACAATAAGGGGGGACTATTCGACCGTACTACTGATGAAATCAAATTGCGACCATTCACATTGGGTGAATGCGAAAAATACTATCAGGCTAACGACATTATCATGTCAAAATTTGACCAATTGCAATGCTATATGGCAACAGGTGGAATTCCGTATTATATCTCAATGCTGCAAAAAGGTAAGAGTTTGGCACAAAATATCGACAGACTCTTCTTTGAACCAAATGCCAAACTCAAGTTGGAATTCGACCGTCTGTACTCATCGCTGTTCACAAATGCCGATGATTGCAAAAAAATAGTACAACTACTTGCACGCAAGCAACAAGGATATACGAGGAAAGAGATACATGAACAAACTAAATTGTCTGACGGTGGAGGACTGACAAACACATTGAAGACTTTAGAAGTAAGCGATTTCATCACCTCGTATGTGAAATACGGCTATCCTAAAAGGGAGGTGTATTATCGGCTCACCGACTTCTATAGCAAATTCTACCTATCGTTCATCGATGGCAAAAAAACAACTAACCCAACTTTCTGGCAGGATAACCTGCTCACACCGTCGCTAACGGCATGGCGTGGCTTCACTTTCGAGTCGGTCTGCATATACCACCTGCCACAAATAAAGCAGTCGCTTGGCATCAGTGGGGTACAGACTGAGGCAAGTCCATGGAAAAGCAGAAAGACTAAAGATGGGGCTCAAATAGATTTGATTATCGAAAGGGCTGACCACATAAACAATATTTGCGAAATGAAATTCTGCGATGACGACTTCACTATCAACGCAAGCTACGACAAGAACTTACGAAATAAACTAAGCACATTCTTGGAGGAAACGAAATGCAGGAACGCACTGCACCTAACGCTAATCACAACTTATGGCCTAAAGTTCAACGAGTATGCAGGAAGAATACAAAAGGTAATAACCATGGAAGAATTGTTTAAGTGAAAAAAAGTGACATATCTGACATAAATGACGCAACTCGTTGTAATACAAACATTTAAAGGCTGGCAGATTTTTGAAAAAACGAGAAATGTGCCAGTCCATCTGACATACGAGATAGTCTATCTGCCATAAGGGAGTGTCTATCTGCCAGCCTGATCTGTACAAAGTTATCTTTATAGACTCATTTTTACATATAGTAGGAGGAGGGTGTGTGAAACAAAACTCATACAAAAGCGGGCTGAAAGCCCAATATCTCCACAGGAGGGTAAGTCAAAACCTAAACAATGCGGGCTGAAAGCCCAGTATCTCCATAGCCCAGGGCAACGCCCTGGGTAACGGATAAACACAACCCATGCGCCCTGTAAGGGCAACTCTACATGGAACAATAGAGTTGCCCTTACAGGGCGCATTGTCCTTAAATGCCTTATACCCAGGGCGTTGCCCTGGGCTATGGAGAACATTGGGCTTTCAGCCCGCTTTTGTATGAGCCCAAACTTCCGTTAACTTTCATTATTACCACATACTTATAAACCCAAGAAACTTGTCTGGAACTATTGACAACCTATGCGCAATATTGTAATTTTGCAGACAATCAAAAACAAATAGTTTCAAAAATGGTAAAACACAACAAACTTCATAAGACTGCTATCAATAGCAGTGACATTCCACACAACTGGGCTTATTGCTTCAACGACAACTGTCCTCAACATGAGGTATGCTTGCACTACATCTCAACCATTGCTCTCGACGACTCGCATACTGCCGGCAAAGCCATCTTTGCTAACGCATTGCGACCAGACGACTCATGCCAACACTACAAACCCATGCGCATAATAAATACGGCATGGGGGTTCGACAGGATGTTCGACGAGGTGAAGACAAAGGACGCACCTATACTACGTGCTCTGATGCGCAACTATCTCGGAGGCAATAGTATGTACTACCGCTATCATCACGGCATCCGACGACTGTCGCCCGAACAACAAAACTGGATTAAACAACTGTTCGAACGCTACGGCTACAAAAACATTTGCTTCAACTACACACGGGAAGAAATCGACTTCATGTAACACGCATAAAGCTGCGGAAATAAATAACCTCGGAAAAGTTTATTACCAAGGCTCAAAACACGAGTTACCAAGGCTCAGTACATGGGTTCCCAAGGCTCAAAACAGAGAGTTTAGGAACTTAACACATGAGTTTCCAAGGCTTGAAAACGAAGTTACCAAAACCCTCAAGACTTAATTAAATTAAATCAACACATCAACAATATGGAAGAAATCACAATGAAGAAGAAATCCGTTGAAGACGCACCATTCAACAGCACAACAACTAACAACGCAATCAATCAAATGATTGACTATCTTGCAACGAGATATGCCTTCAGATTCAACACAATCACTAATTGCACGGAATATCGACACACAAACGGTCCTGCTGACGGATACATGTCTCTCGACCCGCGAGCGCGACGACGCATCACTATCGAAGTGGAACGCGAAGGCATTGAGGTGAGCCAGAACGATATTGCCAACTACATTGGCTCGGACTACATACGCGCCTACGACCCCGTGGGCGATTACCTGGCACAATGCGAAGGAATATGGGACGGACACGACCACATCGGCGATCTCGCCGACACTGTACCCACCGACGCTCCTCTGTGGAAACAGTGGTTCACAAAATGGATGCTCGCTATGGTTGAACAATGGCAAAACAAGAAGAACAGACTCTACGGCAACAGTGTTGCGCCGCTGCTCATATCACCGCAAGGCTACAACAAAAGTACGTTCTGTAGACAACTGATACCCGAAGCCCTGAAATGGGGCTATACAGACTGTCTGAACCTCTCAGAACGACGACAGGTGATGATTGCCATGTCGGAGCATCTTCTCATCAATCTCGACGAATTCAACCAAATCTCGCCGCGTGTGCAACAGGGGTTCCTAAAGAACGTAATACAGTTGCCAACGATAAAGGCAAGACGCCCCTACTCCATCGTAATGGAAGACCTGCCACGCAGGGCTTCGTTTATCGCCACAAGCAACCTTACCGACATTCTCGCCGACCCATCGGGCAACCGTCGATTCATTGGCATAGAACTGACAGCACCTATCGACGTGAGCCACACGCCCAACCACCGTCAACTGTTTGCTCAGGCACTACAAATGCTACAGAACGGACAACGCAGTTGGTTTGACAAGGACGAGACAAAGCAGATAATGGTGTGGAACCGACGATACGAAATACAAGACCCTGCAGAACAATACTTCCAAATGTTCTTCACACCTGCCGACGGACCCGACGACACGGGAGCAGAATGGCTATCAGCAGCCGAAATATTCGACTTCATAAAACAAAGTGCAGGCGCATCGATGAAGGTAACAAGCATGGTAGGATTCGGACGGAAGCTCTCGAATATGGAGGGACTAAAACGTCGCAGATTTCAGACAGTGGCACGCTATCTCGTGAAACGCCTCAAACACTAAGACAATGGCTGGCAGATAAAGACACAAAAATCGAAATCTGACATATATCTGACATACTTTAAACCACTGACCATCAATACTTTACAGCGTTTATGTCAGATATGTCAGATTTTTTCGGAAAAACAAAAAAACAAAGAAAAAGGTCTGAAAGAACAATTAAGTTCCTTCAGACCTTCCTTGTATTGAGATAAAGTCGATAAAATCGAATTATTCAGCCTTAGCCTCTTCAGTAGCAGGAGCCTCAGTAGCAGGAGCCTCAGTAGCAGGAGCCTCAGTAGCCTCTGCAGCAGACTTGCGGCTACGGCGAGTCTTCTTGCCAGCCTTAGCAGTCTTAGCCATGTTCTCGTCGAAGTCAACGAGCTCGATGAAAGCGATAGAAGCAGCGTCACCCTTACGAGTACCGAGCTTGATAACGCGAGTATAGCCACCAGGACGGTCGCCCACCTTCTCAGCAACAGTGCCGAAAAGCTCCTTGATAGCATACTTGTTCTGGAGGTAGCTGAACACTACACGACGAGAGTTAGTGCTGTCGTCCTTGCTGCGAGTAATCAGCGGCTCTACATACATCTTCAAGGCCTTTGCCTTGGCGAGGGTCGTAGTGATTCTTTTGTGCATAATCAGCGAAACGGCCATGTTAGCGAGCATAGCGTTGCGGTGAGATGCAGTACGGCCCAGGTGGTTGAATTTCTTATTGTGTCTCATTTTGTTTTATTCTTTATCTAATTTGTATTGAGTAATATCAGTTCCAAACGACAGATTCAGACTCTCGAGCAAATCATCAAGCTCTGAAAGCGATTTCTTACCAAAGTTGCGGAACTTCAAGAGATCAGTCTTGTTGTACTGTACCAAGTCGCCGAGAGTTTCAACATCAGCAGCCTTGAGGCAGTTAAGCGCACGAACCGAGAGGTTCATGTCGACCAACTTGGTCTTCAAAAGCTGGCGCATGTGAAGCACCTCCTCGTCGAACTCCTGGTTGCCCTCCTGCTCTGGGCTTTCGAGAGTAATCTTCTCGTCGCTGAAGAGCATGAAGTGCTGGATGAGGATCTTGGCAGCCTCTTTAAGAGCGTCCTTCGGGTGAATGGAACCGTCCGTAGTTACTTCGAGCACGAGCTTGTCGTAGTCGGTCTTCATCTCGACACGATAAGGCTCCACTTCGTATTTAACGTTACGGATTGGGGTGTAGATAGAATCGATTGGAATTACGTTGACATCAGTGCAGAAGGCGCGGTTTTCGTCGGCTGTGACATAGCCGCGTCCCTTGTTGATAGTAAGATCAATCTGCATAGAAGCCTTGGAGTCTAAATGACAAATCACCAAATCAGGGTTTAACACTTCAAATCCAGTCAGATACTTGCCTATATCACCAGCCTTGAACTCTGTTGAATTCTCAACGGTGATACTAACTTTTTCGTTCTCGAATTCTTCTACTACTTGCTTGAATCTTACTTGTTTCAAATTCAAGATAATGTTAGTTACATCCTCCTT
>CAKPZC010000007.1 GCA_934203355.1 uncultured Prevotella sp. | reverse complement strand
CTTAGATGGGCTTAGGTGGAGTCGCAATAGCGATTCTGCCCTCAATAATATGCCTCAAACTGACGTTCTCGGACGGGTGGGGGGTAAAATACGGCAATCAAACTTAGAACTCTGCCGAATTCTCGCAATATTACTTGTAGTTCTTGTTCACGCTAATTTTGCATGGTGTGGATGGCCGAGTAATTTCTCAGAATGTAATTTTGCAAGATTGTTGATAGAAGGATTTGCTATTATAGGCGTAAATGTATTTGTCTTAATAACAGGTTATTTCTCTACAAGCATAAAGATGAAGTCATTGGCTAATTTAGTCTATATATGTCTTTTCTATGCTGTGATAAGACTTCTTGTAGGATATGTAACAGGGTGTTTTGATATTAAAGATATCTTTTTTATATCAAAATCTAATTGGTTTATCCCTTCGTATATTGGTTTGTTGCTTTTTACTCCGTTTTTAAATAACATAAACCTTAACAAACGACAGTTACGTAATGTAATTATAGCTTTAGTGGCATATGAAGTCTGGTTTGGCTATTTACCTGCACTACCACAAGTGTTACCTGGTTTTCAATATGGCTATTCTCTGCCTTCATTTATGATAATTTATTTAATAGCGAGGTATATAAGGCTCTATGATTTACCGTCAGTTTTTTACAAGCTCAGTGTGATTATTTATTTAGGATGTAGCTTCGTCTTGGCTGTTGAGGCGTATTTCCTTCTTAAACTATTTGCAGATACAGGTAAAGACATGGTAAATGCGTTGAATCATTTAGTATATAGCTATAATAATCCAGTTGTTATTTTGTCATCAATATCATTCTTTTGCTTTTTCAAGAACATAGAAATAGGATATTCAAAGTTTATTAATTATATAGCAGGCTCTGTCTTAGCTGTTTTATTGATACATACTTCTGCACCTTTAAATCCTTTTATGAAGGAATACTTTAGAGTTTCTTTAGAAAATTATAGTGGTATTTCTTTGGTGATAATATGGGTTTTGGGTCTTGTTTCTATATTTTTCTTTTGTGTAGTAGTAGACCAACTCCGAATATTCAGCTATCGGTTGATAAAAACAAAGATAAATATTTTTACTGATAAAAAGTAAATTAAAGTAGAAATGAAATTTGATACATACACTTTACGAGAACACTCAATAAAGATACCAACACCTCAAACGTTTAGTGATGTGGTGGAATTGGTTAGTTCAGATTATTATCGAAAATGTGAACGAGAGTTACAACTCGGGGGTAATTTTTAGACTTTTAAAAGGTGACGTTTTAGCTTGGTTCAGAGCGTGCCAAATAAAAACTTTTCTAAGACCATTGTTTAAATATATATATATAATGCTCTTTGTAAAAGACATCAAATAGATATGCCAGTTTCAGTTAAGATTGGCTATGGCTTTTATATCGGGCATTCAATGTGTATGGTTATCAATGGTTCAACAATTATAGGTAATAATGTAAATGTCAGTCAGTTTCTAAATATTGGTAGCAACTCAGGTCCTGCTGCTTTTATTTGTGATGGAGCTTATATCGCACCAATGGTGTGTTTAGTTGGTAATGTTGTAATAGGCAACAATTCTATAGTAGGTGCAGGAGCAGTTGTTACTAAAGATGTATCATCTAAATGTACGGCAGCAGGAGTCCCTGCAAAAAGAATAAATGACAAATATACCAGCGGTTGGCATTTCTATAAACAAAAAATACAAACAATTTAAAATATTAAAATTATGGCTTATAACATTCCGTTGTTCAATTTGAACTTTGATGAGCGTGAGGCTCAAGCAGCTTATGATACAATCAAGTCTGGCTGGATTTCTACTGGTCCTAAGAATGCCGAACTTGAACAGATGTTTGTTGATATGTGGAAAGTAAAATATGCTGTTAGCATGTCTAACTGCACAGACTCTCTGCATGTTTGCTGTATGGTATGTGGTTTTGGTCCTGGTGATGAAGTGATAGTTCCTTCATTGACCTTTGCTGCATCATGTAACTGTATACGATATGTTGGTGCAACTCCTGTTTTTGCAGATATTGTAGGTCCGAATCATATCAATATCGACCCTAAAGACATAGAGGCAAAGATAACTCCACGTACAAAGGGCATTGTAGTTGTACATATGGCAGGTTTCCCAGCTGATATGGATGCAATCATGGAGATTGCTCGTAAGCATAACCTCAAGGTTATTGAGGATGCTTGTCATGGTCCTCTTTCAGAGTACAAGGGCAAGAAACTTGGTACAATTGGCGATTGTGCTTCATTCTCATTCTTTTCAAACAAGAACATTTCAACAGGTGAAGGTGGAATGTTTATCACAAATAATGAGGAAATGGCAAAGAAGGCGCATCTTATTCGTTCACATGGAATGAGTACAATGTCTTATCAGCGTGCTTCTGGTCATGCTACTGAGTATGATATCACTTGCCTTGGCTATAATTTCCGTATGGACGATATTCGTGCTGCTATAGCCATTGAGCAGTTGAAGAAGTTGCCTAAGGATTTGGAGACCCGTGTAGCAGTACGTAAGCGTTATGTGGAACGTCTTACTAAGAATCCACGTATTGCTGTACCGTTTGCTGATTGCGAAGAGTTTACTTCTAATTACATTTTCCCTATTGTGATACTAAATTCTACAAAGGAGAAGCGTAATGCTCTTCGTGAATACATACATGCCGCAGGTATTCAAACTTCTGTTCATTATCCTGCTGCTCACCTTTTCACTACTTATAAAGAATTGGGAGCTAAACTTCCGCAGACAGAGTATGTAACGGATAATGAGGTTACACTTCCTATGTATGCAGCTCTAACTTTGGAGCAGGTTGATTTCATTTGTGACACTGTAGAAAAAGGTATTGAGGAAATATATGGATAAGAAAGCAATTTTGATATTTGGTGTTGGAGAGTTACAACTCTCCATCATCAATAGAGCAAATGCAATGGGACTCTTCACTGTGGGTATTGACCCATGTGAAGATGCCTGTGCTAAGAATGCATGTCAGGCGTTTGAGGTAGTAGGAGGACAAGATTATGAAGGGACGCTTGCTGTTGCCAAAAAATATAATGTATCGGCAGTCGTAACTGCTGCAACGGATAAACCTCTTGTAATGATGGCACGTATAGCAAAAGAACTTAACTTGCCTTTCTATTCTGTTGAAACAGCGCAGTGGTCTACTGATAAATATCAGATGAAGCAGCGTTTCATTGAAGGTGGGGTTCCATGTGCTCGTGGTCGTTTAATACATAATGCTGATGAGGCAAAAGATTTATTCTTCCCAGTTATATGTAAACCGAGAGACAATTCTGGTAGCCGTGGAGTAAAATTATGTAGAGACATTCAGGAACTTCAAGAATGTATTGACGAGGCTTTGCAATATTCACATCTGGATACTATCTTAGTTGAAGAATTTATTGAAGGTCAGGAGTATAGTATTGAATCTTTACACTACAACGGCAAAACTGAAATAATTCAATTCACAGAGAAGAGAACTACAGAATTCCCTTATAATGTAGAGTTAGGACACAAACAACCTGCCAATCTTTCAGAAAACGAACGTCAGTTAATTCGAAATGTCATTTCTAAGATTGCAGACTGTATGCATTTTGAAAACTGTCCTTCACATACAGAATTGAAAATCAATAAACATGGCATTTTTGTTATAGAAACTTCTCCACGATTGGGAGGTGGATATATAACATCTGTTCTTACACCGTTATCTACAGGTATAAATATTGAAGATCAACAACTCCATATAGCACTTGGAGAATCAATAAATTTACATTCATTAAAAACAGCTGCGTCTGGTGTTTGTTTCTTTAATTTCAAAACAGGTCGTATAGTTAAAATAGATCCAACTATAGAAAAAGTGAAATCATGGCCGAATATTTGTTATTTTGACTTTAATCTTAAAGTTGGAGACTGCGTAAAAGAAATAAAAACAGGCTTGGATCGTTACGGTTACTTTATTTGTAAAGCTGAGAATCGAAACGAAATAGATAAACTTATAGATAAATATAATAAAGAAATATCATCTCTTATAAATATTGAATAAATGAGAAATCTAATCATATTTGGAGATACTTCTTTTGCTGAAAGGCTTAGCCTATATATAGAGGCTGAAAGAATAGATAAAGTTATAGGATTTACCCAAGAAAAGCAATTTATTTCACGTAAAGTAATAAACGGATTGCCCATTATTCCATTCGAGGAATTAGACAAAGAATGCTCTAATTTTGAAATTATTATAGGTGTTGGGTATAGCAATATGAATAAGTTAAGAGCCCATATTTTTGATATTTGCAAAAATAAGTATAAGATAGGGAGCTATATATCATCTAAAGCCACGGTATACACTTCTAATATCGAAGAAGGTGTATTTATTATGCCTTGTGTACACATCGGTCCTGGATGCAAAATTGGAAAAGGGTGTATATGTGAATCTGCAACAGTTTTAACACACGATATTACTGTAGGCAATTTCAACTATTTCTCTGCGAATGTTACAGTTGGCGGGCATGCAATCATAGGTAATAATTGTTTTATTGGGTTAAATGCTACAATTAAAAATAGCATATCGATAGAAGATTTTACACTTGTAGGAGCTTCAGCGAATTGTGTAAAAACGATAGAAAAATCTGGGGTAATTTATGGCAACCCTGCAAAACTGATTGAAGAGAAAGACCCTTTTAGTCTTATTATTTAATTGTTATGTGATGTTTAAGAATATCTATAAAAGCATTGCCTAACTTATTTATAAAATATAACTTATAGAAAAATGATACTTGACAAAATTTTAAATATAAGTATTGATTATAAATCCTCTATCATGCAATCACTGAAAATGATGGATACACAAAAGGTTAAACTTTTGTTTGTTTTTAGTGAGGATAAATTTAGAGGCTTATTAACCATCGGAGATATTCAAAGAGCTATAATAGCAGGTGTAGACTTAAGTAATGGTTTAAGTGAAATATTAGACACAAAGAAGATTTTTGCTTCTATAGATGATAACCTTTCATCTATTAAAGAACAGATGTTCAAACTTCGTGCTGAATGTATGCCTGTTTTGGATACTAAAGGCAATTTAGTGGATGTATATTTCTGGAAAGACTTATTTGGTCGCAAAGAAAAAAAACAGAAGACTCAATTAAATATACCCGTTGTAATTATGGCTGGAGGTAAGGGTACAAGACTTGCGCCATTGACAAATGTCTTTCCCAAACCCATGATTCCTGTTGGCGAAAAAACAATCATAGAAACCATAATGGATAAATTTGTAGCTTATGGATGCCATGATTTTCATTTATCTGTAAACTACAAGGCAGATACAATCAAAAATTATTTTGATTTTGTCGCTAACCCTGACTATAACATCAGTTATTTTCAAGAAGATAAGCCTATGGGTACTGCTGGTAGTCTTAGACTACTTAAGGAAAAAATAGATAGTACTTTTTTCGTCTCAAACTGTGACATCTTAATTGAAGAGGACTATGCAACAATACTTGATTACCACAAAAGAAACAGAAATGAATTAACCGTAGTTGCAGCTGTCAAAACCTTTTCTATTCCATACGGAACAATCAACACATGTGCTGACGGTTTATTAGAATCTATCGAAGAGAAACCCACATTCTCATTTAAAATTAACACGGGACTCTATATTTTAGAACCTTCCTTGTTAAACGATATTCCCGATGATTTTTTCCATATCACACATTTAATGGAGAAATTAAAAGTACAAGGACGCAGAGTCGGTGTATACCCTATAAGTCAAAACGATTGGAAGGATATGGGTGATTGGAATGAATATTTACGAATGATTAATGTATTGTGATTTATGAAACTATTATTAGTAGGTGATGCCAATTCTATATTCTTTGTGGAATATGTAAAAGCCCTAAAGAAAATAATGAATATAAAAGTTTTTGTCTATTCTCCTGAACCAGACAAAAAATTATATTCAGAATATCCTTATGATGAAGTGTATTTTGATGGTTTTTCACAAAATAAGCTAACCAAAATTAAATTTTTGGGAGCTATATTGGGTCCTTTTCTTTTATATAGGAATTTTAGAAAGTTTATAAGAAAGACGAACAATAAGTTTGATATAATACATGTTCATTGGCTAAGAGCTGCTTGGGTCATAGAACCTGTTTTATTCAAGAGATTCTCCAATAAGTTTTTTGTTACCTTTTGGGGTGGAGAATTGGAGAAAATGGAATTGTTGCATTCACATGATTTTTACTTAAAGCGTTTAGGGAAAATTTTAAAGTGTGCTGATTATTGTGTTGGATCTCCAGCGTTTTTAAACGGTAGACTTTTGAAATTATATCCCTCTATAAAAGATAAATGTTGTTATGGTTATTACGGTTCTTCAATTATTGAATTATTGTCAAATAAGGAAACAACAAGAAAAGAAGCAAAAATGCTTTTAAACATACCACCTTCTAAGGTAACAGTTTTACTTGGGTATAGTGGTAAGAAAATACATAGACATTTAGACTTGTTAAATTATATTTCTGCAAATGAATCGTTTAATAAGTATAAAGATACTATTCTTTTTGTCCTGCCAATGACAAGAGGTGCGTCGGATTCGTATATAGAAGAAATAGAATCAAAACTCAAAGAGATTGGTTGTACATTTACTATGATAAAAAATACATACCAGACAGATGATGACGTAGCGACTTTGAGAATAGCGACAGACATTGCATTTCAAGTTACAGAATTTGATGGTTTATCCAATTCAATAAAAGAGATACTCTGTGCTGGCACAATTTTGATTTCAGGAGATTGGTATCCTACCTACTCAACTTTAAAAGAAGACGGTTTCCATTATTTAGAAGTTGATTCTGTTCATGAGGCTGTAGAAACTTTTTATAATGTATTACCAGATTTTGATTCTTATAAGATTTCTTTTGAAGTCAATAAAAATGTAGCGAAAACTAAATATTCTTGGTCGGAATGTATAAAGCCTTGGGCTGCTTTATATAATAAATGCAATAAATAATGAAGCGATTCTTTAAGGATTTTTTAATATATGGCTTTGCTTCTGTGTTTGGAAAAATGGCAGCAGTTCTCTTGATACCAGTATATACAAGTATACTGACAAAAGAAGAATATGGAGCCATGGCGATGATTACAGCATTTAAAGGTATTATAGATCTTTTCTCTAACCTGAACATTCATTCTGGAATATCAAGAGATTATTATGAGATAAAGGACGATAGAAAGAGATTAGTTTCAACGGGACTAATCTCTATTCTTACATGTGCATTTATAGTACTTTGTATTATTAGTGCTTTCTCTCATTTTATAACAGATGATTTACTTGAAATACCTAAATATTACTGGGCTTTTATGGTTATGGCTATGTCTATACCTGCAGGAAGCACAATGTCATATTTTTCGATTCTAACACGCTATAAGAAGAAGCCGACTCTTTTTACAGTTGGAAATATATTGCAGTTGATAATTCAAATAGGTATATCTATAGTTGGTGTTGTTGTATTACGTAAAGGTATTATCAGCATTTTTATAGGTATTCTAAGTGGTGAGATTTTCTCTATTTTATATTTTGGATATATAAATAGAAGTGATATTGGGATTACCTTTAAAAAGGAGTATTTATATAAGGCTTTAAAATTTTCAATACCTACACTTCCTGCAATTTTAGCAGGATGGTTAGATAGTTCATTAGGTCAAGTGTTGATTGGCAAGTATGTATCAATGGCTGAATTAGGTGTGTATTCATTGGCATTGTCGTTAAGTTCTGTGTTTACATTAGTAAGTACTGCATTTCAAAATGTTTGGTCTCCTTTCCTTTATGAAAATTATAAGAAAAGTAATTTCAATAATGAAGCGAAAAAGTTGTTTGCAACATTTTGTCTTGCTTTAATACTTATAACAATATCTGTATCTACTTTAGCACCTGAATTAATATTACTATTAAGTAACAGGGGATATTTGGATGCTTCAATATATTTTCCACTGCTTTGTATACCAATGTCAGTGTATTTGTTGTTTCCATTCGCTTCATCGGGTGTTTCTATTTCTCGAGATACTAAATATATAGGTATTTCGTATGTTGGAGGTTCTTTATTGAATGTTGTATTAATGTTTTTATTACTTCAGCATTTGTCTATATTGGCGGTTCCTATAGCTCTGTGTGCTTCTCGTATATTTACATTCTTTTTCTTGTATGTAGTTTCAAATAAGAAAATAGAATTGAAATTACCTATAGATTTGATAGGAGTATTGACATTAGTTGCAGTGTTTATCTTCTTATTAAATTATTATAAAACGGGATTGCTGACTCGTGTATGTACATTTGTATGTTTGTCTTCACTTGTTTGTTGTTATATTCAATATAGGTATAATTATATGTCAGTAATTCGTTTGCAAATAATAGAATTAATACATAAACGTAAAAAGGTTTCATAAAATATTTTTATCAATATGTTTCTACAAAGTATAATTGTATATACACTGTTTGCTTGGCTTATGTTTTATAATGCCAAGTTGGCTATATATGAAAATCCACAAATCGTTCCAGAGTCAAGGCCGTGGCGATTGCCTCATCATTACTGGGTGTGTATTTTCATTTTTATTCTTGTCTCTGGTATGAGATGGGATGTTGGAGTGGACTATTTGTCGTATTTGGAAAACTATCTTGCAATGCTAAATGGTTCATTTGTTGAACGTGTAAGAGGTATAGAACCTGGTTATTTGCTAATAAGTCAATTATGTGCAAAGTTAGGATTTCATTATAGTGTATATTTTGCGGTTTTAGCTTTCTTTGAGATATATTTTGTGCTGTTAGCATTCAGAAATGACCGTAAGATAGTTCCAATACTGTTAGTACTTATTGTAATGGGAGGATATTATTTCAGTTGGATGAATGGTATTCGACAGAATATTGTGGCTTGTTCATTTGTTTTTGCTTGCAAATACATAGTTGATAGAAATTGGAAAGCCTATTTTATTTGGGTTGCAATTGCTTATACTATGCATACTTCAGCTTTACTTTTAGCCCCATTTTATTTTTTGATATACGATAAAACAATATGGAACAAGACATGGGTTAATATTGGTATTTTTATTGCGTGTGTTGTGATAGGCATGACTCCAACATTTGTGGATAATCTAACAAGATTAGGAGGCCTTCTTTCTTTTATGGGTTATGATTATTATTCTGATATGATGGCTGAGATAACAGACTCGTCGAATTTTCGCTCTTATAGTACAGGACCACGTGTAATTGTAAATATATGTACATATGTTATATGTATTTTACTATATGGAAAAGTAAGGTTATGGGTAAATTCGGAAAAATTCGATTTTATGTATAAGTTGTTTTTCATTGGTATTTGTGGATATTATTTATTCGTTAATACAAGTGGTTTATTCCTTAGACCTATGTATTATTTTCAAATTTTCGCCTTGCCTCTTACTGCATATACATTATGTTACTTAAAAACTAATAAAACACAATTTTTATGGTTTTTATTGATATTATTCTCGATGTCATTTAATTTCTTGTCGTGTTATGCAGACTCAAAAGCTCATATAGATGATCGAAGAAGTCAGTTGTATCAATTTTGTTTTAATCATTGGGAAGGAAAATAAATAAAAACTTATGGCAAAAGTATCAATAATAGTACCTTGTTGGGGTGTTGAAAAGTATCTCGACAAATGTGTAGAGAGTCTTGTTAGTCAAACTCTTAAAGACATAGAAATAATTCTTGTTGATGATGAAAGTCCAGATCGTGTGCCTGAAATGTGTGACGAGTGGGTTAAGAAGGATGGACGTATAAAGGTAGTACACAAGAAGAATGCGGGTCTTGGTATGGCTTGTAATTCTGGACTTGAGGTTGCAAAAGGTGAATATGTTGCATTCTGCGATTCTGATGATTGGGTAGAACATAATACATACGAAACTTTATATAGTAAAGTTAAAGAAGAAGGTTTGGATGCTGTTTATTCTAGTTTCAAATTTGTAGATATGAATGGGGTTCCTTTGACAAGAGATAGTATTACATATTCAAATGAAACCTTTACATCAATGACAGCAATTCATGAGGTTATAAAAGGAATGATAGCCTCAAAACCAAATAGAGTAAATGAAAGACAATTCCAAGCTTCAGCAAAAGTTGCTTTATATCGCAAGAAGCTTATTGATGATAATGGAATCCAATTTATCTCAGAAAGAGTTATCCCCTCAGAAGATCTGTTGTTCAATATAAAATTCTTAGCTTGTGCAACAAAAATTTCAACTATTTCTCAAAAATTCTACAATTATAGAGTAAACCCCAAGTCTATTACACATACTATAAAAAAAGATGCTTATCAATTGTCAAAAAGGCTTATGCAAAATCTAATCTCATTAGTTGATAAGTATGAAATGGGAAAGGATGGATATAACAGAGTGTATAGATCTTTTATTGCTATGAATCGCTCGTTAATTATGCGAATACTCGAATCAAATCTTTCGAATTCAGAACGAACTGAAATGATTAATGAAATAACTAATGATAATATCTGGAATATTGTATGGACATCATATCCTATTAATGAAATGCCATTTAAGCATCGATTTTTTCTATGGCTTATATGCAAGAAAAGTTCTATTGGCTTGAGAGTACTATCATTAATTAATAAACGTGTATGCAGATAAAACGATGTTTAGCAGTCGGATGAACAGAATTGAGCGTTTGTAAATATTCTGGACTTGGCGTAAATTGACTGATTTATAACGTTATATTGGCATTTATTAAAACTAGGTTACGTGATATAAATAGTTATATAAAATGGATTACAATGAAAATAATGAAGTTGTTCCTGAAATAGAGGACAATGCAGAAAATGAAAATGATTCTATCTATTATTCTGTAGCAAGTTATGGAGCTGATTATTCAGTAGATGGTGTAATAAAACGATTGGAAAAGAGACAGATAATGGTCCCTGATTTTCAGAGAAAATATGTATGGGATATAAAGAAAGCATCTCGTTTTATAGAATCGTTAATAATAGGTTTGCCTGTTCCTGGTATTTTTCTCTCTCGTGATAACAAGGAGAGTAACAAGATGTTGATTGTGGATGGTCAACAACGGTTACTCTCTCTATATAAATTTTACAAAGGTAGATTTAATGATGATAAGGTTTTTAAACTAACAGGTGTTTGTGATGAACTTGAAAATCTCACATATGATTCGCTTTCTCCCGATGACCAGGGACGACTTGACGATGCCATTATCCATGCTACAATTATAAAACAAGAAACACCCGAAAATGATGATAGTAGTATATATATGGTTTTTGAACGTCTGAATACTGGAGGTATGACCTTACAACCACAGGAAATTCGAGCATGTATATACTATGGTGATTTTAATTGTGTATTAAATGAACTAATAAAAACAGAATCATGGCGTTCTCTATTTAGTAAAGAAAGTACAAGAATGAAGGAGCAAGAGTTATTGCTGCGCTTTTTTGCTCTTTACTATAATCTTCAGAACTACAAAAAAGGATTAAAGCATTTCTTAAACGAATTTATGAGTAAAAACCGAAATTTAGAGAAATATAGTAAGTCTGATTTGACCAATTTATTTATCAATACGATTAATTTATTGGTAGAGGCAGTTGGACGAGAGGTATTTCGAAAAGGAAATGCCATAAATGCAGCCTTTTTTGATTCAGTTATGATAGGTGTCGCTAATCGCTTAAATTCCTCTAATATGAGTGCGGAAGAATGTCGAGATAAATATACGGAGCTAATAAAAAATTCTCAATACCTTGAATATACTTCGACTGCTACTGCAGACGAAAAACAAATAAAGGGAAGAATAAAAATGGCAATAGAAGCTTTTGCTTATTTAAAGTAAAATGAATCATAAAGTTAAACTATATATTGATGATTTGGAAAGCAATATAAAACTTGCTGACAACCAATCTGATGATGAGGTAAAAAGTCTTCTTGCAAAGATAGTCTGTATTCGTATCTCTGGTTTACTTGAAGTGGCATTGAAAAGTCGAATAAGTGACTATTCTGAAAGAAAAACACCAAAGGAAATAAAAAGATTTCTTACACAGAAATTTAAAGATATAACTAATTTAAAAGCAACAAAATTATGTGATATACTTGGTACCTTTTCTAATGATTGGAAAAACTTGCTTGAGAAAGAGCTGTTTGAGAATTCACAGCTGAAAAGTTCTCTTGATTCCTTGATTACTTTAAGAAATGATATTGCTCACGGTCAAAATTGTGTCGCCTCAGTAAGTAATGTTAAACAATACTTTAATGATGCGAAGAAAGTTGTAGATTTATTTGATACAATAATAAGATAACGCATATGAACTACATAATATTAAACAAATTAAGTCGACAAGTTCTTATGTCTGGTGTGAAGTATAAGAACAATCACCCTGGAGGAATTTCTGCTGTCGTACAATATTGGTCTGAATACATAGATGGTATCAGATATTTTCCGATGTTTAAAGAGGGTAGCAGAATAAGTAAGATAAATATTTTCACATGCTCTTACGTGCGTATGTTCTTGACACTTCTTTTTGACAAACGAGTAAAAATAGTACATGTACATACAGCAGCAGGTACAGATTTTACAAGATCTACTAAAATTATAAATTTAGCTAAAAAATTTGGAAAGAAAGTCATCCTGCATTCTCACGCCTCACAATTTAAAGTTTTTTATGCGGAAGTTTCTAATGAACAGAAAAAGAACATTTTACAAACACTTCGTAAGGCAGACAAGCTAATAGTGCTATCGGAATCTTGGAAAGAATGGTTTGAGAAAATAGGTGTTGAATCTAATAAGATAATTATTTTACACAATATAACTGCTTATCCAAAATTTCTGCCAGTAGATAAAGAAACACAAATAGATATAGACAAACGTCCGGTTAGATTTCTTTTTATGGGTGAAATTGGTAAACGAAAAGGTGTGTTTGACATAATTCGTGGACTTGCAAAACATAAAGAAGAAATAATGGATAAAATAGAATTGCGGATTGGAGGAAACAAAATGGAAGAACAACTCTGTAATGCTATTGCTGAAGGTGGTTTGTCGGACTTTGTGAAATTTGAAGGATGGGTGAGTGGCGATAAGAAAATAGAATTGCTTAATTGGGCTGATGTGTATATTCTGCCATCTTTCAATGAGGGTCTTCCTATTTCTATTCTTGAAGCAATGAGTTATAAGAAGCCTATTATTTCTACACCAGTAGGAGGTATACCTGAGGTAGTGGATAAAACAAATGGAATACTTGTAACTCCTGGAAATGATGAAGAAATATTCTCAGCAATGAAACACTATATTGATAATAAAGCAGATATAACAAAACATGGTGAGGAAAGCTATAAGAAAGCAGAAACTTATTTGCCCGATTATGTGCTTAACCATTTGAAACGAATTTATGAATCTTTGATACTGCAATAGCATATGGGAAAACTAAACAATACAGTAATGTTCGCTTGTAAAGAGTATAGACGAAATAGTGAAATGCTATATTTATTATAAACAAGTGATACCAGAACCGAAAACAATAGGTGCCCTCTCTGAATGCCTCTTAACTTTGGCTGGCACATTACAGCCTTACAACTCGAAAGTGGCATGTATCTACCAACCATTAAACTGTTGGTAGTAAGCATATTGTGGCATTAATGGCACTTATGGCACATTTTTTCACCAATCAACTATTTATATATAAAACAATAATGATACCTATAAACAACAATTTAATTCTACACTATGATAAATAATTCGAGAAATTTCCATATGCTGCAAATAGCAGAAATGATATTGTATAAGAATATTCCTAATATATCTTTAGAAAAATCTGATAATAATGTATATGATATATTGTGTTCTTCGACTATAGATGAGTTGAGATTTGGTATTAATGTAATATCAAGCTCTTTCTCAGCCTCTAATACTTACGAACGTTATCTTAATTATCTCGATTCTGTAGACTATTCAGATGAGAACTATCGAATTCCTATTTTGCTGATGGCTGTTAATGAGAGCACTGAAACAGCAATGATAGGTATACAAGTTGGTTGGAAGTTTGGACGTCCAATAATTTTCAAAAAACCGACAATGATGAGTGTCACTCAGGAAAATGCAGACAAAATTATAAATTCAGTAAAAATGATGGATAATACAATACGTATGTTATCGGAGCATGGCATGAAGATAGTTAAGACTATTGCTGTAGAGAGTATACAACATAATGGAATGGCACATCATGCCAAGATAGTTTATCTACGTGATTTTACCGAACAATACAAGATGAAACAAAAAATAGTGGTTGATGAAAGAGAAAAGTTCAACCGCTTATTTAATGGAATTACTGAGGATGAATATCCCAATGATTTTTTAGATAACTCCATATTGGAAATGGTAAATCAGAAATTTTCTGGAGCGAAGCTAACAAGCAGTATGATGTTATTTTCTTCGGACTTAAGAGAACTTCAACAGCTTGCCCATTCAATAATAATGAAAGCAGAAATGTTTGTAGAACCAAATCTTACAAATATGTCCAATGCTGTGCTATCCATGTTAGAAGGCGTAAAATTTCTGCATTTCAATATTGATTTTTTTGTTGATGCACCTTATTGTAAAGCGACTTTTGAGAACCTTTCGCTTCATAAAATAGAACCAATGGAAGGCTGGTTACGAACATATAATGAATATGATGAGGCACTCAAAACCTTACATAGTCCAACAGAATTTTTTATATAATATAATGACGAAACTTAATAACGTAGTAATGTTCGCCTGTAACCAAGGTGGACATTTCTCCCAAATGATGGCTTTGTACGATTTATTTGGAAAATATAACACTGTACTCGTAACAGATAATGTGCATGCAAGCAAGGAAAAAACTCCTGCGCTAAAAAATATCGGTGCGATAGAGCATCCGATGGGTATGGCGAACAGAAGAAACAAGTTAAGTAAAGGAACAGTCAAGGAAAGAAGTCGCTGGCAAAGTCTCTCTGGGTATATCGCTTTGATATCAGAGTGTAGACAGATTTGGAAGAAATATCGTCCAGCTGTGATTATAACTACAGGTAGTAATATTGCTGTTGGTCTGTTCTTGTATGGCAAACTAAAAGGATCTAAACTCATTTTTATTGAAACTCGCGCAAAGGTATATAGTAAGACTGTGACTGGTAAGATCGTGGGTAAAATGGCTGATAAAATCTTTGTTCAATGGCCTGAAATGAAAAAAATATATCCGAACGCAGAATACCTCGGTACTTTGGTATAATTTATTAATAGAAGACGATATGATATATATAACATTAGGAACTCAGGGGGCAGACTTCAGCCGTTGCCTTAAGATGGTGGAACAACTAATTGAAGATGAAAATATACAGGACGAAGTGGTTGCTCAAGTAGGTAATACCACTTATCGTCCGAAGAATATAAAGTGCTTTGAGTATGTAACCGAAACAGACTACCAGAAGTATATAGCAGAAGCAGATGTAATAGTTACTCATGCAGGAAGTGGAGCATTGTTTAGCTGTATTAAAAAAGGTAAAAAGGCCATAGCTATTGCTCGATTAGCAAAATATGGCGAAATGGTAAATGACCATCAAACGGAATTGGTAAGAAAGTTGGCAGAAGGTGGTTATCTATTAGATGGAACTTACGACATAAAAGAAGCATGGAAGAAAGTGCCCACTTTTACACCTAGAAAAAACGATTTTCATTGTGAAATAGGCAGCAGAATAGAACAATTATTGTCGGATTGGGGAATATCAAAAAAGGAATAATGAAAAGGAACATTTTGTTAATCAATGCAGAAGGTGTACAAGCCATCTGTATGGCTCGTTCATTGCGCAAGCAAGGACATCGTGTCGTTGGATTCTGCAATCATAAGATGACGAGCGGATATGCAACGAAATGGTTGAGTGAGAAACATGTATCACCAGATGTTACGTTGCAAAGAAATGAGTTTGAGAAGTTTCTGTTTGCTTATATCAAAGCAAACAAAGTGGATGCAATTATTCCATTGGCTGATGATGGAGCGGAGTTCTTAAGCAAGAACAAGGAGCGTATCGAAGCTATGGGGGTGATTTGCGCCATACCGTCGTTTGATGTGTTCAACATTGCAAATGACAAGCAAAAACTCATGGAGTTGTGTGAGAAGTATAACTTATCACATCCGAAGACACGTGAGCTTAATCCTAAGGACTTAAAGCCTACTGTCGATTATGTTGGTTTTCCTGCAATGATAAAGCCCAACCTCTCGCAAGGAGCCAAAGGTATTGTTAGAGTGGACAATATGAAGGAGTTGGAAGAAAAGTTCCAGGACATATACAAACAGTTTGGTGCTTGTACTTTGCAACAATATGTCGACCAACCAGACTATTACTATAATGTGATGATGTATCGCGACAAGCGAGGACGCATTGTAGGACAGACAATCATTAAGATTAGAAGATTCTTTCCGTTGAAGGGTGGAACAAGCTGCTATAGTGAAACAGTGGAGCATCCTTTCCTTTTGAAAGAATGCGAGGAGGTGCTTAATAAGCTTGGTTGGGTTGGCTTTGCCGACTTTGATGTATTGGAGGATAAGCATAGTGGGGAGCTGAAGATTATAGAGATAAATCCTCGTGTGCCTTCGAGTTTCCAGGCTGCTTTTGCTGCAGAAATGGACTTTGGACGTATATTCATGGCTGATTTGTTTGATGAGCCAATGCCTAAATTTGAATACAAGACAGGTAAACAAGTAAGATGGATGGGATTGGACGTAATGTGGTTCTTGTTCTCTCCTGACAGATTTAAGTTTAAACCTTCTTGGTTTAAGTTCTTTGGAAAGGATGTCAGCTATCATGACGGTGCCTGGAATGATCCATTGCCTATGTTGGCAGGAATGTTTGCTGGTGTAGTGAAGTATTTAAATCCTGAGTTTAGAAAAGCAAAATTAAAAGGATAATGAAGAAGATATTGATAACAGGTGCCAACAGTTTTGTTGGAACATCGATAGAGCGATGGTTGATGCGTGATCCGAATAATTATAAAGTGGACACGGTTGACACGATGAATGGTGTATGGAAACAGGCTGATTTCTCAAAGTATGACGCTGTGTTTCATGTGGCAGGCATTGCGCATGTAGACCCAAAGCCAGAAATGGCACCTTTATATTATAAGGTAAACCGCGACTTGACCATTGAAATTGCCAAGCACGCAAAGGAGTGTGGAGTGAAGCAATTTGTGTTTATGTCGTCAAGAATTGTTTATCATGCAAGTAAGTCGTTGAAGGGTGATGTGACTAAGCGAGACACAAAACCTAATCCGAATGACTTTTATGGCGACAGTAAGCTGCAAGCTGAGAATGGCTTGAATGAATTGGCTTGCGACACATTTAAAGTGGCTAACCTGCGTCCTTGCATGATATACGGTCCTAATTCCAAAGGAAACTTCTTGCGTTTGGGATGGCTTGCTACCAAAACTCCTATATTCCCTGCATGGCACAACAAACGCTCTATGTTGTTTATAGACAATTTGGCGGAATTTGTAAAGCAGGTTATCGATCGTGAACTTGGTGGTACGTTCTATCCGCAGAACGCTGAATTGGCTGATACGGTAGAGATAGTGAGATACTTTGCAAAGAAGTATAACCATAAGATATGGATTAGCAGTTTGTTTAATCCTTTCGTTTGGCTCGGCTCTTTCTTCCTGCCACAGTTGCCTAAGATGTTTGCAAGCAGCTACTACGAACCAGAGATGAGTAAATATGACTTCGATTACCAGATTGTAAGTTTTGAGGAATCGCTTAAAGGTTTGGAGATTTCGGATGCAAACAAGAGGATGAAATAATGACTCTATTTAAAGAACTCATACTGATATCATTAGGGAAACGAGAAGGTTTCTCTCGCAGATTGAACGAAGCGGATTGGATTTCACTTTACACGGAAGCACAAAGACAGGCTATTGGTGGCATATTGCTGGATGGCGTTGAAAAGGTTATTGCTTCTGGGGAAGACAAGCCAAAATTCTTGATGCAATGGATTAGCCAGGTATTAGCTTTGGAGAATAGAAACCGGCTGCTGAATGCAAGATGCAAGGAGATAACCGATGTCTTTAATGATTTGGGTTTGCGCAGCTGTGTGCTGAAGGGACAAGGTGTTGCTATGCTTTATCCTAATCCGTTGCGACGCCAGTGTGGAGACATTGACTTGTGGGTGGAAGGAAACAGAGATGATATCTACAAGACATTAAAAGCAAGGTGGAATGTGGGAGAGACCGTGATTCACCATGCAGAGGTGGAGATATTCAAGGACACGCCTACAGAGATTCATTTTGTACCGAGTTTTGCTTACAGTCCTTTTCTTTACCGCAGATACAAAAGATTTTTCAAGAGGTGGGCAGACAGGCAGTTTGACAACTATAAAGAGTCGGTAGGCTTTGCTTGTCCAACGCCCGACTTCAATGCTGTGTATTCGTTGATGCATATCTTCCATCATGTGTTGCATGAGGGAATAGGGTTGCGACAGTTGCTTGACTATTATTACATACTAAGGAGTCTGGATAAAGAGCAACGGGTGCAAGTGCTTGACGAAATGAGGCACTTGGGCTTGGTTAAGTTTGCTGAGGCTGTGATGTATGTGGAACAGCAGATGTTTGGACTGGAACCGGAGTTCTTGTTGTGTAAACCAGATGGAAAGACAGGAAGACGTCTGTTGGAGGAGATAGAATTGGCAGGAAACTTCGGAAAGTATGACAAACGCTACCAACATGTAGACAGAAAGAGCAGAATGGATGTGTATCTGCATAATGTAAAGAGAAACTTTGTGTTCTTTAAGTTTGCTCCAAGCGAAGTGTTGTGGGCTCCTATATGGAAGCCGTGTCATTTTGTGTGGAGAAAGATAAAAGGATATTCATAATAGAAAACTATAATCATGATTTATAAATTCTTTAAACGTATTTTTGATTTTGTATGTGCCTTCCTTGGCATTGTAGGCACTTCACCGATATGGATTGTTTCCATTATACTGACGGAACTGAGTGACCCAGGACCTTTGTTTTACTTTGCCAACCGTGTGGGCAAGGACAACAAGAAGTTTAAGATGTGGAAGTTCCGTTCCATGCGTGTGGCAAGAGGGGCTAATGAGGCTTCATTGCGTCCTGATCAGGACCGCATATTCTGGTGGGGTAAGATTATGCGAAGACTGAAGATTGATGAGTTACCTCAGTTGATGAACATCTTGAATGGTACTATGTCGATTGTTGGTCCGCGTCCTGCAGCTGTTGACCAAGTAGATATCACACGTGGTGGAGCGAATGCTATTGCTGCTACAGTGCCTTGCGGTTTGACTTCACAATCAAGTTTGTGGGATTATATTTATGGCGACCAATTCCCCGACGAGCAGGAATATAATGAGAAAGTATTGCCCATCCGCTTGAAACTTGACGTGTATTATGTTAAGCACGCCTCGTTCTTCGGCGACATCAAACTGATTGTCTGGACTGTCATTGCTATTCTATATACTGCTTGCGGTAAGTATCCACAATGGATGCATGACAAATTGGTGGGGTATGCGGAGAGAGAATGTTGAGTTTTGAATGTTGAATGTTGAATGATGCGCTGTGCGCAATGTTGAAATTTGAATGTTGAGTGTTGTAATCGGCTGTGCCGCTTGCCAGAGCAAGAATGGTTGCCGGAGGCAATGTTAAATTGTAGAATTTTGAGTTATTAGTTTAGAGCGCAACATTTCTTCTAAATCAAAAGATTATGGTATAAATACTTGCATGTGTTAGGGAAATGACGTAAATTTGCGATATAAAGATAATCATTTGACAAATAGGGAGGAAAGGACATGAATACTATAACAATAGATAATAATACTTATAGCGAAGTAGAGAACTTTGCTAAGTTGAATAATACAACTGCTACTGATGTTGTTAAAGCTTCTATACATGGTTTCTTGAAAAAGTTTAATCGTTCAGAAACTGTTGCTCAAGCTACTAAATATGAATTGCCTGAACACTTGAAAAAAATGCGAGGTATATTAGCTGGGGTAAAAGATGAAAACGATGATAGGTTAAACTACTTATTGGAAAAGAATAAATGAGAAAGGTCTTTCTTGATACCAACGTGATTCTCGATTACTATTTGGATAGAGAAGGGTTCAGTAATGATGCTGAAGCTGTATTAGCTTTGGGGTATAGTAAAGTGTGTTTATTATTTGTTTCAGCTTTGACTTTTGCGAATATTGCTTATATAGCAAGAAAAAAGTTTCCAGGAAATACGATATACTCTGTATTGGATAGTCTGCAAGAACTCGTAGAAGTAACACCTGTTGATTCTAATGTAGTACGAGAATCAGTTGCCTTGCAATCTAAAGATTTTGAGGATGCTTTGCAGTTTAATTCTGCAAAGATTGCAGGCATGGATTGTATTGTAACAAGAAATATTAAAGACTTTGCTTCTTTTGATATGGAAGTATTGACTCCAGGAGAGTTTTTGAGGTTAATAAGGAATATGGAGTAATATAGTTTTGACGTAAATTTGTAACGATATCCATTTCTATAATGGAGTGTGGATAGAAGAATGTAGATAAATATTAATCACATAAATAGAGGACATAATATGAGCACTAACGCTTACGAAGAAATGCTTGAATATCTGGATGGACAAAGAAAAAAGCTTGCTGATATGCGTGAAAGATTGGATGAATCTGGTGTTGAGAGACAATACGAGGCTTGCCTTAAGGCTTATCGAGATATAAAGAACTCTTTGGATAGTGCCAAGCAAGAAGGTAAAAAAGATATAGCTTTAGAGATCGCCAAGAATCTTCTTGAAATGGGAATGTCTATTGACAATATAATGAAAGCAACAGGCCTCTCACGGGAAGAAATTGCTAAACTTTAAGTTTTCAAAGACAAATCAAATTTATTTTAGCCTCATCCGAGTGGCGGCATAGTGCAGAGCGATACTGCAATGGGGTTCTAATCTTTTATTTTTTTTTACTCATTTTATAGGCACTTGCATGGGTAGGTGTCTATAGGGTTGGTGTTCCTTTTATCGAGCACTAACTGTTTTAAGTCTTAAGATTTTAAATCATTAAAATCAATTATATGAAGTATTTATTAGTAGTGGCCCACCCCGATGACGAGGTGCTCGGGGCTGGTGCATCAATGTGGAAATGGTCGCATGAAGGCGACGAAGTGGATGTAGCAATTATGTGTACGGAGGCAAAGGCAAGGGCTTTCCGTCCTTCGGATGCTGAGCTGGAAGGTGACACGGATGCTGCAACTAACTATGTTGGTGTGAGCAAAAAGTATGAGGCTACTTTCCCGAATATCGAGATGAACACTGTGCCACATTTGAAGTTGGTGCAGTTTATTGAAAGTGCTATCCGTGAGAGTGAGCCTGATATTGTGATTACTCATCATCCTGCTGACACGAACAATGACCACTTGCAAACCTCAATGGCTTGTCAGGAGGCTATACGTTTGTTCCAACGTCAGCCGACAGTAAAGCCTGTGAAAGAGTTTTGGTATATGGAGGTTCCTTCATGTTCGGAGTGGGCTATCAACGATGCCATGAATCTGTTCCGTCCTAACTGTTATGTGGAGGTAGGACAGAATGGAGTGCAGGCTAAGTGCAAGGCTCTTTCTATGTATCGTGGCGTAATGCGTCCTTATCCACATCCTCGAAGTGTAGAGTATATCACAGGCTTGGCTGCCATGCGCGGAAGTCAGTGGGGCTGTAACTATGCTGAGGCTTTCCAAGTCGTGTTGCGAAGATATTGAAGAAAATGAAAATATTAAAGGCTATTTGGGCTTTCTGCTTCTACCTCTTTGTTCCAAGAAGGGCGAAGCGGATGCCCAATAATTAAATATAATGGTATGGAAATAAATAAAGAATTACTCGATAATTTGTTTGAACAGGCAAAAGAGAATCCTCGTTTACGTCAGAATTTCGATTTGCGTACATCGTCGGCTGATACAAGCCAGCGTATGCTGAATGCATTGCTTCCTGGTACGGTTGTGCCTATCCACAGGCATCCACAAAGTACGGAGAATGTTTTTCTGCTGTACGGAAAGCTTGTGGAGATTATCTATGACGAGGAGGGTAATGAGACGGAACGTATCTGTCTTGATCCTACCGTTGGTAATTATGGTTGTGTTGTTCCACAAGGTGCATGGCATACTGTAGAGGTATTGGAGCCATCGGTTATATACGAAGCTAAGGATGGTAAGTATGGTGAGGATGGTAGTGAGACGTTTGATGCTTTCAAAGCAAAGGAGGCAGAAGACAAGGAATTGGGTTCAGATACTTCTGCACCATTTTCAAACAGTCTTGGCGATTTGAAAAAGAACATCGAGTATCTGATTGGCATGGAACGCCAGTCGGGAAGCATGGATGTCATTACACCGCTTTATGTGTCGCGGATGTTGAATGTGCCATTGGAAGAGGTGGAGCGAGTTATGCGCGAAGCGCAATGTTGAATGTTGAGTTTTGAGTGTTGAATGGTCGGCTTTGCCGATGTTGAATTGTTCAATGTTGAATTATGCGCAAGCGCAATGTTGAGTTTTGAGTTTTGAATTGTGCGCAAGCGCATTTTGAATTATTTAATGTTGAGTTTGGATGGTTGCGCAAGCGCAATGTTGAATTATGCGCTGTGCGCAATGTTGAATTTTGAGTGCTGAATGTTGAATTGTCGGCTTTGCCGATGTTGAGTTATGCGCTGTGCGCAATGTTGAATTTTGAGTGTTGAGTTTTGAATTGTCGGCTTTGCCGATGTTGAATTGTTCAATGTTGATTTTTGTAATCGGCTTTGCCGCTTGTCAGAGCATGAATGTTAAGTGTTAACTTGGTGGGTCGATTATGGACTCACAAATTAACACTCAAAACTCAACATTAAAATTCATTATTTGTGTTATGAAATACATTAATATGGATTGCCATCAAGAATCTCCATCATTTGAGCGGCCGTAATGACTTTGGGGGTCTTTGGAAAATGCTTGAGGTTGCCAGTGACGAGGAACGAGTCCTCCTTGCTTAAAGAAACTTCGTAGAACACACGGTCGTCTTCGTCAGGCATATCACCATCAAATGGAATACGTTCAGAATGTACTCCGCATTTCTTTATATACTCAAGAATTGTATTAATTTGCTCTTCGCTTATCTTGAATTTGGGACGATGCAGAACTTCGTTATATTCGGAAAGAATTTCTTCATTGAAAACTGGAATGATCCTGTTTTGAAACACATTAGCAACAACTTTTACTGTTGCAGCCAGAGGATTCTTGCTTATTCTTGCAGATACAAGAATATTAGTGTCAATTACCGCATACACCATTGTTGCGCTCCTTTCTTAATCGTCTGACTTCGTTTATCTCTGCGTTAATCTCATCTAAAGTCATTTCAGGCTCATTGCTGTTTTCCGCATCAGCACGTAGTTTGTTGAATACATTCAATGCTTTTTCTCTAATGTCATTCTCAGAGTCCGCAGAAATAGTGAAAGGAATTTTTCGGCAACGTATCACAGCCTTAACAAAAATGTTGATGGCTGTGTTTGCACTCATGCCAAATTGAGCGCAGAGTTCGTCGAATATTGCTTTTTGTTGGTTGTCCAAACGGACTGTCATAGATGTCTGTGCCATAGTGAGTACTTTTTAAAGTTAAACAATTCTTTATTATTATGATGCAAATATACATCATAGTGACGTAAATACCAAATTTTTAAATATATAAATTTTTAATTATGGAAAGAAAAACGATTTATCTGTGTCTTGCCCATATGAGTGAGGCTGGTTTGGAACAGAAATACGTGAAGGAGGCTTTCGACACCAGGCTGCATAGATGTCTGTTAATCGCTCATTCGTATGAAAAAATATACGTATAATGAAAAACTTTATAGTGGCAATTTGGAAGTTGATTTCATCGAATGCCATCACGACTCGGCAAACCTCAAACAAGTTTGGTTTGCTCTCACTGCTTTGGCAATTCTGTTCTTTCCTTTTTGTACCTCGTAAAGCGAACAGATTACCTCATGACTAACGATAATGGAAATAAACAAAGATTTTTTAGGCAAGCTTTTTGAGCAAGCCACAATGAATCCGAATGTGAACGCTTTCTATTATTAAATATATCTATGAAAAGTTATGAATAGTGTTGAAATAGAAAAGAAGATAAGGGAATTGGTGGGACATTATCTGATAAAGGACTATCATGTAACCGTAAAGCGTGGAGACGTGATACTATGGTTGCCGGATATATGTAAGGATAGCCCATTCGACAAATTGGTGGACGAGGTGTATGGGGCGTTGGATGACAGCATCCGAATAACCGTGATATACCCGAACAACGGCAAGAAAGTCAGTGAGTTCATCAAGGAAAACATGGAAGAGATAAAGCGCCTGAAATTGATTTGAAGCATAGATAATAATTTGTGGAAAAGGCACAAATGAGAAAAGAAATACAGTTGTACGAATACCAGAAGGATATGGTTGGCGAAGTATCTGCAAATGGTAGGACGTGGCAAGCCATGTTTGAGGGACGTATCGCTGGTAAAGGTATTCTGACAGAGGAAGTGGAAGGGCTGTATAACATAGCCTATTCTATTTCTAACGAAAAAGAGAGAATCATTTCGGATGCACGAACTGAGTTAATCACCGTGATGACACATTGTATGAAACCGAGAGAATCATCAACATGGTTTGACATGTTCTATGACGGGAAAAATCCTCCGATAGTAGAAAGACGAACTATGAGATATATGGAGTGAAGAAGTAGCTTCAGTATAATTATTCATTTTGCTATTCCGAATACCTATAATTAGGTATTTGTAAATAGAGTAAAATGTCGTAATTTTGCAATCGCTTAAAAATATATAGGAATACAAAGACGACAACAATAGCATTATGAATAGAATTTTATTATCCCTTTTAGTAGTATGTCTTAACATAGGATTGGCTCAATCACAAAACTTTAGCGGTCAATACATATCCGAATGGCAATGGGGAATGAATGGCAAGACCAATATGGTGAATCAGCTAAGGCTCGAAATGAACGTTGCACTTCCTGGTGAGGGTAACTCGCTGAATGCAGCAACACTTCATGTGGCAAAAACTAGCGACTCCGTCATCGACGACTGGCAAGTATACTCCAACATCGATGCCGATAATATGTTTGCCGCCATTGCTGTGTTGGGCTATATGCATGAGTGGAAACATGGCAAGCTGTTTCTGGGTGTGCGCAATGTGAATGAAGACTTTTTTACGTCCAGCATAACGTCGCTCTTCACCAATAGCTCTGGTGGCATATTTCCCACCATAGCGGCGAGTTATCCCATTGCCAACTATCCCTTGTCGGGGCTTACCGTATATTTCGACCTGACAAGGGGCGACTTCACCTTCCGCAACAGTCTCTACAATGGTCGTGGCTATAATGGATGGACCAGTGGCGACAATCCGCTGATAGTGCGTCCTGGCAGGGACGGACTGTTTAATATCTCGCAGTTGGAATATTCTCACGGTGGTACACAATTGTTTGCGGGTGCTGCCTTACATACGCGCCAATTTCCCGTAGACGACGAAGGTGAGATGCTGCCTGAATCTTCATGCCTAAGCAAAGCTTCGTGTGCATGGTGGATATATGGCGAACAGGCGTTGTGGACCGAAGCAGATAGAAGTGTGGCGTGCATAGCGCAGTATTCTGAGAATACACGCAGCGACAATTCCTGCCGAAGGTTTGCCGAGGTGGGGTGTGCCTATAGCGACAGTCGTGACGAGTGTGCACTGTCGTTTCAATATGCCCAATTCAGACAGGGAGGCGAACGCTCTCTGGAACTTACCTGGAAAAGACAAATTGGCAAGGCTGCATTGCAGCCCTCGTTTCAGTATGTTGCCAATGCCAACGGCAATTTCACAGTGCTTAGTGCTCGTCTGTATTATAGTTTCTAAAAATAAACGACGAAAAAACTCGTTGCTTATGCATAGTGGCACACCGTGCGTAGTATGCTAAAAAAACGAAAAAGGGAGAGTACAATCCGTACCCTCCCTTTTTTTTAGTTTTATTGTTTTAGTCGTCCAGTGTACCGATAATCTCGTTTACCGACGAGCAACCATGACGTTCGAGCCAATCGTTGATGCCGTCACGCACCTTGATAGTGACAGTAGGGTCGAGGAAATTGGCGGTGCCAATCTCTATGGCAGTAGCACCAGCCATGAGGAACTCGATGGCATCCTCGGCAGTGCATATGCCGCCAAGACCAACTACAGGAATCTTCACAGCCTTAGCCACCTGCCAAACCATGCGCACGGCAACAGGCTTAACAGCCGGACCACTCAATCCACCAGTTGAAATACTCAGCATAGGACGGCGACGCTCAATGTCGATAGCCATGCCCATAATAGTGTTGATGAGCGATACGCTGTCGGCTCCCTCTGCCTCTACCGCCTTAGCAATCTCTGTAACGTCGGTCACGTTGGGCGATAGCTTCACGATGATGGGTTTGTTGTAACGCTGACGAACGGCACGCACAACGCTTGCAGCACCAGTAGTAGTCACACCGAAAGCCATACCGCCCTGCTTAACGTTGGGGCATGAGATGTTAAGCTCAATGGCAGGAATATTTTCAAGTTCGTTGATGCGGGCAGCACACTCGGCATAGTCGTCGGGCGACGAACCACTCACGTTGACAATCATGTTTGTGTCGATGTCCTTAATCTGCGGATAGATATTGCGGCAGAAGTAGTCGACACCCTTGTTCTGCAGACCAACACAGTTGAGCATGCCCTGAGGAGTCTCAGCCATGCGCGGATAGTCGTTGCCCTCGCGCGGATTGAGCGTAGTGCCCTTGACAATGATGCCACCTATGCCGTCGAGCGGCACGAAGTCGGCAAACTCCAATCCATATCCGAATGTTCCCGATGCGGTCATCACAGGATTCTTCAATTTCAGACCGCCAATTTTAACGCTTAAATCTGCCATGATAGTTTCTTTATGTTCATTACCGGACCTTCCTTGCACACACACTTGTTGCCCTCAACTGTCTTCTCTACACAGCACAGGCAGGCACCAACACCACATGCCATCTTGTTTTCGAGCGATGCCTCACACTCGATGTTGTTCTTGTAGGCATAGCGTGCCACAGCTATCATCATGGGTTTAGGTCCGCATGTAGAGATAAGGTCGAAGCGCTCCTGCGAGAGAACTGAGTGGTTTGTTACGAAGCCCTTTTCTCCCTCCGAGCCGTCCTCGGTGGTGATGAGCACACGTCCCACCTCCTCAAACAAATGTTTTTCCAGCACATCCTTGGCTGAGCGTGCGCCAAGAAGGAATGTTGGCTCAATGCCCATAGCCTTGAGTCGCTTGCCGAAGTAGAGCAACGGAGCCACGCCCACGCCGCCACCAACGAGCAATACTTTCTGCGAAGCATCAGTAGGCATGGTGAACGAGTTGCCCAGTGGCAGAACGCAGTTGAGTTTGTCGCCCTTCTGCAACTGCTGGAGTCGCTTAGTGCCATCGCCAACAGCAGCGACGAGCAACCAAAGCTCGTTCTTGTCGTAATCCACATTGTTGATAGATATAGGACGACGGAGGAAAGTCGACGGCGAATTGTCGACACGCACCTCCACAAACTGTCCCGGAAGCATCTCGGGCAGCGGCTGGTCGTCGGTGAGCTTAATGAGCACATGCTTGTCGCTCAGAGCTTCTACGGAGTTGACCGTGAGGTCGAGTATGAATTTTTTCATTTATAGAGTTTTTGTTGTTTGCATAGTTGTTTGTCATAAAAAAAGGGCGTTTGTAAGCCAAAAAGAATCCCTTTCTTCTTTCGGACTACAAAAATACTGCTTTTTATTGAGATAAGCCCAAAGTTGGCGAATAATTTCATAAAGTATCCTTAAATAGGATTTTTTGTTGTAAATTTGCATGTGTATCCAAAACGAACTTTTTAAAACGAACACATATTCTTATGACAACCAGCAAATACATCCTTCCTGCCGAATGGCATCGCCAGGCGTGTGTGCAGCTCACATGGCCACACGAGGACACCGATTGGAGTCCTTATCTCGACGACATCACCGAGACTTTCAAACAGATTGCAAAAGCTGTGGCTCAATATGAGTCGCTTGTTGTTGCCGCTAAATATCCCGAGCGTGTGCGCGAGCAACTTGAGGAAAGCCTGACCGACGAGGAGATGAGTCGTGTGAGCATATACGAGTGCGACAACAACGACACTTGGGCGCGCGACCATGCCTTCCTGACGCTTATTCCTGCATCCGACGACTCGGCTCCATGCCGACTGCTCGACTTCCGCTTCAATGGTTGGGGCGAGAAGTTTGCTGCCGACAAGGACAATCTCGTCAACCGCACATTGTTCCAGAAGGGCGTGTTCAAGGGCGAGCGAGTGGATTATGACGACTTTGTGCTTGAGGGTGGTTCGATAGAGAGCGACGGCAGAGGTACAGTGCTCACAACGAGTGTTTGCCTTATGGCTCCCCACCGCAATCAGCCTATGAGTCGTGAAGAGGTGGAGCAGGTGCTTAAGGAGCGTCTTTGCGCTCGCAAGATTGTATGGTTCGACCACGGACAACTAATTGGCGACGATACCGATGGACACATCGATACCATTGTGCGCCTTTGCCCCAACAACACATTATTATATGTGGGGTGTGACGATGAGCAAGACCCACAGTATGCCGACCTTAAGGCTCTCGAAGCGCAACTGAAGACTGCCACCGATGCCGACGGTAATCCTTATAGACTGCTCAAGCTCCCCATGCCCGATGCCATTTATGACGACGGCGACCGATTGCCGGCTACCTATGCCAACTTCCTTATATTAAATGGGGCGGTGATAGTGCCGACATACGATCAGGAGGAAAACGACGCAAGGGCTCTTGAACTTGTGGCTGAGGCGTTCCCTGGCTATGACATCATAGGAATAGACTCGCAGACTATTGTAAGACAGCATGGGTCGATTCACTGTCTCACAATGCAATATCCCGAGGAATGTAGACGATAGAAAAACATAGAGAAAAACGGTAATAATAAGAAATTAGAGAGAATAAAAAAAACTAATTATATTACTGAAAAAAAACTAAAACAAAAAATGAAAAATTCAATTACAAAAATGGCATTTGCCGTAATGCTCGGAATTATGCCCATGACGAATGTATGTGCACAAGGCGAGGTGCAGGGATTTGTGCACGAACAGTCGTCGGAAGACGGTTATGAATGGCCCACTGACCCACAGGTGCTCAATAAACTCGACCAGTGGCAAGACCAGAAGTTTGGAGTGCTGATGCATTGGGGACTCTATAGCATCCAGGGCATCGTGGAGTCGTGGAGCATCTGTTCGGAGGATGTTGACTGGATTTCGCGCAAGACCCATCATTTGCCATACGACGACTATAAGAAATGGTATTGGGGACAGAAGGACGAGTTCAATCCGTCGAAGTTCGATCCCGACCAGTGGGCAGATATGATGCAGGATGCAGGAGTGAAATATTTGATATTCACCACAAAGCATCACGATGGATTCTGTATGTACGACTCTAAGTATACCGACTTCAGCATAGCCCATGGCGAGGCGTTTAAGAACAATCCGAAGCGCGACGTGGCACGCTATGTGTTCGACGCGTTTCGCAAGAAGAACTTTATGATAGGATGCTACTTCTCGAAGCCCGACTGGCATTGCCCATGGTTCTGGAGCCCTGAGTATGCTACAGCCACACGCTCCATCAACTACAAGAAGGAACGTCATCCCGAATGGTGGCGCAACTATCAGACGTTCACGCAGAACCAACTTGGAGAGCTCACAACCGACTATGGCAAACTTGACATTCTGTGGCTCGACGGCGGATGGGTATCGGGCGATGATATAGGACTCGACAGCCTCCTGGTAGAGGCACGCAAGCGCAATCCGGGACTGATATCAGTAGACCGTGCCATACGAGGACGCAACGAGAACTATCAGACTCCCGAACGTGGTATTCCCGACCATCAGCTGTCTTATCCCTGGGAGAGTTGCATCACCTTGTCGTGGGACTGGGGTTGGACTCCCAACGCTCCTTATAAGTCGGCGCGATGGATAGTAAACACACTTGCCGAGATAACAGCCAAGGGCGGATGTTTCGCGCTTGGTATAGGTCCCGACCAGTATGGACAGTTCGACAAGGCTGTTGCCGACCGACTGCACGACGTGGGCGAGTGGCTCCGAAAGAACGGCAAAGCTATTTATGGCACACGCAATGCTAAGGTGTATCACGACGGAAACATATGGTTCACATCGTCGAAGGACCACAAAACTACCTATGCTATCTATGCTCTGCCCGATAACGAGCAGTTGCCACAGACCCTGGAATGGACGGGCAACGTGCCGCGCAAGTCGATAAAGTTGCTTGCCACAGGCAAGAGCCTGAAGTTCACAAAGAAAGACGGACGTGTGAAGGTCACTCTTCCTACTGGGCTGAAGCAAGAGAGTTTGGCTTTGGAAATAAAGTAACGGATATGTCGGTAATCGAGATAACATCGTTGAGCCAGCCTGGAGTTGAGGTGTATGGCAACCTGACCGAGAAGCAGTTGCGCCATCAGTATGAGCATGGCAGGGGCATATTCATAGTGGAGAGTCCGAAGGTCATCACCCGTGCCTTGGATGCTGGCTATGAGCCTTTGTCGCTGCTTTGTGAGGAAAGGCATGTCGAGGGCGACGCTGCTGAGATAATAAGCCGTTGTCCCGATATTCCCGTGTATACTGGAAGTCGCGAACTCCTTGCCACGCTTACAGGATATGTGCTTACGCGTGGCGTACTATGCGCTATGCGTCGTCCCTCGCCACGCACAGTGGAGGAGGTGTGCAGTGGAGCAAAGCGTGTAGTGGTGATTGACGGTGTGGTCGATTCCACCAATGTGGGAGCAATATTTCGTTCGGCTTCTGCCCTTGGCATTGATGCAGCACTGCTCACCCCAACATCGTGCGACCCATTGACACGCCGCTCTGTGAGAGTGTCGATGGGAGCAGTGTTCTCCATTCCTTGGACTTGGATGGACGGTCCGTTGCACAACCTCAACAATATAGGATTGCGTACGGCAGCCATGGCACTTACCGACCGTTCAGTGGCGATAGATAATGTCCAGCTTATGGCAGAGTCTCGGCTTGCTATTGTCATGGGCAACGAGGGCGACGGTCTGCCACAAGCCACCATTGACGATGCTGACTATGTGGTGCGCATTCCGATGTCGCATGGTGTAGACTCGTTGAATGTGGCGGCTGCGGCTGCTGTAGCGTTTTGGCAACTTAGAGGAAACAAATAAAATAAAAAGAAGATATGAAGAATTTGAAGATAGGTTTTCTTCAGCTGCATAATGTGGCTGATACGAAGACAAACGTTCTGCGACTGGCAGAGGGTATAAGAGACTTGGCGCAGCGTGGTGCTGAGCTTGTAGTGTTGCAGGAATTGCACAACTCGCTGTATTTCTGTCAGGTAGAGGATGTCAACAATTTTGATTTGGCTGAGCCTATACCAGGTCCTTCAACCGAGTTCTTTGGTAAAGTGGCTAAGAGTTGCAATGTTGTTATTGTGACTTCGCTCTTTGAGCGTCGTGCTCCGGGTCTATATCACAACACGGCTGTAGTGATAGAGCGCGACGGAACGATAGCTGGCAAATATCGCAAGATGCACATACCCGATGATCCTGCTTACTATGAGAAGTTCTATTTCACACCCGGCGACCTTGGTTTCCACCCAATCCAAACAAGTGTAGGCAAACTTGGAGTGCTTGTTTGTTGGGACCAGTGGTATCCCGAGGCAGCAAGACTTATGGCATTGCAGGGAGCCGAACTCTTGATTTATCCTACTGCCATTGGCTATGCAGCCAACGACACAGAGGACGAGCAGCAGCGTCAGCGCGAGGCTTGGACAACAGTGCAGCGTGGTCATGCTGTGGCAAATGGACTGCCAGTAGTATCAGTAAACCGTGTGGGCTTTGAGCCCGATCCAAGTGGACAGACTGAGGGAATAGAGTTCTGGGGCTCGTCAATGGTTGTTGGTCCGCAGGGCGAAATGCTCTATCGCTCTTCGTCGAACGAGGAAGAAAGCATCGTTGTTGAGGTAGACTTGGAACATAGTGAGGATGTGCGCCGTTGGTGGCCATTCCTTCGCGACCGTCGCATCGACAAGTATGGCGACATAGTGAAGCGGTTTATTGACTAAGAAAGGATTTCGGTAAAAATAAAAGAAAGGGGTCTATACGCCATCTATCATCGTGGCATATAGACCCTTTGTTTTTTATATCCTATCTTACGATTCCTTATTGTTTCTTTTACATAACATGTATGCACATGCAACTACGATTGGCATTATATGCATAAATGCCGCAAGGATGAAGAACTGTCGGTAGCCAATGTCGGTTTGTATTTGTACGGAGAATATGCCTGATGCTATCATAGTGAGCGACAAGATACCGAAGGCTATGGCTCTGCGCAACTCCATACCTCTTTCCTTCTTGGCAAACTGTTCGGTTAATGCCCAATAGGCACTGAACCCGAATCCGAGTGACATGGACGCGATGAATGTCGACAGGCATAAGGTTGCAAATAAAGCCGCTATGTTGTTGCTCATGTAGAGTAGTGCAAACACGTTGATTGCCAATGATATTGACATTGGTAAAAACCAACGGCGTAGTCCACTGTGGTGTGATATTATATTGTTGCCCATGCGAAGTCCGGCATACAATGCCACAATACCGATAGTGCCATATGACAGTCCGAACTCCTGAGGCGACAGTCCAAGTCCGCCATTGTGTGGAGCATCGATAAAGAAGAGAGGTGTTACGATTGCAACAAAAGTCTCGGGCATAATGAATAGCAACATGAACAACAGCGTCATGCGGTTGCCCAAACCATGTGTCATGCGACCAATCACACGTTTGTATTCTTTCTTGCGAAGTCCATACAGGTCTTTGGGTGCGACATAAGGCTTACTGCCCCCAGGCAGAAAGATGCTATGCCATAGCCATAGCAGACAGTTGATACCAGCCATGATATAGAACACCACGCTCCACGAATAGCGCACGTTGCGTGTGAGCACCTCAAGATTGCCAGCGAACATAGTCATTACGCCGATGCCGAAGAGCATGGCTACACAATGAAACAGCATGGCGAACAACCTCTGTCGAGAATTGGCGGTAGATGGCTCTTCAAGGTAGAAGCGGTGCATTGCGATATTGTGTATGATGCCAGAGACCACGGCAAATGGCATAAAGCATGCTGTGCCTTGTAGCCAATATCCAGTGGGAAGGATGAAAGCCATCGCCAACAGCGAGAGGCTGGCAATGAACTCGGCAGAAAGAATCCACACCTTTGTGGTGCCCACAAAGTGGGCCACAGCTTTCTCGAACAGTGGTCTGAGGATAAAAGGAAGGCACAGCAAACACAGTAGCACGGCGGTTTGGACATTGTTCATGCCAAAACGTCGCAGCATTATCATTGCAAGCATGAGGACAGACGGCAACATGCCATCGCCGAAAAGCAGCGACGGAAACCACGACCAACGCAGGCGATAGGGCTGAGTTGTGTGTGCTGTTGTCTTAGTAGTGTTGTCTGTCATAAATAATTGTTCAAACTGCTCTTTTTATTTCTTTTTTCCAAACTCAGGGTCAATCTTCAGAAATGCTGTCACAAGGAATGTGACGAGGCAACATGCCATGACAATGATGAAGAACATGCGATAGCCCACCATGTCCTTCAGATAACCCGACACCATGCCTGGCAGCATCAGTCCGAGGTAGGTGATGCCGGTGCAGATGGAGTAGTGGGATGTGCGGAACTTGCCTTGGCAGTAGTAGAGCATATAGAGTGTGAGCACGGTGAAGCCCAGTCCGTAGCCAAACTGCTCAACAAATAGGCACGACGACACGACCAATAGATTGGAGTCGAGGGCGTAGCTGAGGTAGATGTACACCGCGTCGGGCAATGTTATGGCGCACACCATAGGCCACAACCACCGTTTCATGCCGTCGCGGCTTACGAGAATGCCACCGATAATGCCTCCAAGAAGCAAGCCGATGAGTCCCACTGTACCCTGGGCAAGTCCATATTCTTCGGGCGTTAGTCCGAGTCCGCCTTCTGCAGTAGAGCGCATGAGGAATGTCTTTGTCATAGTGTTGAGCAACGCCTCGGGGAAGCGGTAGAACAGAAGGAAGAGCATAACAATAACTGTCTCCTTTAATCCAAACTTGCGGAAGAATGAGCTTATCATCACCTTTAACTCCTTAGCCACCTCGCGTGCACTCTTGTCGGAGCCACAGTCGTCGGCAGGCTTAGGCATCATGCGACAGTGGTAGAGCCAAATGCCAATGAACAGGGCTGCAAGTCCATAGAATATCAGAGTCCAGGTATAGACCACCGACATGTGGAACGTGTGCTCAAGCAGTCCGGCGAGCGACACCAAGGCGCCGTTGACAAATATAACGGCGAGACGGTAGAATGTGTTACGCAGTCCGACATATTTGGCTTGATTGTGTTCGTCGAGTTCTATCATGTAGAAGCCGTCGGCTGATATGTCGTGCGTGGCACTGGCGAAAGCCATTGCGAAAAGGAAGAACATAGTACCTTGAAACCATAATGCGGTTGGTAGGGTGAAGGCGATGCCTGCCAATGCACTGCCCATAAGCAGCTGCATTGTGAGCACCCACCAGCGTTTGGTCTTTAGCAGGTCGATGAACGGACTCCATAGAGGCTTGACAACCCATGGCAGTGCAAGCCAACCAGTGTAGAGTCCAACTTCGGCATCGCTAAGCCCCATCTGCATATACATGACAATGGAGAGAGCGGTGACGATGACGTTGGGTAATCCCTCGGCAAAATATAGTGTGGGAATCCATGCCCACGGATTTGACTTTTTCAATGTTGAATTTTGAATTTTGAGTTTTGAGTTGTGCGCAAGCGCATTTTGAATTTTGAATTTTGAGTTTTGAGTTGTGCGCAAGCGCATTTTGAATTTTGAATTTTGAGTTTTGCAATTCACAATTCATAATTGGTAAATTCCAAATCGGCTACGCCGATAATTCAAAATTCAAAACTCAAAACTCTACTTGTAGATTTTTTGTATTGTTGCTCCTCGGTAGTAGTGCAGCAAAATCTTGTCGTAGTCGTAACCGTTGGCTCCCATCACTGCGGCACCAATCTGGCACATGCCGACACCATGACCCCATCCGGCTCCAGTGAGTCGGAATGTCTGTGGCACTCCATTCTCAATATTCTCTTTGTCGACAACAAATGCACTGCTATAGAGATGACTCTCGCTCAATGCGCGTCTAATCTCCAGTTCCTTACCTATGGTAAACGTGCGTTCGGTGCCCACAATCTTCAGTCGACAGATGCGTCCGCTACGTCCACGTTCCATTGGCACAAGGTCAACGATGTCGCCAAAGTTCATCTTCAGTCTGTTAGCGACAAGTTCCTTGAGTTGCTCTTGCGTATAGACAACGTGCCAGCGGTAGAAGTCGGTAGTCTCCTGATCGTAGTCGTTGAGCACCTCGGATAGTATTTTATTGTCGTTGGTGTTGCAGAAAGCTTCGGGAGCGGTGCGTATCCACTGCTCAGCGTTGGCTTCGATAGTGAGATCGGGCAGCTCGGCAGTAGCTGTGTCATTGTCGACGTTTATGCCGTTAGCAATGTCTCTGACAGCCACAAGATACGGTTTTTTGATATTCTCCCAGCAATATTGGAATTCCTCGGTCACACCGCCACAGCATTTAGAAAATCTGGCATCGCATATCTCGTCGCCGTTCATCAGAATTTGTCCTCGTGTCTCGTGTATGGCTTGAGCCACATTTGGATTAGCTGCTTTTGTTATGCCTTGGTAGCGTTGGCAATGGTCGTCGGCGCACACGTCGAAGATGGTGTGGTCTTCGCGGTCATACCATTTTATTAGTTCGTCGTCTTTGCGTATGAACGAGAAGAATCCATTACTGCCAGTTCCTGTCTGTTGTCTAAGTCGCTGTTCGATTTGCGACAGCAGCCAGCTACGTGAGATTACGGCATGTGCCTTAAGCAACTCGATGCTCGATGTTGCGCTCATTTCGCTTGATATCACACTTTCGAGATACGACTCCACCGGCAGTTCGTTGATGGCGTACACCTTGTCGGAGTCGACAACAAGGCGTAACGTGCCAAGGAAGGTTTGAGTCTGCTGTCGTTCCCAATGGAAGTTGACACCAATAGTCACGTCGTGGAGCGAGAACGAAGCGTCTGTCGATTGCGGATGGAATGTCAGTTGGCGATACTGGTTGCCGTTCCATAGTATTCCACCCTCATGGAATTCCACTACCTGCTCGCCCTCGATAAGGTTGCCCTTTGCCATATATGGCTTGTTGAGTGAGAAAGAAATCTTTTCTCCGCTGACTATGCCTACCGATACCACTGGCTGTTTGCCGGCAAAGTGGTTGCCAATGTTCGACTGACATTCTGAGCGCGAATGTAGTCTTTCCTTAGTATCGGCAAACTCTGTCTGTGTCATGCCGCATTCCTTAAGTATATCGAGAGCTTCATCGGGTGTGATGCGCTCAAAGTCTTCAAGGCGCGGAGTTACGATGAATCCCGACATGTCTAAAGCTCCCGGACTGACAAGTCGCTGTTTGTCGCCTTCCTTGAAGTAGCAGTCGGGACGGTGTTTGCTGCGCGGAATAATAATTGACATGTATGTGTCGTTGTCGCGCCATGCCACTATGTTCATCATAGGTTCAGTGTCGCCACCATGCATTGGCAGCGAGGCATATAGATTGCGGAAGAGCTGTTCGCCCGTTGACTGATCTTTGCAGCGGATAACAAACAATGGAATCACAGAATTCTTAATGGCAGCAAGTTCCCCCTTGTCGTCCTTGCGTATGATGATATCGAGGTCGCGGCTCAACCTTGCCCAGTCGTTCTGTAGGGGTAGCATTCCTGAGCAGATAGCTTGGAAGTGCATGTGGTCGGGGGCAGACGCTCCGCATTTCGGTCCGTTGTAGAACACAGTCAGTGTAGGGTAGGCATTGAGCAAACGATACATCTCACCGTAGTTCAGGCCAATACTCTGCTGTCTGTGGGCTCGCAATGGAATAGTGAAATGTTGCGGCATTATGGGGAAGGGATTGACAAGCAACGTGAAGTTTTTGTCAATTTGCTTTTGCATCTGTTCTTTGGGGCGATTTTGCTCACATAGGAAACATGGGCGGCTGGCTATTGCTTTTTTGTCGATGCTTGCTCCTGTTGAAACCATTCGTGCAGGGTTGAACTGCAACTTCAGTGTTACCTCTCCGCACGACAATTCGCGTGTCTTCACATTCTGAAGGTCGCGATAGTGCATGCGGGCGTCAGCCCATACTTCGAGTTGGCGGTTGAAGAAACGCTGTAGCGAGTTATCGGCAGAAGCGTCTGCCTTGCCGTTGGATAGTTGCTGGCGTGCCGAAATCTCGAGCGAGCGCAGACGGTCTTTATATAAGTTATTGGCGTTTTGTCGCTCAATGCTTAAAGCAGCGTCGCTATTGCCATCCCAGCGTCGGCACAGATAGAGTTCGTCGTAGATGCGTCCTATACGGTAGCGGCGCGAGAATGCAAGTCCGAGTGCATAGTCCTCGCCATAGCTTGTGTTAGGAAATTGAATCTGGCGCACAATAGGCGTAAAGAAAGCTCGTGGCGCACCGAGTCCGTTGATTCTTAACGCATTGTTGGGACCGTTTTGCTCGGTCCATTCTCGGTGGTCGATAAGTCCTGGAGGTAGTGTCTCAAGTTGGAAATTGCACATACGATAGGAACCTACAATCATGGCCGCCCCCTGACGATGGAACTCGTCGACTATGCGTTGCAGTGTTTGTGGCGATGAGTAGAGGTCGTCGCTGTCGAGTTGCACGGCAAAGCGTCCGCAACGTAAGTCATCAATAGCCATATTCCAACAACCACCTATGCCGAGGTCGCTGCGCTGTGGAACGATGTGTATAAGTCGATGGTCCTTGGCGGCAATGCTTTCAAGTATTTCGGATGTGCCGTCGGTGGAGTGGTTGTCCACTACGATGACATTGTATTTGAATGTAGTTTTTTGGGTGAGAGCTGAGTCGACGGCATCAGCTATGGTTTTCACACGGTTGAAGACAGGTATCACTACCGATGCCTCAAACTCGAAGTCCTGTTCGCTGAAGTCGGGTTTGGGATAATGTGTAGTGTCTACCGTAGCACCTATTTTGCTCAGGTGGCGTGTGGCAGCCTGTTCCATCTCTATCTGCACTTCGCGGTTGCGTGGGTTCACATAGTCGAATTGTTTCTCGCCGCTATTGCGCATGTCGGTCTCTATTTGTGTGTATAGAAACTCGTTGATATGGAATATTTGTGCTTTGCGGCTAATATAGAGACGGAAATCGTAGAATCCTGCCCATTGCCAGTCGGGCAGTTGTTGCTTTGATGCGTAGGCATGTAGTAGCGACGAGCGTATGAGCACGAGCTGTCCGAAGTCGAAATCGTCGCGCACGCTACCAGTCTGGTAGTCTATGGTAGGGTGTTTTTCCGTAGTGTCGCCTTTCTTTATGTAGCTGTCGGAATACACCATACCCGCTCCACTGTCTGTTGCAACGCTCAATAGGCGGTCGAGTGCGTGTAGTCCGAGGCTTACTGGTGTGGGTTTAAGGCTCAGAAGAACAAAGTCGGCATCGGTGTGTTCCTCTATGTCGAGTAGTGTTTTAGTCGACATAAGGTTGCCGATTTTTATTATGGTGCAGTCTTCTGCATTGTTGTGGCTTATGTTGCTACACTCGCCGATGAGCAGGTTTATATGTTGTATGGTCTTGCTCAGCCGTAGAGTGTGCAGCGTGTCCTCAACGTCGGCAAGACACGCACAAGGCATGAAGCAGTCAATTTTCTCTCTCATGTTTATTAATAGTGTTTTTTGTTTGTTGCAGATTTTCAAGTAATGCAAAAGTAATGTTTTTATTTGTAATAATGGCAATTATGGTAGGCTAATTGTTAATATTTTCTTGTTTCTTTTTGTTAAAAGCTGGATATTCGTATAAGACTTGTGATGATGACAATATTTAACATTGTGATAGTATGATGTTTAGAATGATAATATGTAACTTTGTAGCTCGATTAATGGTAAAACAAAAAATGGAAAACGAATGAAACAATTATTTTTATTAATAGCCTTGGTGAGCAGTTCAGTGCTTTCGGCACATACTCCAGGCGATTGGCATGTGGTTAGGTCGTTGCCGCAGAAACATTTCCGTCAGACTGTGCCACATGGAAACTACAGTGGGATAACGCGTATTTCCGACGATGTCTATGCAATGGTCAGCGACAAGAGCGATTCGGCTCTTTATTTCAATGTCAGGTTGTATATAAGCAAGCAGACGGGTGAGTTGCTACAGGCAGAATGGCTTGGACCTAAAGGCAAGGCTGAGTTGCAGGGGCTTGACAATGAAGCTATAACTAAGGTGTCCGACTCTACGGTGGTGATAGCGAGTGAGGGAAAATGTCGGCTGAAGGAATATCGGCTTGACAATACCGACGTAGAAACCGACGACAAAGGACTGTGGGGTTGGAGCATGTCGGCAACTGAGTTTTATGACAATTACAATTTTGAGTCGGCAACCTTCGACAGTGCTAACAACAAGCTATGGACTATCAACGAGAGCACCATGCGGCGCGACGGCAAGCCTGCCACCACACAAGACCCCCACAACAACATTCTTAGGCTAATATCTTTCGACTGGATCGACCGCTCAAAGAAACCAGTGGCTTATCTCTACCGTATGGATATGCCAACGACAATGAAGAAGGCGCAGACATATGCCATGGGAGTCAGTGAATTGTGTGCATTGCCCGATGGCAAACTACTTGTGCTTGAGCGCGAGGCGTTTATTCCAAATGTTAAGATGGGAGCTTTCTGTCAGTGTAAGTTGTTTGTGGTGGATCCATCAGTTGAAACACCATATGCCCTTGACAAAGATGTGGAAGTGGGTGCGCCTTATGTGAGCAAGCGTCTGTTGACCTCATGGCGAACCACAATTTCTGTTGTCAATCAGACGTGGGCAAATTACGAGGGAATGTGTCTTGGCCCAAAAACAGAGGATGGTGGCCAAGTTGTGGTGCTTGTGAGCGACTCGCAGGATGGATATGCTGGTGTGCTGCGCGACTGGTTCAAGACGATAGTTATCTCGAATTAGGAATTTTGAATTTTGATTTTTGAATTGTCGGCTTTGCCAATTTTGAATTGTTCAATTTTGAATTGAGAATTAGTAACTCAACAATTCATAATCGTAGGCGAAGCCGAGAATAATTCAAAAATCAAAATTCAAAACTTAGAATTATTCTTCTTTAAGCAACTCGCTTAGGAAAGAGTCGAGGTCCTTGTCGAGACCCTCCATCAAGTCCTTGCCTATGATAACGGTGTCGTCGTCGGCAATAAATAGTTCTGCGATGTTTTCCTTCTCGTCGTTTTCAAGCACAAAACTATAGGGCTTGAGTATGCCGAGATTCTCTATAAGTTTAGAGCATGATACCATGGTGTTGTGCAACGTGCGCTCAATGCTGTCGTAGAAGTCCTCGTCGTTGTTGCTAATCCATTGCTCGACGACACAACGTGTAATCTCTTTGTCGTCATCGTCGAAAGCTACCATTTCGCCACTTTCTTGAGATACGCGCACATGTAGGTCGGTTACAATAGCCGATTCGTCATTAGCGGGAAATTTTTGGGCTATTTTCTTCAGAAAACGCTCAATCTGTTGTGTTGTCTGTTCCGATGGTTTGATCATATTGCTTTTAGTTTTAGTTTTCAATATAATTGTTTGTAGTGTGTGAGCCATGGCTCGCAGTTCCATATTGTCTGCAAATATACGGCTTTTTATTTACAGTGCAAACTATTGTCAGAAAAAATATTAACATTTTTATTTGTCGTTCAAAATTATAATCGTACTTTTGCATTAAACAACCAACAATACCTTAGGTATGATATTCAAGACATTCAGAATAGGAGGCGTAAATCTCGATGGAAATAAACTGACCGACAAGGTTGCCACCGTAAAGGCAGACTTGCCCAGTCAGGCTGTTTTTCCACTATCGCAACATTTCGGTACTCCGGCAAAGCCTGTGGTGAAGAAGAACGATCGTGTGAAGGTAGGCTCTCTCATTGCAGAAGCCGACGGGATGCTTTCGGCTAATATACATAGTTCTGTGTCGGGCATAGTGCACGAGGTGCATACTGTCGTCGATAGCTCTGGTTGTCGCAAACCTGCCATTATTATTAATGTGGAAGGCGACGAATGGGAAGAACACATCGACCGAACTTCTAAACTTGAACTATTGGAACATCATCCCGAACTAACCGTCGAGGAAATAATAAACCGAATAAAAGATGCTGGTGTGACGGCTATGGACGAGACAGAAATGCCCACCTATTCAACCTTAACGTCGCCAGATAGTGCCAAGACAGAGTGTATAATACTCAATGGTGCTGAATGTGAACCTTATGCCACAGCCGACTATCGGCTGATGATGGAGCATGCTGACGAGATTCTTGTAGGACTCGACTTGCTTATGAAGGCAACCGATGTGGAGCACGGATATGTTGGTATTGAGGTAGATAAGCCTTCGGCAATAGCCTTGCTTCGTAAGAAAACGGCAAATCGAAATGATGTGGAGATAGTGTCGTTAAAACAGAAATATCCGCAGGGTGGATATAAACAACTTGTGGAAGCTGTGACAGGAAGACAGGTATCGGCTTCTGTGGCAATGCCAGTGAGTGGGGAAGCGAAAGTATATAACGTGGCAACCGCCTTTGCTGTGTACGAGGCTGTTATGAAACATAAACCTCTCTTTGAACGCTATACAACGGTGACAGGCAAGGAAATGGCACACCCTGGCAACTTCCTTGTGCGTATGGGAACTCCTGTAGGTCAGCTTATTGACGCTTGCGGAGGAATGCCTGTAAGTGACAACAAGGTGATAATGGGAACTCCGATGACGGGCTGTGCCATAAAAGAGCTTAACTCGCCAATAGTAAAAGACTCAAATTGCATCACTATATTGAGCGGACGCGAGGCATACCAGCATAAGCCCTCGCCCTGTCTGCGATGTGCAAAGTGTGTAGACGCATGTCCGATGGGACTTGAGCCTTATCTGCTTGCTACCTTGTCGGACTTGAAGATGTGGAATAAAGCCGAACGTGAGTGCATAACATCGTGCATGGAATGTGGCTCATGCCAATTTGTGTGTCCTGCCTATCGTAGACTTCTTGACAGCATACGTATAGGCAAACAGATGGTGGCAGAAATAATCAAGTAGCGATATAGAATTAAACTTCGAATATTAATAAATAAACATCATCTCTGATGTCAAATCTTATAGTTTCAAGGTCGCCACATTTGCATGGTGGCGATTGTATCAAGCGCAATACGTATGGTGTAGTATTTGCTCTTCTGCCAGCCTTGCTTGTGTCGTTCTACAATAACGGCATAAACGCCCTTGTGGTGTGCTTGTCGAGTGTTGCGGCGTGTATGTTGTTTGAATGGGCTATTGCTAAATATATGTTCTGCCGCGATTTTACTTTGGGCGACGGTTCGGCTGTAATAACCGGTTTGCTTCTTGGTATGAACCTTCCGTGCAACCTGCCCTTATGGATGGTTGCCGTAGGCTCACTCGTTGCAATAGGAATAGGCAAGATGGCATTCGGCGGTTTGGGGTGCAATCCGTTTAATCCCGCATTGGTGGGTAAATGTGCGTTGCTTGTTGGATTCCCGGTGCAGATGATGTCGTGGCGAGTTGCGGCGCAACCGATGGATAATATGTGCGCAACCAGTGCCTTGGCACTTATATTGGGTCTTGGGTTTATGCTATGGAAGCGTATCATAACATGGCACATACCGGTAAGCATTATTTTATCGGCATTTGTGTTTGCTGCCATATTGCATGTGGCAAATCCCATGTATGCCGACCCTCTCACAATGCTATTGTCGGACGGTATGTTGCTTGGAGCCATATTCATGGCAACCGACTATGTCACATCGCCAATGACGCGACGTGGAAAGATAGTATATGGAGTGGCAATAGGAATGCTCGCTGTCGCAATTAATACATGGCGAACCAATGGTGAGGGAGTGTTGTTTGCAATACTTATAATGAACGCGTTCACACCGCTCATCAATAAATATTGTAAGCCTAAACGATATGGACAAGTAGGCAATTCGTTGCCTGTCGTAGCTATTTGTGTGGTGCTTGGTGGGGCAACCATTGCCATCCTTAGAGCATTTTCGCTTGTTGAAGGAGTAAATAATGTTTTAACAATAGTAATAGGACTGCTACTGGCTGCTGTAGCATTTGTCGGACTTCGTGGTCAACTTGCCTTAAACAGTGATCCAAGGCAGATGCGTGGGGCTGGCATTATGATAGTCACAATAGGACTTCTGGTGTTAGTATTGTTGGGGCTCTGTGGCGTTGACAACGGGCTGACTACTCTATTTACGATATAATAACAACTAACATTAACAATATAATCAAATGAAACAAACAATCTTAGTAACTGGTGGAACCGGCTTTATCGGTTCGCACACAACTGTAGAGCTTATCGAAGCAGGCTACAAAGTGGTAATTGTTGACGATCTTTCTAACTCAAAGATTGAGGTTCTTGATGGTATCGAGAAGATTACAGGTGTGCGTCCGGCATTCGAGAAGGTAGACCTTCGCGACAAGGATGCAGCCGAGGCAGTATTCCAGAAGTATCCCGAAATTGAGGGTATCATCCACTTTGCCGCTTCCAAGGCAGTTGGCGAGAGTGTGCAGAAGCCGTTGCTTTATTATCGCAACAACATTGTGTCGCTCGTAAACCTTCTTGAACTCATGCCTAAGTATAATGTGAAGGGTATTATCTTCTCGTCGAGCTGCACCGTCTACGGACAGCCGAAACTTGAGAACCTGCCCGTTAAGGAGGATTGCCCCCACCAGAAAGCAACATCTCCTTATGGTAACACAAAGGAAATCAATGAGCAGATTATCACCGATTATATACACAGTGGAGCAGCCATCAAGAGTATTGTGTTGCGCTACTTCAACCCGATTGGTGCCCATCCTTCGGCAGAAATCGGCGAGTTGCCTAACGGTGTGCCCAACAATCTCATTCCTTACGTAACACAGACAGCTATGGGAATACGCGAGCAACTCACAATATTCGGCAACGACTATAATACTCCCGACGGCACTTGCATACGCGACTATATATATGTTGTCGACCTTGCAAAGGCTCATGTGGCTGCCATGCGCCGTGTTCTCGACGAAGAGACCGAACCGCTGGAGTTCTTCAACATCGGTACTGGTAAGGGTAATTCTACTCTCGAGATTGTCGAGACATTCGAGAAGGCAACTGGTGTGAAGCTTAACTGGAAATACGGTCCGCGTCGTGAGGGCGATATCGAGGAAATCTTCGGTAATGTGGAGAAGGCAAACAAGGTGCTCGGATGGAAGGCTGAGGCTAACCTCGATGACGTGCTGCGCTCTGCATGGAAATGGCAGGTGAAACTGCGCGAGGACGGTATCATGTAATTTTGGTAAAAACCAAGACAAACAATAATAACAAAAACGCCAACCATGTTTGTGGTTGGCGTTTTTGTTGGTATGGCTTTATTTTATGTAGAAGTCCTTTGTCAACATGTCATACCATTCCGACCTTGTGCCGTCGGCATTCATTAGACACTGTTCTTCCGTCTCTCTTATGAAAGTCGATTCATAATGGCGAAAAGCTACTAAATAGCGTTTGGGCTGTTTGCGCGGCGTAGTGCGTATGGAGCATTGTCGTGAGATAGCAAGCTTGGCAAGGTAAGCCTCGCTGACAAATGTGGCAAGACAGTCGACAGGAATAACGGCACTGAATTCGCCGTCGTCGGCAAGCAGACTGCTTACCGATCTAAATAACTCTCGATAGGGTAGGGTGTCGGCATGTCGAGCAGTGGCACGTTGTTGGTCTGGGTTTTTCAGGCTGTCGGTGAAGAAAGGCGGGTTCGATACTATTGAGTCGAACTTATTATCGGGTTTGAATAGCTGTATAGGCGTTTCTATGACATCAATCCGCCCCGTGAAAGGCGAACATGTTATGTTGTCGTTAGCCTGAATAGCAGTCTCGTGGTCAATTTCCACAGCCTTTATTATTGCCTCATTATGGCGTTGTGCCATCATTAGAGCTATTAGCCCCGTGCCCGTGCCTATGTCAAGAATATGTTTGCCCCCATTGGCCCATGCCCCAAGCAGAACACCGTCGGTTCCCACTTTCATGGCGCAGTGTTCTTGTTGTATGGTGAAGCGGCGAAAAGTGAAGTTGCCTCCAGTCATATACCTTATTTATAAATATAACTTATAAATTTAGCTTTTTCTGTATAGCCTTGCTCCACGCCTGGAATTTGCGTGTGCTTTGGCTTATGTCTTCTCTGATGTCGTGAATCTCGTTCAGTAGTTCAGCCGCCGCATTTTGTAGGGCGTTAGGCTGGCGTGTACTTCGATCGGCAGAAGTGTTGACGATAATTTTCACACCTTTTGGTTTCAGTTCCACAGTTATGTCTTCGCCAGTCATCACTGGGTCGCCATCATAGTGTATCACTCCAGGAGAGTCGCGGTGAATGTGAAGCTTCTGACACTTGAACGTTTTAATCTTAGAACTTTTGTCGAGCGTTTTGTTGAACATGTCTATGCTTATCTGTGGAGCCTCAAGCAAGTCGAATGGTTCCATGATAATTACATCCATCAGTCCGTCGCTCATTGACGCCTGAGGGGCAATGTAGGCGTTGTTGCCATATTGCGATGCGTTGGCGCATGAAATGAGAAAAGCTTTGTAGCGTGCTGTGCCATTCTCGTCTTCGATAGTATAGGTCTCGGGCTTATATTTTAACCCCTCGCGCAACACATTCTCTATATAAGTGATTGGACCACGCTTGCCAGCCTCGGCAAACTTCATGCTGACAAAAGCGTCGAAGCCCATTCCACATGTACAGAAGAATGGGTAGCCATTGATGATGCCGTAGTCAAGGTCGCGTATTTCGCAGCGGTTTATCACCTCGATAGCCTTACGGGCATTTATTGGCAACAACAAATGGCGTGCGAGTCCATTACCCGAACCACATGGTATAATGCCGAGTGCCGTGTTTGAGTGTACAATAGCTTTTGCCACTTCGTTCACAGTGCCATCGCCCCCTACAGCCACAACAACGTCAATCCCGTTGTCTTTTGCTTTGGCTGCAATCTCTGATGCATGTCCGGCATATTCTGTGACGGCAATTTCATAGTCAAACAGCTCCTTGTCGAGCGTCGTGTCGATAAGGTCGGGTATAGCGGCCTTGTCGGAGGTGCCGGATTTGAGGTTGATTATGAAAACGGCTTTCTTCTTCATATGTGCTATAATTTTATCATTATTTGACTACAAAGATACTAAATTCCCCTTTCATAGCAGGTTGTTTGGCTTTAAAAATGCTCAAAATAGCATATTTCTTAAAAAAAACCAACTTATATTGGTTTTTATTTGTAACTTTGCAGCCTGGAAATAACAATATTGGGTTGATATACCTGTATAAAATTTAAAATGGGACAATTACAAGAAAAATACAAAAGCTATCGTCTTCCGCAGAAGTACATGGCAGAGGGCGTGTATCCCTATTTTCGTGAGATAACGAGCAAGCAGGGTACAGAAGTGGAAATGGGCGGACATAAGGTCCTTATGTTTGGCTCCAACGCTTACACTGGTCTGACAGGTGACCAGCGCATCATAGATGCAGCTAAGGCTGCTCTCGATAAATATGGCTCTGGTTGTGCCGGAAGTCGTTTTCTCAATGGTACGCTCGACTTGCATGTGCAGCTTGAGAAGGAGCTCGCTGAATATATAGGCAAGGATGAGACACTGTGTTTCTCAACAGGATTCTTTGTTAATTCAGGTGTCCTACCTGTGGTTGTAGGTCGTGGAGACTATATTATTTGTGACGATCGCGACCATGCAAGTATCGTTGACGGTCGCCGCTTGTCGTTTGCCACACAGCTTCATTACAAGCACAATGACATGGACGACCTTGAGCGTGTTCTCAAGAACCTGCCTTACGAGGCTGTGAAGCTTATCGTTGTGGATGGCGTGTTCTCGATGGAGGGCGATTTGGCTGATCTTCCCAAGATTGTTGAGTTGAAGCACAAGTACAACTGCTCTATCATGGTTGACGAGGCTCATGGTCTTGGCGTGTTTGGCAAGCAGGGTCGTGGCGTATGCGACTATTTTGGATTGACCGACGAGGTAGACCTTATAATGGGTACATTCTCAAAGTCGTTGGCAAGCATTGGTGGTTTTATCGCAGGCGATAAGGACACAATCAATTATCTGCGCCACACATGCCGCACATATATATTCAGTGCTTCCAACACTCCAGCTGCTACAGCAGCCGCACTTGAGGCTCTCCATATTATCCAGAAAGAGCCAGAGCGCATCGATAAGTTGTGGAAGGTGACCAACTATGCTCTTCGCCGATTCAAGGAGGAGGGATTTGAGATTGGTGAGACACAGAGTCCGATTATTCCGCTCTATGTACATGATGTAGACAAGACATTCTATGCAACAGCAAAGGCATTCGAATACGGTGTATTTATCAATCCCGTTATTCCGCCAGCATGCGCACCTCAGGACACACTTGTACGATTCGCACTTATGGCAACTCACACTGAGGAGCAGGTAGAGCGCGGCGTGCAGATATTGAAGCGTGTGTTCAAGGAACTCGACATCATAAAAGATTAATACCGCTTTTAATTACAAAAAGAGGGCAATTGCATGATAAACATCATGTGATTGCCTTTTTTTAATTGAAACGCATATTAATTAAAGAAAAACGCATAAATTTTTATGCCAAAAGTTTTGTGGTATCAAAAATAATTAGTACCTTTGCACTCGCAATTGAAAAACGGGGTGTAGCGCAGTCCGGTAGCGCGCCTGGTTTGGGACCAGGTGGTCGCAGGTTCGAATCCTGTCGCCCCGACTTCTTTCCGATTGCAACAACGGGTTTCTCAGCTGAGGAACTTGAACATAAACAACACCAACGGGGTGTAGCGCAGTCCGGTAGCGCGCCTGGTTTGGGACCAGGTGGTCGCAGGTTCGAATCCTGTCGCCCCGACAACGAAAAAGGCTCTTCTTTATGAAGAGCCTTTTTCGTTTTAGTAGTTTATATAATGCGACATATAAAAAATATTATTTATGTAGGCAGTTTTATTCCGTATGTCAGAATAAATTGTTACTTTTGTTGTCTGTAAAAAACAAATAACATAATAGGAAAAATGAGATCAAGAACAGCAAATTGGTTTGAAACCACCGTACGCTATGAGCGCCAGACAGAAGATGCAGGACAGAAGAAGGTTAACGAACTGTATGTTGTCGATGCTTTGAGTTTTGGCGAGGCAGAAGAAGCAATCACTAAGGAAATGGAGCCATTCGTGAGTGGCGAGTTTGAAGTGAAGAACATTACTCCAGCCTCTTACGGAGAGATTTTCTTCAGCGACAGCGACAACGATGACCATTGGTATAAGGCTAAGCTCTCATTCATCACCTTGGACGAAAAGACAGCCAAGGAGAAGCGTTCGGCTGTGAACTTCCTTGTTCAGGCTGCTACTTTCAATGCTGCGGTGAAGAATATCGAGGACGCAATGGGCAAGACAGCTATCGACTATGTCATAGTGAATATATCCGAGACAAAAATTATGGATGTCTATGAGCACAATGCTCCCGTAAAAAAGGAGGAAAAGAACGACACACCAGAGTTTGAGGGATAAAACTCTGGTGCCCGATATGGCAGAACAAAATCTCTAAATATATATTACAATGGAAAAAACGGAAATTGCGCGTAGATTGAGAGACGTGACATGCTCGTTGCCGCAAGGCGTGAGGCTTGTCGCAGTGAGCAAGTTTCATCCGGCAGAATATATCCAGGAGGCTTACGATGCCGGACAGCGTGTGTTTGGTGAGAGTCGCGAGCAGGAACTTGCCAAGAAGGTTGAGGCTCTGCCTCGCGATATAGAGTGGCATTTTATTGGACATTTGCAGACCAATAAAGTGAAGTATATCGCTCCGTATATAACGATGATAGATGCTGTTGATTCGTTGAAGTTGCTTCGTGAGATTAACAAGCAGGCTGCTGCTAATAACCGCGTCATAAAAGTACTGCTTGAGTTGCATATAGCCGAGGAGGAAACAAAGTATGGACTTTCGCTCGACGATTGCCGGCAATTGCTTGAGAGTGGCGAATGGCGCGAGTTAAAGAATGTTGAGATTTGCGGACTTATGATGATGGCGTCGCATGTTGACGACGAGCAAATCATTAGGAATGAGTTCAGTCTTGCCGCTAATTTCTTTGACGAGGTAAAAGAACGTTATTTTGCAACCTCGCCAAGTTTTTGCGAACGTTCGTGGGGAATGAGCCACGATTATAAGATAGCCGTGGAATGTCGTTCTACGATGGTTCGTGTTGGCACTTATATATTTGGAGAAAGAGTTTATTAAGAAACCTTATGGGAGTTATACATTTTGTGTTTTTCGCTTAGAGACATAGAGTGTATACTCCCATTTTTTTTCACCCTAAATATCTTTTATCACTTCTTCCTTCTTTCTACTGTCGGTGTGTTTTTTCCGTCATAGTACATGTCAAACCATGTTGACGATTCTCGTGGATTCATATTGTCGCTCAATATAAAACGCTTGCCGTCCAACGACCTTTGTTGAATGCAGTAATGGTGTAGTCTAAATTCTGTTTTTACGAATACCTCTCTTGTTCCCACGAAGCATATGTCGTCATACACCCTTATCTCTGCTCTTCTGTAGGTTTCACCGCTATTTTTGCCACGTTTCATATACAATCTGTCTATCTTCAGAAATTCCATGAAACCGATAGTTACAAATTCAGGTTTTCTGTTGAAACATGTCATGTTTTCCAGGTATATCCAGTATTCCTTGCCTTGTTTCGTAAAGTGGAGTAGGGCGTTGTCCTGTAGTTCTGCAAACTCATATGTCTGTTCCGGCTTTTCCAGTGGTTTGAACAGTTCTGTGCGTACAAGATATTTTCCATCTTTGTTTTTCACTATTCTGATGCCATACGCTTGAGGAAATATCTTGGCATAACATCCTAACGACTCCCATTCATCCTTACAATGTTCCCGGTAGTAAGCTTGATAGTTGTTCTTCGTGACGCAGCTAATCCTTAGATTTGCAGGTTCTTTATAATCCGTTAACAGTGTTTTTCCATCGATGTCGTCAATCTCTATTTCAGGTTTGAAATTCGTTATGTATTCTTTCTTTTCCTCCTCAAACAGCCTCACATCCTCTTCCCATGCGTTTCTCTTTTCCACCAATTCCTCAGCCGTCATGGGGCGCAACATGCTGTCCCAAGTCTTGCGCCAAGCCAAACCACCTTGTTCATCTTCCCATATCGTCAAATCTTCGATTTTCTCCTTCAACCTATATAATCTGCCAGGCTCTGATGGCTGCACAAAGAAATTGCGGAACAGCAGTCCGTCGTCTATGCCATCATCCAACACATTCCTCAACACAAAGCAATTCTCGTCCATTAGTCGGGTTCTTACTCTCGGATAGAGGCGCAATCCGTCTGTAGTAGAAAACTCCATAAAACCATGCTTCTCGATTCTTGGTCGCTTGAAGAATCTTACTCCATTACGCAAGTCCATCCATGGACGTTCTCTGTCTATCTTCCGTCGAGAATATAGTTTAGCAATTCCGTATGCTTTCAGTTCTACCTTATTATATTCACAGGGTAGCACTTCCTTGCCGTCCTTATCCACAACCCCCGACAGACCTTCCTTGTTGCCTACTATCTCGTAGCCGTATGCTTCTTCCAAGTCCATACGTTGCCCCTCATGTGTCATCACGGTAATCAATTCTGTTCGTGCGTCCGAAGTGATTCTCTCTTGTTCGTTACAAACAGAATAGGCTATGTTATACTGTCCTTCCACTTCCCCTGTCAGAATACCTTTACCAGCGATACGTCCTTCAAACATGGCTTGCCAGTCTCTGTCATCTGACGGCAGACCAAACAAACGGTATAGCCCGACATTGTCCAATATCAAGCAATATTTCTTACCCTCAAACACACGCATTCCACGTCCTACCATCTGCAGATACTTCGCCAATGATAGTGTAGGTCTTGCTAACTGGATAAACTCCACATCTGGACAATCAAAACCTTCACCAAACAAATCGACATTAACAAGAATCTTGAGTGTTGCGCTCGGCTCGTAGAGACGCTTGCCTAAGCAAGAATTTTGAGTGTTGCGCTCGGCTCGTAGAGACGCTTGCCCAAGCAAGAATGTTGAATTGTTGCCTTCGGCAATGTTGAATTTAAACCTTTCTATTATGTTTTTTCGTTCTTCTGCCGGTGTCTTGCTGCTAATCGCCACTGCATTCAGTCCATGCTCCCTATAATATTCCGCGATATGTTCCGCATGCTTAATGTCAATAGCATACACAATACCCTTCATGTCCTTAGCATATCGCAATACAGTATCACAAAGCCGTTCAATGCTCGGTCTAACATCCAGCTTCTCACTCATTTCTCTCAACGAGAAATCTCCATCAGCCCCACGCTTAGTCAAACCAAACACAATCTGCTGATCCAAGCTATCCGCCTTAACAGACATATAGTCGTACAGCGA
>CAKPZC010000006.1 GCA_934203355.1 uncultured Prevotella sp. | reverse complement strand
TTTGCTTGAGGTTTCGTTCGTTCTCGAAAGCGGATGCAAAGGTATAACAAAAATCATTTACTTGCAAATGTTTTGAGGAAAAAGTTTCAAAAAAGTTGATTTTTTCGTTTAAAATTGAGATAAATCAAGTCAAATAGGGTTTTATCTACTATTTTCGCTACAGTATTCTGAAAAATGTTATACTTATGCAAACAAATGGACAATATCAGGAATCATATCAATACAAGAGACTCACGTTTCTGCAAGTTTCACAAACTTGCAACCTATACCTTGCAAAGGCTACAACTTTCTTTGCAAGGCAAAACGTTATGGCAGGTGGTGGAGTTGAAAGGTCTAAAAAATGCTTATCGACAAAATGAGACATATGAGACATATAAGACAAGCGATTTGCAGATATTATAAATAGGTGTAAGGCAGATATGGATAGGCACTATACTGATATAGACGAGGTGAAGCGCGCATTACATACATCACGTTTAACCATCGTAACTAGCACAAGACGCAGCGGAAAGACATCGTTATTGCTTAAAGCATATGAGGATATATAACATTATTGCTCACTATAATCTATACTCAATTGCCGACAGTCTACAAAGATTTATAAAAAAATGTTTTTGTGAAAAAATGTGCCATAAGTGACATAAATGCTGTAATAGGCTTAATATCAGTAGTTTAATGACTGGCAGATACATGTCACATTTGAGATTTGAGGTGGAAATGTGCCATCCTATGGTGGATTCTGGTAGCAATCGTTTTTGGTTATGGTAGCAATCGTTTTTAGTTCTGGTAGTAATTGTTTTTGGTCTTGGTAGCAATTGTTTTGAGTTCTGGTACCGATTGTTTTAGGCTCATGTTAAAACATATGGCAGGATATTGCTGGCAGTTCATACAGCTTTAATCAATTTGAAAACTTGCGAAACTTCAATAAAACAGTTTTTATTTTACAATATGGCGTTAAAACAGGCTGTTTCATTTTAACGAAACGATTTCTTTAACGCCTTAGTTGTTTTTATAGACAGCCTTGTCTGTATAATTTTCGATTGTGAACCATTATGGACTTGTACGGGTCATAAATATCTGATAACTTTGCCATTACATTAATTATGTCTAAAGATATAACTTTGCAAAAAATCAGTCCACAACGAATAACTTTATAAAAACATCAATATTTGATTCTATCTGATAATCTGGACTATCACAAGTATACAAGAATTAAGTATGATGCTATTCGTTCAATTGGGTATTGTAGGCAAGACTACTGTTGAGCAGAAAAATGACATAACCCTTTTGGTGTGGGCTGATTATTATTACAAATCATAACTTAAAACACTATATTTATGAAAAAGTACTCAAAAATTCTGACGCTAATGATAGCGTTGCTTGTACGAACCGAATGACTAGCTGCAATTATACAAGGAAGTTGGAGGGCATCTCACATACAATAAAGTGTTTGTAAAAAAACAATAAAGAAGTAGGATGGAGGTAGATTTGTTGTTTTTTTCATGTAAGTTGGTGGATAATTCGGGAAAAATACCTAAATTTGCACCCGATTAACATCGCTTATTCATAAACAACATATTATATAATTATGTCTTACAATTTATTGAAAGGAAAGCGCGGTATTATCTTCGGCGCATTGAATGACGCATCGATTGCGTGGAAAGTAGCAGAACGTGCCGTAGAAGAGGGTGCACAGATTGTGTTGACCAACACAGCTGTGGCATGTCGTATGGGCACCATTGACGAGCTCGCTAAGAAAACCGGCGCTACAGTAATCCCAGCTGATGCGACATCGGTAGAGGATTTGAACAACTTGTTTGTAAAAGCCCAGGAAGCATTGGGCGGCAAGATTGACTTTGTGCTCCACTCATGTGCTATGAGTGTGAACATGCGTAAGAAGCGCACTTATGACGATCTGGATTATGGATTTCTGGACAAGACACTCGACATCTCAGCCATCTCGTTCCACAAGATGCTGCAAGTAGCCAAGAAGCTTGACGCACTTAACGAGGAAGCTTCGGTTCTTGCCCTTACATACGTGGCTTCTCACCGCACATTCTTTGGCTACAACGACATGGCAGATGCCAAATCGCTGCTTGAGTCTATAGCACGCAGCTTCGGATATATCTATGGTCGCGAGAAGAAGGTACGCATCAACACCATCTCTCAGTCGCCAACATTCACCACAGCAGGAAGCGGCATCAAGGGCTTTGATGGTCTCTATGACTTCAGCGACCGTATGTCTCCACTTGGCAATGCAAGTGCCGACGAATGTGCCGACTATTGCGTAGTGATGTTCTCCGACCTTACCAAGAAGGTGACAATGCAGACCCTGTTCCACGACGGCGGATTCTCTAACATGGGTATGTCGTTGCGCGGTATGACTCAGTACAACAAGTCGTTCATCGACGAGAACCGCGACGAGAACGGAAATATTATCTACGGATAAAAGCCGTTAGTTTTTTTATAATAAACAAAACCGTTGTTTATCAAACAGAGTTGATAAACAACGGTTTTTGCATTATGAAACCAAGTAATTATTTACAGTATCGTTTTTAGTAACTGTTATCTGGTACTGGAGTATCATATAATTGGTACTGGAGTATCAGTCATATGAAACTCCAGTGTAAACTGAGTGATACTGGCAGTTAAATCAATTGTGTCAATTGACATCTGTAAACAGACATAACGATTCTATTTGGACAGGGCAATCCAAGCCTCTGTCAGCATACCATCCATAAATGTGTCGGCATTGGTCTTCTTCAGTGTATCCTTCATTTCGTTGATGCTGTTCATGCAAGTTTTCTTCTCGTTTTGGGTGAGCAGCTTGCTATATTCCTTACACATACGGACCAACTTAACCACGATTCCCGTCTGCAAGGTTTTGGAATCAGCATCCTTTATAGCATCGAGGAAAGCTGATCGCATATTGCCAAACTGAAGCATAAAGTCGGTATCGGTCTTTATATTATCCATCTCCACAGACCACGTACTCGACTGTGTGCTTTTTACATTACCATTATTGTCATAAGTGGTTGTTACAACCACATCGCCATCCGTGTAAGTCTTTGTCCGCATTACAGACGTCTTGGTTGAAGGCTTATTAGGCGCGGTGATTTTCGACCTGTACTCCTCAAATCGAGCCGGGATAACACCATATATATGATAGTACTTGCAACGATATTTGCCACCTTCCTTATAAGATATATACAGATAAGCGTGTCGGCGAAGCGGATCGTTGGCATCCTTAAAGCACAATCCATAATAATTGTGCGACGTATAGCTGCCCAATTCCACTACATACTCATTGTTGACTCCATACACATATTTCATACTTTTAATCACTTGACTGCTGCTGCCCGGCTTCTTTACGTACACGTCGTAAGCCTTCATGGTTCCGTTAAGCATAACTTTCTCAATCTCATTAAACAACTTTTTATTGCTCGTCGGGAGTGTAAACTCAATATACTTGCAATAGCTTACAGAGCTGTCGGGGCAAACTACATCAAAGCTCGAGTTGGATAATATTTCGGTCGAAGGATCATTCAACACAATCTTGAAGATTGTCTCGATTTTTTCCTGTGCCGAAACCACAACCGTTTGCAATAGCAATATTGCCATTATTACAATCTGTCTCATACGTTATATATTTTTTAAGTTTTTATAGATTAAATATTATATACTCTCTATTATTGTGCCACGTCGTTGTCCGAATCATCATCCTCGAACACTTCCAGGGCTTGAAGTTCCAGTTGTTTTATCTCAGCCAACTGGTGTACACTTATAGCTTGCAGCAGAATGTCGGCCTGGCGTACAGCCTCCTCAATGTCGGTAGTGTCTGGCTTTGCATCAAGAGCATCTGCAACATAAACCTTTGGCGGACGTGGTTGCCAATATGGTCGAGCCGACCTGTTTCGTTGTTGCTTTACTGGCTGCGGTTTTATGCTATCAACCACTATTGGCTGTGGGCGTTCAGCCGAGATACTATCGGCAATCGAATCTACTGGTATCTTATTTACCACCTGTTGTGCCAAAGGCTGATTGTCCATTGTGTTGTTATCTAATTGAGTTGACGCTGCAAACACAAGCAGAGCCACAGCCGCAGCCGAAGTCATCCAAGCGACAACCTTTCGCATTGTGAAGCGTTGCGGTATGTCAACCTGCTCTTCTTTATATTCTCTGGTAGCCTCAATTCCCGTAGCAAACATGCCGAACATCTCACGATAGGCCCTCCAATCGTCGGCAGATATATCTTCTGGGCGATTGTCGTCGGTAGCCTTGCTGAAGAATTCAGCCAATGCGTTCTCCTCGTCTATGGTGGTCAAGCCGTCCATATAACGCTGTAGAAGTGATATGATTTGTTGGTCGGTCATTTTCTGTTCCTTTCCTTTATCTGATTGAATAGTTTTCGGCGAGCCGACGATAGCACCGTCGCCACCGACTCTTTGCTAATGCCTAATATTGCGGCAATCTCCTCATTGGTGCGCCTTTCGGTCTGTCTGAGAATCATAACCTGCATCTCTCTCGGCGGCAACTTCTCTATGCGCTGCCTTAACCATTGCTCGTCCTCCTTCCATTCAAGTTGACTTTCGGGAGTGGCATCGTTTGACTCTTGCCTCTTGAGCCACGACGTTGGCATCGCATTGCCGTCAAAGCTAACCGGACGCTTGCGTCGCAACATATCTATAGAAAGATTGCGAGCAACAACAGCGACAAGACGAGCGGCATGGGCTGTGTCGCGGAGAGAGTCGTGCACAGCCCATAGCCTAAGCATAGCATCGCTTGCCGCATCGTCCACATCGTCGGCACGTGCAAGATAACGTCGGGCATAACCCATGGCGATATTGCGCAGTTGCAGAGATATCTGTTCGAACTGTAGTTGATTCACGATTGTCGAAATTTGTTTATGATATCCACTTGTTGTTTATTAGGGTTGGGCATTGATTATGCCGTCAGGACTTTTGGGTGCGCTCGATGCATCACTGTCTTTTATCACATTGGTATGGGTGCTTGTAGTGCTTATCGAGTCGTACTTCAGCATACTGTCATCAATACTGCCCGAGCCAATAATCACCTTTCCATACTTGTCTGCCTTGCCCGATACATATATTCGTCCAGACCCTGTAAGCGTGCAATTCAGTTTTAAGGCCTTACCTACCTTGCCACTAATCATACCCGAACCAGCCATCGATAAACTAACATTATCTGACTTAACTTCATCAATACATATACTTCCCGAACCTGCATTGTTGAAGAATGTATTGTTGGCAGTTATTCTACCCAGAACCATTCTGCCCGAACCAGCTAGATTGAATATAACCTTATTGCCCGACATATTGTCTACAATAATATGTCCGCCACCTGCAAGATTAAAGATTCTAACCTCTGGAGCCTTTACCGTTATAACAACGTTAAGCCTTTCCGACTTATTGGATGTGTCTACAGATACATTGCCTATCTGCTTGGATGCCTTTCGGATATTGAGCGAAGTAGCGCTATTGTCGATGTTTATCTGGTTGAAGTCGTTGGCATCGCCCACCAGACTCACCTCACACGTATTCGACTGCTCGTATACAACCTCCAGATTTCCAAGAACATTTAGCTCGCTGAAAGGCAGAACCGTTCTAACCACCTCACTCTTCTGAGTTCCATATACTGAAGTTGCAGCCATTAACACAACAACAAACAACATAAAAAAATACTTCTTCATAACGTTTTCTCCTTTTTTTTAATATGTAATACATTATTATATATTATAGGGTATGCAACTAACAATGTAGTCTCGGTTTCCACCCCTTTCTATAGATGATAACGAAGAAAAAAGATTTTCTAAATGTCGCAACAGTGAATTTAACAAATATTTAACAGTTGACTATCATTTGCCTTGCAAGGTATCAATAAATTTGTCGTAACTTTGCAAACAGCTAAATAATAACAAGAAGCATTAACTTCATAAACAACAATACATTATTATCTTGAACTATTTAAAGACTCACATATAAACAATGGAATCGTTAAGAGAAATATACAGAATAGGTAAAGGACCGTCAAGTAGCCATACCATGGGTCCACAGAAAGCTGCACAGATATTCGTGTCACACAACCGCAATGCGGCTTCATTCGAAGTAACACTCTATGGTAGTCTTGCCGCAACAGGTCGCGGCCACATGACCGACGTTGCCATAGACGAAATTCTTCGTCCTGTCGCTCCACTGCGTATAGAATGGCAGCCTCAAGTGTTTCTGCCTTTCCATCCTAATGGCATGAAGTTTGTGGCTTTCGACGCCAATGATGCAAAGATGGACGAGTGGATTTGCTACAGTGTTGGTGGCGGTGCCCTGTCTGAAGGCGAAAAGGGACGCTGGATTACAAGCAAGCGCGAGGTGTATCAGAAAAATACACTGCACGAGATACAGACCTGGTGTGAAAACAACGGACGCAACTACTGGGAGTATGTTAACGAGTGTGAGGAAGAAGACATCTGGGACTATCTTATGGAAGTGTGGCGCACTATGCAGGAGAGCGTAGAGCGCGGCATCGACCATGAGGGAGCATTACCAGGACCTCTGAAATTACCACGCAAGGGACCTATCTACTATGTTAAGGCGAGCGGCTACAAACAGTCGCTTCAGTCGCGTGCATTAGTATATGCCTATGCTCTATCGGTGAGCGAGGAGAACGCTTCGGGTGGCACTATTGTCACTGCGCCCACATGTGGTTCATGCGGTGTGTTGCCAGCCGTGCTTTATCACTTGGCAAAGGGACACAAGTTCAGCGACACACGCATATTGCACGCCATTGCTACTGCCGGAATATTCGGCAATGTGGTTAAGAAGAACGCCTCTATATCGGGTGCCGACGTAGGCTGCCAAGGCGAGGTGGGTGTGGCTTGCGCCATGGCTTCGGCAGCAGCCTGCCAGTTGTTCGGCGGCAGTCCGTCGCAGATTGAATATGCAGCCGAGATGGGTCTTGAACACCACCTTGGCATGACATGCGACCCAGTGTGCGGACTTGTGCAGATTCCTTGCATCGAGCGCAACGCCTTTGCTGCCACACGTGCACTCGACGCCAACCTCTATGCTTCGTTCTCCGACGGCACACACAACGTGTCGTTCGACCGCGTGGTGAAAGTGATGAAACAGACTGGTCACGACCTGCCATCGCTATATAAGGAGACGAGCGAGGGCGGACTTGCACGAGCTTATGAACAGCACTTGAAGAGAGTGAAGGAAGAGAATAAATAAGCAACAGTTCAGAATTATCTTTACATATTGAGGGTGTGTCAAAATAGGAGTTAACGGAAGTTTGGGCTTCGCCCGAAGTTAACGGAAGTTCTTGCTAAAAGCAAGCGGCAAAGCCGAGCGAACGGACATATGTATAATTTGTTGAAAATAAAGCATTTGTCCGTTCGCTCGGCTTTGCCGCTTGCTTTTAGCAAGAACTTCCATCCATCGTAGATGGATTAACTTCTTCTTAACTTCCTCTAACTCCTATTTTGACACACCCTCACAGATTGCCGCTTATACGATAAATATTATTTTAACAACACAATCTGTGGTGTGCGCACCGATGGCTTCAGTTCGCCACCTATATAATAGATTCCAAGTTTTGTAGGAATCGCCTGTGCTCCGGCACGCGCCAAAGCCTTGTTGGCAAAACGTGTCTTTTGCCACTTATCAGTTTCCACATCATACGTGTAGAGATTACCACCAAAGCGATACCATTCAATCGGCTTAAGTAGATAATCCTCCTTCTTGACAAACTCGTATCTGCCACTTATAGCGTCGAGGAAAATATCCTTGTCGACACCACCGGTAGCCACCACTCGCTTACCGTCGGTCCATGCTATTCCTCCCGACAGAGTTTTCTCCTTGCCGTCTATGGAGCGTGGCGACATGAGCGAGGTCCAATCACCATTGTTTATATTTAGACAATAGCCGTCGGTATAAACCTCACTATTCTCGCCATTTGCGAAGAAACCACCCCATACGTACACTTTACCGTCGACAGCAGCAGCCACTGGCTGCACACGCGGACTACCAGGAATAGCTCCCACAACATCCCAACCACCATTGGCAGAAGCCACATTGAGATGAAGCAATTGAGCCGACGGTTTGCCGCCCTGATTACCACCAGCCACAAACACATCATTACCCATCGTTGCCACCGCCATATTGTCGACTGTGCAAGGCATATCCGCAAGACGACACACATCGGCACGGTCGCCCAACTCACTCAAATGAATGCTATAGACCGACGACAAACTGCATTGGCTATTATTGCCACCAATAAACAAAAGGCTGTCGCCACTCGCCACCGTAACTCCATAGGCAGCAGGTTGGGGCAACATACCCACAAGTCGCCAATTGAGCACCTTGGCATCGAGGCGTGCGGCATAAATGCCGGCATAATAAGTCTTGTTGCCACGCGTGGGGAAATTGCAGCCACCAGCCATCACAAGGTAGTCGCCTATCTGTCCTGCGTAGCAAGCCGAAACCCCAAGCGAATAGCCTGGCTCGGTGGATGGAAAGCCAAAGACATTGCCTACACTTTGTGAAGAAAGAGAAGTCGCGGCAAAAAACAACGCTGTGAATATTGAAATAAAAGACTTCATTAGTGTTAGAAAAAAAGTGAAAAAACAAAAGAGTGAAGCATGCAAAATTCTTATCACTAAAATAAGAGAAATTACACCTTCACTCCAACCTACTACTTACTTACTTATTTATTTACCCTAAAACTTTTTCAAAATCTCCTGGCAAAGCATGTAGCCTTTCACCATCATGCGCGGAATATGGAACGGCCCCTTGTAGAGGTTGCCCTTAGCAGGCTGTGCCACAGTTCCGTCGCGATGGAGATAGCCATACCATTCGCCATAGTCGGCATCGGGGAAGTGGGCATAAGTCCACTCGCTGATGCGCTCGTGGCGATAGAGATACTTCTCGTCGCCAGTGCCAAGATAGGCATAAAGCGAAGCAATTATTGTCTCGCACTGTGGCCACCAGAACTTCATGTCCTGCGAGTAGTCCTGCGGTGGCAGGTTCTTGCAGTCGCGGTAGTTGATGATGCCGCCATACTGCTTGTCCCATCCCCAGTCCCACGACCAGTCGAATATCTGGAGTGCCATGTCGAGCATAGGTTTGTCCCATCCGCGTAGCTTCGACTCCTCCATAATGAACCATGAAGTCTCGATGCAGTGTCCTGGATTGATGGTGCGTGTCATATTAGTGTCGACAAACTCACCATTCATGCCGACAGTCTCAAGTAGGCACTTAAACTCAGGATGGATGAAATACTTCTTTAGTTTCCCTATTGAATCATCTATCTGGGCCGTAAGCTTCGGATCGTTGACAACCTTGCGAATGCACGAACCAACATTGATGAGAATCATAATAATACTGTGGCTCTGAAGCTGCACTTCCGGCTCAAACTTAGCAGGCAAGAATCCTGGTGTGTCAAGGAAGCGCTGTGTGTCCTCGAATATCTGAAGTGCACGCTTTGCCCAGTGCTGGTCGCCAGTGGCGAGAGCATACTCCGACATTGCTATCGAAGCGAATGTCTCAGAGAACACATAGCGACGTTTGCGCAACGGCTTTCCCTCGGCAGTCACCGAGAAATACATGTGGCCCTGCTCGTCGAAACAATGTTTCTCGATAAATTCGAGAGTCGACTTTGCAGCGTCGAGCCACTGCTGGTTCTTCTCCACATTATTATAAGCAAATGCACAAATAAATGCAAAACGTCCCTGAAACCATACCGACTTCGTTGTATCCATCAACGATCCGTCGCGGTTAACACATGTATAGACACCACCATTCTCGCGGTCCCATCCATGTTCCATCCAGAACGGCATGATGTTCTCGGTGAGGTCCTTCTTATAGGAGTCAGCCCAAAACTGTATATATTCTTTTACGTTCATAATTTTATTATTTGAGTCAACTTGTCTACTCGTCAACTTGTCTACTCGTCAACTCGTCAACTAAAAATTAAAACTTATTAGCGCGCTCGAAGAAACCAATTTCCTCGAGTTCCTTCTTCATCTGAGCCTCTTCCTCATCGGTCATGTTGCGGAACGGCACACGATTTGGTCCGAGATCGAAACCAAGGAGCTTCATTATGCGCTTGCCACCCACGATATTGCCGCGGAAGTGGCAGATGACGTTGATTACAGCCTGTGAGAAGTTCTGCTTCTCGCGTGCAGTCTCAATGTCGCCATTGTTCCAAGCCTCGATGATGCCAGTAAGTTCGCGTCCGTTGTAGTTGGTTGTACCACCGATGCCACCACGTGCACCACCCTGCGCAAGACTCGGCAATATTGTCTCGTCCTGACCGTGAAGCATGTCAAACTTGCCGTCGGCATAGAGTCGACACTGGTTGTACTCATACAACGACTCATAAGTATACTTGATACCAGCAAAGTTAGGAATGCGTCCGTCGACAGCCTTCAGCAAATCGAGCATCGGCAAGAACGCGCCATTGAATGCCGGGATATGATAGTAGTAGAACGGCAGATTGGGAGCTGCGGCAGCAATAGCCTCACAGTACTCAACAAGTTCCTCTATTCGGCTAATCTTCGGAAAAGGAGGAGCCATCGAACCGATGCCCCAGGCACCAATCTTCTGTGCGTGCTCGGCAAGACGAACACTCTCGCGCAGACAGCAACTGCCTACATGCACAATTACCTTGAATCCTTCGGGAGCAACCTCTACCCAACGCTCTGCAAGCTGCATGCGCTCCTCAGTAGTGAGCATATAGCCCTCGCCCGAAGAACCATTGATGAACACACCCTTCAATCCGTTCTTCTGCAACATCTTGGCATAAGCCTCGATTGGTTCAAGATTGACGTCACCGTTTGCGTAGAATGGGGTAAACGGAGCGTCGATAAGTCCGATTATTTTTTCCATATTCTCTTTTATTTTAAAATAGTTTTATTCTTTGTTGTCTGTTGTTGGCTTTAGGCAACTAAGCTGCAACACAAGTGCCACGAGCACTATGCAGCCAAGCACTGCAAATCCGAGTCCAAGGTTGCCGCCATCGGTCCATTTGCCAAGCAGATGAGTAACGGCAGCACCAGCAAACACGCCCACCATGTTCATTACACCATAGGCTGTGGCACGATATTTTGCCGAAATAATCTGGCAAAGGATTGGCATGTTGTTGGCGTCGAACATTCCGTAGCCCATGCCGAACAGCAGACCAGCTCCTACGACAGCCACTATACTATGGCCCAAACCAAGAAGCACGAGTGCCGGAATGGTCATACCCAAGCCAATGGCACTGGTATAGATACGTCCGCGTATGTTGCGCAGCACCCACTTGTCCGACAATATACCACCCACAATAACGCCTACGAACGACGAGGCAGCAATAGTGATTGTCGACATCGGACCTGCCTGCGACATCGGAATGCCAAGGTTCTCGGCAAACAGCGTAGGCAACCAGTTCTTTGTAGCCCATCCCGGAAGACTCGGCACAGCGAAATATATGAGTATAACCCAAAATGCCCATGTTGAGAACACCACGCTCAATCCGCGCCATACGGTCTCCTTCTTCTGCATGTCAGCAGGATTGGGAGTGGCTACGGCAGCTGTCATGTCCTTTGGTTTGTCGTGAAGGAACAGAGCCAACACAACTGAATATGCGATGCCTATGATTCCAAACCAATGGAAGGTGGAATGCCACGAGAACGTAGCGGCAACTGTTGCTCCAAAACCACCGATAGCCTGTCCTACATACAGACCGGTCATGTGTATACCGATAGCCAGCGAACGCGACTTGCCCTCATGCCAGTCGGCTATGAGCGACAGGGCTGAAGGTATATAGAGTGCCTCACTGATACCCATCAAGGCACGTAGCCAATAAAGTTGCTGAAAATCTGTAGCATAGCCCATAAGACATGTCACTGTCGACCATACGAACAAACTGCCAACAACGAGCTTCTTGCGGCTAATGCGGTCGGCTACGATTCCTGCAAACGGACTTACAATGCCATAAATCCAAAGGAACACAGCCATCAAAGCTCCGAATGCCTCGGCTTTGTTCAACTCCACGATGTCGGCCTTCATTGCCTCCTGCATAGTGGAGAGCATCTGGCGATCCATGTAGTTCAAAAGGGCTACTACCCACAGTAGTCCCACGACTACCCAAGGATAAAACTTACTTCTTTTCATCTGTTTTCAATTAGTTTGTTTTTAGGTTTAAATGTCTTTTAGACTGCCTCCATATACCTTATATATAATGTATAATGTGCAGCGATTCGGTTTAAGTGCTACAAAATTATATTTTTTTTCCCACAATCCAATAATAAAATAAAAATATTTTCAAAATACATATATTTTTATATTTTATTTAAAAATTAGAGATTAATAAGAGTTGTATTTAAATAATATTCTTAATTACACCAACAACAGATATTTGTCGCTTTAGAAGCTATAAACATGTCATAATGTCAGTATTTAAATAAGTAAAACAATAAAATCTGACATTTTGTCAGTAACAAATTACATGGGCATACGGTTTGCGCATTGTGTTGATGAAAACAATAACGAAAAAACAAGAAAGGAGAAATAAAAATATGACATTCGACAAATTCACAATCAAAGCCCAGGAGGTTGTTCAGGAGGCTGTCAACACCGCACAGCGCCAAGGACAACAGAGCATTGAGCCGGTGCACCTGTTAAAGGGTGTGATGGTGAAAGCCAAAGACGTAGCCACATACATCTTCCAGAAGCTCGGAGTCAATGCCAACCAAATAGACACAGTCGTCGACAGCGAGATACAGCGCTTGCCACGCGTTCAGGGTGGACAGCCTTATCTCTCCAACGACGCCAACAACGTGCTTCAGCGCGCTCAGGACTTCGCCACAAAGAATGGCGACGAGTTTACAAGCGTTGAACCTATACTTCTCGCCCTACTTCAGGTCAACTCCACAGCAAGCCGCATATTGAAGGATGCCGGAATGACCGAGACAGAGACGGTGAAGGCTATACAGGAACTGCGCCAGGGACAGAAGGTGCAGTCGCAATCGGGCGACGAGAACTATCAGAGTCTTGCTAAATATGCCAAAAACCTTGTGGAGGAAGCTCGCCAGGGCAAACTCGACCCCGTAATCGGACGTGACGAAGAGATTCGTCGGGTGCTGCAGATTCTGTCGCGACGCACCAAAAACAACCCTATATTAATAGGTGAGCCAGGAACTGGCAAGACGGCTATCGTAGAAGGACTGGCCGAGCGTATCGTTCGTGGCGACGTGCCCGAAAACCTCAAAGACAAGCAACTCTATTCATTGGATATGGGTGCGCTTGTGGCAGGTGCCAAGTACAAAGGTGAGTTTGAGGAGCGATTGAAGAGCGTCATCAAAGAGGTGACCAACAGCGACGGTCGCATCATACTCTTCATCGACGAGATTCACACTCTTGTAGGTGCAGGTGGTGGCGAGGGAGCCATGGATGCTGCAAACATCCTAAAACCAGCTTTGGCTCGTGGCGAATTGCGCAGTATAGGTGCTACAACCCTCAACGAGTATCAGAAATACTTCGAGAAGGACAAAGCCCTGGAGCGTAGATTCCAGACGGTCATGGTCGACGAACCCGACGAGTTGTCGGCAATCTCTATATTGCGTGGACTGAAGGAACGCTACGAGAACCACCACAAGGTGCGCATTCAGGACGATGCATGCATAGCTGCCGTGAAACTATCCGAACGCTACATCAGCGACCGTTTCCTTCCAGACAAAGCCATTGACCTTATGGACGAGGCTGCTGCCAAACTACGTATGGAGCGCGACTCTGTGCCCGAGGAACTCGACGAGATTACACGCAAACTGAAACAGCTCGAAATAGAGCGCGAGGCTATAAAACGCGAGAACGACACCGACAAAATTGCCCAACTCGACAAGGACATTGCCGAACTACGCGATCAGGAGAGTGCCTTCCGAGCAAAATGGGAAAGCGAAAAGGGTCTGGTGAACAAAATTCAGCAGGACAAACAGCAAATGGAACAACTGAAGTTCGAGGCTGAGCGTGCCGAACGCGAGGGCAACTACGAACGAGTGGCTGAAATACGCTATGGCAAACTCAAGGCTCTTGAGGAGGACATCAAGAACATTCAGAACCAGCTGAAGTCAACCCAAGACGGCAACGCCATGATACGCGAGGAGGTGACTGCCGACGACATTGCCGAAGTGGTAAGTCGCTGGACAGGAATACCCGTAACACGAATGATGCAAAGCGAACGCGAGAAGTTGCTGCATCTTGAAGAAGAGCTTCACAACCGTGTCATAGGTCAAGACGAGGCTATACGTGCGGTGAGCGATGCTGTGCGCCGCTCGCGTGCTGGACTGCAAGACCCGAAGCGTCCTATAGCATCCTTCATCTTCCTCGGCACTACTGGTGTTGGCAAGACCGAACTTGCCAAGGCTCTTGCCGAATATCTCTTCAACGACGAGACGATGATGACGCGTATCGACATGAGCGAGTATCAGGAGAAGTTCAGCGTGAGCCGCCTTATCGGTGCGCCTCCGGGATATGTAGGCTACGACGAAGGTGGCCAGTTGACCGAGGCTGTACGCCGCAAACCTTACTCGGTTGTGTTGTTCGACGAGATAGAGAAGGCTCATCCCGACGTGTTCAACATTCTATTGCAGGTATTGGACGACGGTCGACTCACCGACAACAAGGGACGCACAGTAAACTTTAAGAACACTATCATCATTATGACCTCCAACTTGGGTAGCCAGTACATTCAGGGGCAGTTTGCAGGCATCACGCCACAGAACCGCGACCACGTTATCAGCGACACCAAGGCAAAGGTAATGGATATGCTCAAGAAGACCATACGTCCGGAGTTCCTCAACCGTATCGACGAAACGATAATGTTCCTGCCGCTCACCAAGACCGAAATCGCTCAGGTAGTGACATTGCAGATGAACGCTGTGAAGAAGATGCTCGAGCCGCAGGGATTCACGCTCAACGTTACTCCTGCCGCCATCGACTTCCTTGCCGACGAAGGCTTCGACCCGGAGTTTGGTGCTCGTCCTGTAAAGCGCGCCATACAACGTTGTGTGCTCAACGACCTCTCAAAGAAGATTCTCTCCGACGAGGTAAAGCGCGAGCAACCAATCACTATCGATGCCGACAAGGACGGACTGGTGTTCCGCAACTAAAACCGACATAACATAAAAAAAACAACATTATTGACCCATATGAGTCGATAATGTTGTTTTTTTTTATTTATCAGACTTTTATCCGCAATGGAAGAAGCGGCGCACGAGCTGCTCTGTAGCCTCGCGGTTGTTCTCTATTGACTGGCGCAAAGAAGCGTCGTCGAAATCGCGCAACTGCTTGATAATGCCGTCGATCATAGCTGGCGAGAACACGTCATACTGCTCGAACACCTCGCGCTGACGCTCAAGCACATCGGCTGAAGCCACACATGAGTCGGGCAATGTAGAGAGCTGCGACAAGCGCTCAGCGTTGGCAGCGTCGTGGATGTTGACATTCACGTATGTGCGGTCGGCTATTTCGAGAGCATTCTCCATCTCGAATCCGTGGCGGCAAGCTACGCACAATCCTGCGAGAAGCTGATAGATGTCGGCTGAGCCATCGGGCGAGCGCATCTCGACAGTCTGCTTGGCTGTTGTGTAGGGATTGGCTGCTGGCTGCTGTGGATTAGCCTGATGACACATGTCCTTGCCCGAAGTCCAGCCCAACGGCACGCGCACAAGCACCGAGCGGTTGCGGTCGCCCCAACAGATGTTGGTAGGAGCCTCCTGATGAGGCACAAGGCGGAAGTAGGCAAGCGGATTCTTATTGCCGAACGCAGTAATGGCACCTGCCACATCCATCATTCCAGCTATCATGCGGCGTGCAGCCTCGCTCAGCGCACCCTCGTGAATCATCTGGTTCTTGCCGTCCTTCATCATGCGCATATGTATATGCAGACCCGAGCCAGCCTTGCCTGCTATAATCTTCGGCGAGAATGTAACGTCGTAGCCCTCGCGCCATGCCATATTGCGAATCACCCACTTGGCAATCATCAACTGGTCGGCAGCCTCAACAACCGATACGGGAAGGAACTCAATCTCGTTCTGCTCATAGCATAGTCCGTCCATTGTAAAGTTGCCCACCTCGGAATGGCCATACTTAATCTGTCCGCCACACTGTGCCACAGCGTGCATGCAACGCTGACGGAAGTCGCCTGTCTTGAAGAAAGGAGCCGACTCGTGGTAGCCGCGCTGGTCGACAGCAGGGAATTTCTGCTCGGCAACACTCACTACATAATATTCCAACTCGCCCATGGCATGAAACTCCATGCCAGTCACGTCGTGGAAAGCACGTGCTGCCTTCACGAGGGTATGTTCGGGCGACGAAGCGAGAGGCTCACCGTCCTTGTCGAAGAACGAGCAAAGCATGCACAGAGTAGGAATCTCGGCAAATGGGTCGCGGAAAGCTGTAGAGAATCGCGGCAACACATAAAGGTCGCTACTGCCAGCCTGGATGAAAGAGAAGAGAGACGAACCGTCGACACGCTCGCCACAAGTGAGCACTGTTTCGAGATACTCCTTTGAGTTGATGGTGAAGCCAAGAGTCTTCAAGCGGCCGTCGCCACCAGGATACATGAAGTTAACCATCTGTATATCGTTGTCTGCGATATACTTGATGATGTCTTCTTTGGTAAATTCACTTGGCATTTTCTGGAGCGCGCGCACCACTGGGTTGGCGTTCATAAGAATAAGATTTTCGTTCATAGACTTATGTTGTTAAAGGATTAATAGATTGTTTGCTGTTTGCTCGGCAAATGTACAAAAACTAATGGACTTGGCAAAAAAAAACACTACAAACTTGCGAACTGAATGCAAACTGGTTTGCCCAGCTGTATGTCGTGATGAGTATTCACGAGTTTTCCCGTGTTTTCATCACGACTGTACACCTCTATAACATTACTGTCGCGACATGCCACGAGCATATATTTGCCGTTGGGTGTTATGGCGAAATTGCGCGGATGTGCGCCCGTTGGCTGAAATCCAACCTTGGTAAGTAGTCCGTCATTGGGGTCTACCGAGAATATCGATACACCCTCGTCGGTGAGTCGATGCGAGGCATAAAGATATTTGCCATCGGGCGAAAGGTGGATGTCGCCGCTGCCGTTGGTCTTGTAGAGCGAAGCCTGTAAGCGCTGCAATTCGCCAAGGGTTCCATTGTTGTAGCCAAGCACAGTTACCGTGCCGTCGAGTTCGCCTATGAGATAAGCCACTGTACCCTTGGCGTTGAACACGAAATGGCGTGGTCCGGTGCCTTTGGGTGCCTGATAAGCTACGGTTGGATTGGCAAGGAAAGTGTTGCCTGCATTGTCGGCATCGAAACGCCATATGCAGTCGTTGCCAAGGTCGGCAGCCAACATATAGCGGTGGTCGGGTGTCATCTTGCAACAATGTATGTGCGAGTCCACCCCATTATTCTTATACATACACAAATACTGCGTTTCCTTGCCTATCGAGCCGTCCTTTTCGATAGGAAACACCGATATGTCGCCGCCGTTATAGTTCGAAGTCACCAGATATCTGCCAACAGCCATAATATTGCATGGAGCTGCTCCTGGCATATTATTGACATGCTTTGTTGCCGAAGTGCCGCTATGCTGGCTGTTGATGAACGACAAAGTGCCACTCGACGCGTTGAAGCCATAGGCTCCCACACCGCGACGCTCGTCGTCGTATTCGCTCACAGCATACACACGCGTGGCGTTGTCGTTGAAAACAAGAAACGACGGATTGCCAGCCTTCACGCTTCCCATAGCCTCAGCCTTGCCGTTTTCTTGGTTGAAACGGTAGACATACATGCCCTCGGATGTGCTCTGGTCGGTGTAGGTACCAACAATCATTGTAAGGTCGCTGCCAGCAAACGACTGTATGCCGGCAAATGCAGCTACAACAGCTGCTGTCAATAGTCTTTTTGTTCGGTTCATTTCTTATTATTTATGTTGTCTGCAAATTTAAATATATTTTCTGGGTTAATCACAGATTTATCGCCACAAAAGTTGTAACTTTGCGAATTATAAATTCGCTAACGAAACAAACTAATAACAAAGAAAGTACAACTAATAATAAACAATACAACAAAAATGGAAAAAGAAAAAGAGCAAATCCAATTGCCCGAGAACGCCTTCACAGAGTTGAAGCCGGGCGAGGAGTACAAGCCAATCATGTCGCCGGGACAGTCATACCCCGAGGTGAACATGTGGTCGGTGACATGGGGTATCATCATGGCTATGCTGTTCTCGGCTGCCGCCGCCTATTTGGGTCTGAAGGTGGGACAGGTGTTCGAGGCTGCCATTCCTATCGCCATCATTGCCGTTGGCGTGTCGACAGCCGCAAAGCGCAACAAGGCTTTGGGCGAGAACGTCATTATTCAGAGTATCGGAGCTTGTTCGGGTACTATTGTGGCTGGTGCCATCTTCACGTTGCCTGCCATCTACATTCTTCAGGCCAAATATCCCGAGATGAGCGTCTCGTTCTTCAAGGTGTTCTTCTCCTCTCTGCTTGGCGGCATACTGGGCATATTGTTTATGATTCCGTTTCGCAAGTATTTCGTCAAGGACATGCACGGCAAGTATCCTTTCCCAGAGGCAACAGCCACCACTCAGGTGCTTGTTAGCGGCGAGAAGGGCGGCTCCCAGGCCAAGCCGTTGCTCATTGCTGGTCTCGTGGGTGGTCTCTACGACTTCATTGTTGCCACCGTGGGATGGTGGAACGAGAATTTCACTACTCGCGTCATGGAATGGGGCGTCGTGGCTGCCGACAAGGCTAAGCTTGTGTTCAAGGTCAACACTGGTGCAGCCGTATTCGGTCTTGGCTATATCATAGGTCTTAAGTATGCCTTCATCATTTGCCTCGGCTCGTTTGCCGTGTGGTGGCTCATCGTGCCGGGCATGTCGATGATATTCCACGACCAGGTGCTCAACATGTGGAACCCCGAGATTACCCAGACTGTCGGCGCAATGTCTGCCGAGGAGATATTCAAGTATTATGGCAAGAGCATAGGCATCGGTGGCATCGCCATGGCTGGCATCATTGGCATCATCAAGTCGTGGGGCATCATCAAGGGTGCCGTTTCGCTCGCTGCCAACGAGATGAAGGGCGGCTCTAAGGTTGACGAGGACACGGTGCGCACGCAGCGCGACATCTCTTTCAAGATTATCGCCATTGGCTCCATCGTCACTCTCGTTGCCACCTTCTTGTTCTTCTGGTTTGGCGTTATGGAGGGCAATCTGCTCTTCGCCATTGTGGGCATATTGCTCGTGGCTGTCATTGCCTTCCTCTTCACCACGGTTGCCGCCAACGCCATTGCCATTGTTGGCTCCAACCCTGTGTCGGGCATGACTCTTATGACTCTTATCCTCGCCTCTGTGGTGCTCGTGGCTGTTGGATTGAAGGGCACTGGTGGCATGGTGGCTGCTCTCATTATGGGTGGCGTGGTGTGCACAGCGTTGTCGATGGCTGGCGGTTTCATCACCGACCTCAAGATTGGCTACTGGCTCGGAACCACTCCTAAGAAGCAGGAAACATGGAAGTTTCTTGGCACTCTTGTGTCGGCTGCCACAGTGGGCGGCGTTATGATGCTGCTCAATCAGACCTACGGATTTGCCAGCGGACAGCTTGCTGCTCCTCAGGCCAACGCCATGGCTGCTGTCATCGATCCGCTTATGAACGGTGTGGGTGCTCCATGGGCTCTCTATGGCATTGGTGCGCTCATCGCCATCGTGCTCACCTATTTCAACATTCCTGCCATTGCCTTCGCTCTTGGCATGTTCATTCCGCTTGAGCTGAACACTCCGCTCTTGGTTGGCGGCATCGTCAGCTGGTATGTGTCTTCGCGCTCTAAGGATGCCGAGGTGAACCGCGAGCGCAACGAGAAGGGCACTCTGCTTGCCAGTGGCTTTATTGCTGGTGGCGCATTGATGGGTGTATTGTCTGCCCTGCTACGCTTCTGCGACATACATCTCGTGAGCAACGAATGGATGGAGTCGTGGCTTGCCACTCCGCTGTCTCAGGTGGCATCGCTTGCTGCCTACTGCTGCCTGATTGGCTACTTCGTTGTTGCCACAAAAGTGAAGAAAAGTTGATAAGAGTTGACGAGTTGTTTGCTTAAAAGTTGACGAGTTGACAAGTAGACAAGTTGACGAGCTGTTACTAATACTTACATAAAGTTGCTTATATATTTAGCAACAAAGCAAACAGCTCGTCAACTTGTCTACTCGTCAACTTGTTTCTTGTCAACTATGAAACATCATTTTATAGTTCTTGCATTCGCCCCCTCCATATTGACGAGCACCACCTGAATGCCTTGCGTTATCTTCGTTATCAATTGGCTTGAGCCTTCGCCATGCACCTTGCTCACAAGGTGTCCGTTTGTGTCGACTATTTCAACGCCAGCGAGATTATTAGATGCGAAGCACGTCGACGCCCAAAGACCACGACAAGAAGCAACGCCAGAATCATCATCTTGCGTATCATTACGTTTCGTTTTTTCTGCTTTTTTTGTTTTCGTTATAGTCGTTATTATCTCGACATTGCAATAAAAATTATCTATATAAGCCTTTTTTAAAAAAAAGAGGCTGTACGCGGTATCACTGCCACATACAAGCCCAATATTCAAAGTACATTTTGATAACTTAGCATTGTTATTAACAGTAGGTGGTTTTCAGGTCCATCAGCACATAGAGTTTGCGCTTGGTGTTGAGCCATTCGCCCACGGGCATACCAAAGGCTTTCTTGAATTTGCGATTGAACGTGGCGGACGGCATGTCGACGAGAGCCGACAGTTGCTGGGCATTCACGTCGCATGTGTAGTGCTTGAACACCAGTTCGCGAAACTCAAAGTCCTCACCTGGCTCTTATCTAAACAAATAGATTAGGTCGTCGGGGTCGTATAGCGCGCGTAGCATGGTAAGTATGATGTAGCGTTTGAACTCCATGAAGCGAAGCCCTAAGATAGACTCCCGTGGAAACACGTATAGAGCCCTCAAGCACAAAAGCAAGAATGGAAAAACTTAGATTGTCGCGCTTTATCAACTCTCCCTTTTTCATCTTCAATACATGAAACAGGGGTATTCGCTTTTTCTCGTAGCTGTCGTAGGTGAAACGCTCCATTGCGCCGTGGTGCTTGATATCTATAGGCAAGTCGTCGTATTTCCCAATTATATTAGATTCTTTTTTATCCATAATGTATATGTCGCAGGTGATTTTTGTAAGTTAGTATATATATAATAATAGCTCACTATTTTTAAAAGCGAGCTATTTCTTAATTGTAAATATATAAAATATTTTACGAACCGCTATTAGGCGCGATAGTTTTTAACAACATTTTTGTATTTATTACACAAATGTTTAAGAAACGCGTAATCATCCTTCCATAGAATTCTCCAAGTTGCCTGCAGCACTAAAATTCTGCTGCTTGAAGTATTTTGCTATTGTCTGCATCAGAGGTGTGAGGTGCACGTCGTGTGGTACGTTGTGATAGTCGACACGCCTAATACACTGTGACACGTAGAGTCGTTGTTTGGCACGCGAGATAGCCACATAGAACTTGCGCGCGTCTTCGGCAAGTTGTCGTGGATTGTTGCGACTGTAGTAGTTAGGCATGCGCCCGTCGACGGCGTCGAACACAATCACGTTGTCGAACTCCAGTCCCTTTGCCTTGTGGATAGTGGTGACGAAGATGCACTCGTCTATGCTTCGACTGCCACATAGGTCGGCCTCCTTCAGTGTGGTTAGCTCCATGAAGTGGCTACACAATTGCTCGTAGAGCGAGGGCTCCTTCGATGGGTCGATCATGTCGCCAGAAAGATAAGCCAATATAAAGCGTAGTCCATCAATCTCACCCACAAATCCCTCGGCAAGCAGATAGTCGTAGAATCGGCTTAGCTCACTCGTCAATGCCAAGTCGGATAGGGCAGAATCGGATACTTGACTATTCGCCTCGCCTCTTTCATACATACGTCCGAGAGCCTCAACATACATGTCCCTATAGTTTCTTTGCAGCGTAGCCACGCGCTGTCGCACACGGCTGTCGGCAAGAAATCGCTCCTGCTCCCCTACCCTTTCCTTAGCCAAGCCGTAGCAGTGGACCACCACATTGCGTGTGGCGTTCACGTCGTCGTCGGCAAGATGAGAGTTGGTGCCTTCGAGCCCAAGCACGCTAAGCAGATACTTCAGCTTGTGTTCCTTGAATTCGGGATGAAGCAGGCGCACAAGCCTCAGCGAGTCGAGATAGGAGGGGTGGCGCTCGCGAAGATTGATGTCGGGGGCATAGCGGCGCAGATTGAAGTCGAGAATATGATAGTCGTAGTCGGCGTTATGCCCAAGCAACACACAACCCTCGGCATATGCCATGAACTGGCGCAGGGCGTCGCCACCATCAAGAAGCTGGTGATGGCGGCGTTCCTCGATTATGGGGTTCACTATGTCGCCGAGCATGGCTGGTATGGGTCGGTCGGTGTGTATGTATAGCGTCAGCTCCGAACCCTCCACCACCTTGCCCTGGCGCATCTTTACAGCCGCTATCTGCAGTATGTCGTCCTCAAAGACATTGAGTCCGGTGGTCTCGGTGTCGAACACCACTATGGTGTCGGTCTCGTAGCTGCCCACGAAGTTCTGCAAGTAGGTGGTGGCGTCGAAGCGCAGCAGGTCGGAGGGCATTATGGCGCGGTCGAACAACTGTCTCACAAAATTGCGTGCGGCTCCGTTGTTCTCATACACACGCAGCCCCTTCATCAATCGCGCCCACGACATGAAGCTGAACTCGTTGTTGAGCACTCCGAGGTGAGCAAAGAGTAGCTTCACCTCAGGCAGTGAGAAGAGGTCGGTGCCCGACACCTTGAAGTGGCCCATGCCACGGCGGCGCAGCTCGTCGCTTATAACCTCGGCGTCGCGGTTGGAGTTCACCACAAGAGCCGTTGACGACTCGGGGAAGTTGTGGCTCAGCATCTGGGCAAACTGCACACAGTCGCGCACCTCCTGCTCGTAGGTCTCGCTGCACAGTATGCCCAGTTCGTTGCCCAGCAGGGAGTCGGTGCATTGCTTGCCCACCTCGGGCAGCAACGAGGGGTCGATTTGTAGCACCTTGGCGGCATAGGTGTTGAATATGTCGAGCAGATATTTGGGCGATCGGTGATTCACCGACAGATGATGGAGCTGGCATTTGGATTGCTGTTTCAATGCCGTGAGGGCGTCGAGCTTGGCACCCATAAACGAGAATATCGCCTGCTGCTCGTCGCCAAGAAACATCACGGTGTGGAACGGGCGCGACGTGAGCAGCTTTATGATAGCCATCTGCAGCGGATTGAGGTCCTGCACTTCGTCGACTTGCACCCACGGATAGCGCTTGTAGGCGGTCTGCTCGCTGTCGTCGACGAGCGCGTCGTAGGTTTGCACAAGCAGGTCGTGGAAGTCGAGCAGATGGTTGCGACGCTTGTATAGCTGATACTGGCGTGCAAGCGTCATCTTCTGCAGCAGTTTGGCAATGACCTGCTGGTCGCCATAGTCGCACGTGTCGGTATGCGTCAGGTCGCGATAGGTGTCGGCATTCTCGTAGATGTCGGTCATGGCAGCAGCGTCGAATGTGCGCCCTGTCACCTCGCATATTCGCCTCATGGCAGCAATGTCGTTGGCGTTGATGCAGTCGGCGTGCATTCTTATTGCCTTTGGGTGGTTGTGGCTTATCTGGTGCATCATGCTCTCAAGATGTAGTATATTGGCATAGTTGCGGCGCAGGTTATTGTTCGACATCACGGCATACTCGTCGTCGCCAAGATAGCGGGCAAGTATCGACACGGCGTCGTCCTCGTCGATGACACTCGACTCCGACGCCACAAGCGCGTTGGAGAAAAGAAATCTGGAGCAATACTTATGCACGTTGCCCACAAACACGTCTGCCACTCCCTCATCGGCTATATTGCCTTGTATGCGCTCCATCATACCCCGGGCTGCACGATTGGTGAACGTGAGGCAGAGCATGTCGGCATAGGCTATGCCCTCAGTGGTGTGGGCATGGCGTATGCGCTCGGTGAGAATCTGGGTCTTGCCACATCCAGGAGGGGCAAGCACAAGGTGGAATCCGCCACAGGCACTGATTACTTCCTGCTGGCAGTGGTCGGGGGTGAATGTGGTATGTGTCATTATTGCTTTTCGTTTTGAAAAAAATGGTTGGTTTGCGAAATTAATAAAAATAACTCGAAAAGCACTCTGTATTCAAAAATAATATATACTTTTGCAATTGCTCGTTTATACTTCACTCTTGAAAAAAAACATTAGGAATTAATATCAAAGAAAGGCATTAGCATTATGGTTTTACAAAATGAGCCGTGCCAGCAACATCCCAACACGGCAGACGACACCCGAGAGCGCCGCATCTATCGCGTCACCCTCTATGGAGCAATAGCCAACGTGCTGCTTTGCGCGGCAAAACTGCTGGCTGGCTTTTTCGGTCGCAGTTCGGCTATGATAGCCGACGGCGTGCACTCGCTCAGCGACCTCATCACCGACTTCATCGTCATAGCATTCGTTCACATATCAAGCAAACCGCAAGACCGTGGACACGAATACGGACATGGCAAGTATGAGACTCTCGCCACCACCGTCATCGGACTGATGCTGCTCTTTGTGGGAGCGGGCATCATGTGGAACAGCCTCACACAGATATGGGGTTGCCTCAACGGCGAGCGTCTGGAGTCGCCAGGATGGATAGCGTTAGCGGCGGCAATAGTGTCGATTGTGGTGAAGGAGATGCTGTTTCAGTACACCCAGCGCGAAGGGCGACGTGTCGGCTCGCAGGCAGTAATTGCCAACGCATGGCACCACCGCAGCGATGCCTTCTCGTCGATAGGTACGGCGATAGGCATTGGCGGTGCATTGTTGCTGGGCGAACACTGGACCGTACTCGACCCCATAGCGGCACTCATCGTCAGCGTGCTAATCATGCATGCTGCCGTGGAACAACTGCGACCGAGCCTCGGCGAACTGGTAGACAACTCGCTGCCAGAGGCTGTTGAGGACGAGATACGCAAAACTATCCTGTCGTGTGGAAAAGTGAGCGACCCGCACAATCTGCGCACACGCAAGATTGGCAACCGCGCTTCGGTCGACGTGCATGTGAGAATGGACGGCAACATGCCGCTAAACGAAGCACACGAACATGCTACCGAAGTGGAAAACAAAATAAGAGAACTATTGGGCAAAGACACTTTCGTGATGATTCATATCGAACCGAAAAAGTGAAAGCTCAATGCTGAGAAAACAAAAGAGAGTGTGTGTAAAGGGAAGTTAGAGGAACTTCGGGCTTCGCCCAAACTTCCTCTAACTCCTCTCTTTCTACTCAAACTCCACGCTGCCAAAGAAGTCGGGACGATGGAAGTCGGGCTTTGGCAAGTCGATAGGATAAAGCGAGAGGAAATGCGGATGGGGTAGTTTGTCGCCACACTTATACACATTGCCCTTCACCTTCAGTCCGTCGAACGACTCAAGCTGATGGCGATAGTAGGCATCAGTAGGCACCGCAAGGCAGAGCTGCCATGTGCGCTCGCCCTCGATGTCGGCAAACGGCTCTCTGCCCATCGACGACCAGCGGTCCACCTTGTCGAGAACTGCCTGTGGAGCACGCTCACGACCCTCGCGCTTGGCTCCAAAACCAATGAGCATGGTGCCAGCCGCGTTGCACTCCATATTATAATATGTGCCGTCGGCTACAGGCGAGAGAAAAAGCTCACAGCAAGAGTCCTCCCACACATTGCCGTCGTCGTGGGGAGCCACGGCGCGCACACACTCCTCGGCGACACGATAATTGATGAGCAACTGGCTGCCATTGTGCGCCATGCGCACCTCAAACTTAGGTTTGTAGGGGAAATCAGCCGCCCAACAATGATTGTCAACAGGGACGAACTCAACCTGAGCCTCGTCCAATATACGACAAATCTCAGCCGCCCCTACTGGAGCAGCTGAGATTTTCTTTATGTTCAATGCTTTGTGCATATGAAATATGGATTGTATGATTACAGATTGTTCTTCTCGATGTCCTTGAAGTAGCGACAGGTGCTCACCTTGAGCTCGTCGGTAGCAGCCTCGTCGGCAACGATGATGCCGTGCTGGTGGAGCTGGAGAACAGAGATTGTCCACATCTGGGTAACAGGACCCTCAACAGCAGCCTGCAAAGCGCGTGTCTTGTTGTGGCCATTTACGAGAATCATCACCTCGCGTGCCGACATAACAGTGCCAACGCCTACGGTGAGAGCAGTTGTAGGAACCTTGTTCACGTCGTTGTCGAAGAAACGAGAGTTGGCAACGATAGTGTCGGTTGTCAAAGTCTTCTGGCGTGTGCGTGATGTCAATGAAGAACCCGGCTCGTTGAAAGCGATATGACCGTCGGGACCGATGCCGCCGATGAAGAGGTCAATGCCGCCTGCTTCCTCAATCATCTGCTCGTAGTGAGCACACTCAGCCTCAAGATCCTCGGCATTGCCATTGAGGATATGGATGTTCTCCTTCGGGCAGTCAACATGGTCGAAGAAGTTCTTTGCCATGAATGAGTGGTAGCTCTCGGGATGAGACTCGGGCAGACCAACATACTCGTCCATATTGAAGGTAAGAACGTTCTTAAACGAAACACGACCCTCCTTGCAAGCCTCAGCCAAAGCACGATACATGCCGATTGGTGAAGAACCTGTAGGCAAACCGAGCACAAATTTGTGGTCGGGTGTTGGGTTGAACTTGTTGATACGCTCAATCACATGCTCAGCTGCCCATTTTGAGAGCTGATCGTAATCCTTTTCAATGATTAATCTCATAATAATTATGTTTTAAAAAAATTAAGTTTGCAAGTTAGTTGGTTGCCGAAATAATCTATTACTAAAACATGCAGCTTAAAAAATTAGGAAAACGTGTCCCGACATCACATCGGAACACGCTTGTTTGATTGTTGTAGTAGTTGTAACTAAATAAGCAGTCATGAGTTAGTTGAAAATCGGTTTTTCTTCTAAAGTCATCTTTTCTGCCCATTACAGGCAGGACGCTTTTTTGTTTGTTTTATATATCTATGCAAAGATAAGCATTTAATCTTTACTACCAAAAATATTTTGGAAAAATCCCCCTATTATTTTATTTTTTTTTATTTTAACGAAATATTCACGCATTTTTTTACTTTTGCACGTGTTTTTTATGCTTGAGAGGTAAAGAATTATCCACCCGCACAACTAACAAATGATTATTGCGAAAATGCAGGATTAGGACAAGACCAACAGCAATACTGATGATAAAAACATGGATAAAATAGTTGATTTATATCAATTTTGTGTCTTTAATCTGGCAAAATAAACAACTCAGGATGAGAATGAAACAAAAAATCGGTATCTTTGCACAACTTAGTATTAATAAACAACAAATTGTTTAACAAAAACAAAATTAAACATGAAGAAGTATTTTTCGCTTTTGGCTATGGTGTTTGCCGTATGCCTGTTTACTGCTTGTAGCGACGACGATGACGACAAGAAGGTTGAAGAGCCGGTAAGCGCACTCGTTGGAACATGGGACGTAACTGAATCTACACAGACTGAAGAGGGTGGCTATGAGGGTGCCTTCAAAATGACATGGGACGTGCCCGAAGGCACAGCACTCAACATCGACATGGGATTTGGCCAGCCTATTCCTATGGACATCAACGAGGTGATTACTCCGCTCGCCAACTCATTTGCCAACATGTATCTGCCTCAGGTGCTGAAGAGCGTTACTTTCAATGCCGACGGCACAATCACAGCTCTCTACAAGGAGTTGCCCGACGACGCCATCTCTACACGCGCCACACAGAATTTAGGCTGGCAGACAGCCAAGGGTTATGCCACATACAAGATTGTGAACGACAACCTCATCACTCTCTATCTTGACCCCAACAAGATGATGGAGGACGCCGACGACGAGGACAAGGTTCTCATCCAGGGCGTGCTCACTAAGTTCAACGGCATCCCCGTAAACGTGCGCTGGGACGAGACCAAGACAAAGGCCTACTTCTTTGTCGACAAGGCTTTCGTGCAGCCTATCCTCGTGTCGCTCAACACTATCCTCTCGAACATCCCGACATCGGATATGGACGACGACGACATCGCTACTCTGAAACTGCTGAAGAGTGTTGCCGAGCAGCTGCCTGGCATCATGGACAAGACAAATACTTTCGAGGCTGGTTTAGAGCTTGTAAAGCAGCAGACCAATGCCTAAACGGCTTGGAGAATAGAGACTTCTCATAATACATTAATATAAATAACACAAACCAAAAGAGGCTGCGGCAGAAATGCCGTAGCCTCTTTTGGTTTGCTATAGGATTTGCAATAATGTCTGCTATAGGATTTGCGTTCTATAAATCAAATCTATAGCCTGCGCTTATTGTGAACACACGGTTCTTTGAGCTTTCAAAGCCATCTATATTCTGGAAACTGGTGAGCCCGATATTATAGCGAGCGTCAAGAATCACATTCGAGAACTCATAGCTGAAACCTACGGGGATGGAGAAGTTCACCTTGTTGAGTGTCTTGTCCAGGTCGATGTCTACATCTCTTGGTTTTTCGCTCTTGTATTCGCCCTCAGGAGTCTTGGTGTAGTCGGTGGTGGTGTATTTCGTCTTGCCCGACAAGGCAAAGCCCACCTGCAAGCCAGCCTTCACTGCTACGCCCGGAGCCACATAGACATTAAGCATGAGCGGCACATTGAGATAGTCGAGATTGGTCGACCAGTCGCTGTAGCCCGTGCCACTCACCGTGTTGCCCGGACCCTTGGTCTCTACCGAATTGTTGCGGTAGTTGCATCCCTGCTGGGCATAATATGCACCAAGCGAAATGGAGAGATTGTCGAGCATCTGATAGTCGAGGTCGATACCACCCATGAATCCCGTCTTGTAGCGCGACGACATAGGCATGTTGCTGGCATCAATATATATTTTCTCTCCTGCCAGACTCGCCATGCTCACGCCCACACGCGGAATTAATGAGATTGTGCCCTGCGCCGGATGCTGCGCCATTGCCACAGCCGAAGAGGCAAGGGCTAAAAGAAGAACACTTATTTTACGATTTGTCATATTTTCCTTGTTTTAATAATATTACTTTTTCAATTCTGCACACATATTTAAATATATAACGCTAAGACAGGCTAAATATTGCTCTCACAATATTATATAATCCTAACGAAAAGCGGCACCCACATTCTTGTTGCAGGATGCAGACACCGCCCTAATTGTTTTTCGGCATAGTGGAATTAACTCGCGTTCCACGAATGCACTATGTAAAAAAGCAAATATTATTCCTTGTTGCTGCGCTTGCGAGCGAGGTGGTCGAGGGTAATCTTGCGCATACGGATGCTCTTGGGAGTTACCTCCACAAGCTCGTCGGCCTTGATATACTCAAGACACTCCTCAAGACTCATAACCGTCTTTGGAATCACACGCGCCTTCTCGTCGGAACCGCTGGCACGCACGTTGGTGAGCTGCTTAGCCTTGGTGACGTTGATAACAAGGTCGTTGTCGTGAACATGCTCGCCCACTACCTGTCCGCCATACACTTCTTCGCCTGGATCGATGAAGAACTTGCCACGGTCCTGAAGCTTGTCGATAGAGTAAGCATAGGCTGTGCCGGTCTCCATAGCTATCATCGAACCATTCAAGCGGCGCACAATATCGCCCTTAAACGGCTGATATTCCTTGAAGCGGTGTGCCATGATTGCCTCGCCCTGGCTTGCTGTGAGCACATTGGTGCGCAGACCAATAATACCACGCGACGGGATGTCGAACTCGATGTCGACACGCTCGCCAAGAGTCTGCATGGATGTCATCTCGCCCTTGCGGCGTGTCACCATGTCGATCATCTTGCTTGCAAACTCCTCGGGCACGTTGATGGTGAGTTCCTCGATAGGCTCACACTTCTGACCGTCGATTTCCTTATAGATAACCTGCGGCTGACCAACCTGCAACTCGTAGCCCTCGCGACGCATTGTCTCGATGAGCACCGAGAGGTGGAGCACGCCACGTCCGCTGACAATCCACTTATCAGTTGTGTCCTCAAAGGGACGCACGCGCAGCGCAAGGTTCTTCTCAAGCTCCTTCTGAAGGCGATCGTTGATGTGACGCGAGGTCACAAACTTGCCTTCCTTACCGAAGAAAGGAGAATCGTTGATGGTGAAGAGCATACTCATGGTAGGCTCGTCGATGGCAATAGGAGGCAGCGGCTCTGGATTCTCGAAGTCGCAGATGGTGTCGCCAATCTCGAAGTTCTCAAGACCCACAACAGCACAGATGTCGCCCGAGTGAACCGACTCCACCTTCTTCTGTCCCATTCCCTCAAACACGTGCACTTCCTTGATTTTGGTCTTCTCAAGCTTACCGTCGCGATGGGATATGGTTATATTCATGCCCTCGTTGATTGTGCCACGGTGAACGCGACCCACGGCTATACGTCCTGTATAGCTTGAGTAGTCGAGCGAGGTGATAAGCATCTGGGGAGTGCCTTCAAGCACCTTAGGAGCCGGAATCACCTCGACAATCTTGTCGAGCAAATAGTCGATGTTATCTGTTGGGGCGTTGAAGTCCTCGGCCATCCATCCGTTCTTAGCCGAACCGTAGACAACGGGGAAGTCGAGCTGGTCCTCAGTGGCATTGAGCGAGAACATGAGGTCGAACACCATCTCATATACCTCTTCGGGGCGGCAGTTGGGTTTGTCAACCTTGTTCACCACAACGATTGGCTTCAGTCCGAGTTGCAGAGCCTTCTGCAAAACGAATCGTGTCTGTGGCATAGGTCCCTCGAACGCGTCGACGAGCAGGATACATCCGTCTGCCATATTGAGCACGCGCTCCACCTCACCACCGAAATCGGAGTGTCCCGGGGTGTCTATAATATTGATTTTTGTTCCCTTCCAGTTGATTGACACATTCTTGGAAAGGATGGTTATTCCTCGCTCACGCTCCAGGTCATTGGCATCCAATACCTGGCCACTGTTATCCTGGCCGTCGCGGAACAATTTGCCCGCCAACATCATCTTGTCCACAAGTGTGGTCTTGCCATGGTCGACATGGGCAATAATCGCAATGTTTCTAATGTCTTGCATTTATGTGTACCTTAAAAAAAACTTTTGTGCAAAGTTACTAATATTTTTTCAGACATAAGTACTGATTTGTGACATAAGTATATTAGGGCGCAATATTTTTTCAAAGAATCGCCCAAAACGCAAGAATCCCGCATACTCTTGTAGAATATGCGGGATTCCGTTTGCCTTAAGCATTAGTGCCTTGTGCCGATTACTTACGAAGACCGAGGGCCTTGATGATTGCACGGTAGCGATTGATGTCGCGGTCGTACAAGTAGTCGAGCAATGCGCGGCGCTTACCTACCAACTGTGTCAAAGAACGTGCGGTAGTATAATCTTTACGGTTCTTCTTAAGATGTTCCGTCAAATGGGAAATACGGTATGAGAACAATGCTATCTGGCTCTCAGCTGAGCCAGTATCAGTGTTAGACTTTCCGTACTGTCCAAAGATCTCTTGTTTTTTTGCCTGATCTAAATACATAGAACTTTTTTGTGAATTAAATTGTTATTTTGCAAATGCGGGTGCAAAGGTACTACTTTTTATTCTTATTCAGCAAGATAGCAGCACGAAACACGCCAACATTAACTATTTTTTACATAATTTCCCTCAATGGTATCATCACAAAGTCGCGCTCGTGCATCAACGGGTGAGGTATTGTGAGGGTCGGGGTGGCTATGTGGAGGTCGTCATACGTGAGTATGTCGATGTCTATGGGGCGGTCGTGATATTGTCCGTCGTCCGACTTCATGGTGCGTCCCAACTGTCGCTCAATGGCTTGTGTAGCCAATAGCAGTTGTTCGGGCGTAAGTGTTGTGGTCAGCCTGACGCACATGTTCAGAAACCTGTTGGGCGACTCGAATCCCCAGGGTTCGGTCTCAATCGGCGACGACTGCCTGTCGACTGTACCAGCCCCTGCATTGAGCATGTCGATGGCACGGCGCATGGTGGCATGGCGGTCGCCGAGATTTGAACCGAGCGAAAGATATGCTATCGGCATAGCTGCTTTAGTCGTTAAGGATGAGCAGCGAGTCGCCGTAGCTACCAAACATATAACCGTTCTTAACGGCAAGGTTGTAGGCTTCCATCACGAGGTCGTAGCCTCCGAAGGCGCAAGTCTCCATGAGCAGTGTGGAGAGCGGATGATAGAAGTTGGAAATCATTGAGTCGGCAAGTCCGAAGTCGTAAGGCGGGAATATGAACTTGTTGGTCCATCCCTCATACTCCTTGAGCATTCCGTCGGTGCCCACAGCAGTCTCGGTGGCTTTCACCACACTTGTGCCCACGGCACACACATGGCGACCTTCCTCCTTGGTCTTGTTGACAATGGCACAAGCCTCAGCTCCGATATGCATCTGCTCTGAGTCCATCTTGTGCTTGGTGAGGTCCTCCACCTCAATATCGTGGAAGTTGCCCAGTCCGCAGTGCAGAGTGATATAGGCAAAGTTGATGCCCTTAATCTCCATGCGCTTCATCAACTCGCGCGAGAAGTGCAAGCCTGTTGCAGGAGCTGTGACAGCGCCCTCGTTCTTAGCAAATATACACTGGAAGTCGTCGAAGTCGTCCTCTGTGGCGTGATGGTCGTCGCGGCGGTCGATGATGTAGCGTGGCAGCGGAGCCTCGCCCAGACCGTAAAGTTCACGCTTAAACTCGTCGTGCGGACAGTCGTAGAGGAAACGCAGTGTGCGGCCGCGGCTTGTGGTGTTGTCGATCACCTCAGCCACCATTGTGCCACTCTCGTCGAAGAAGAGTTTGTTGCCGATACGTATCTTGCGAGCCGGTTCTACGAGCACGTCCCACAGGCGCATCTCCTCGTTGAGTTCGCGCAGCAGGAACACCTCAATCTTGGCGTCGGTCTTCTCCTTAGTGCCATAGAGGCGTGCGGGGAACACCTTAGTGTCGTTGAAGATGAACGTGTCGTGCTCGTCGAAATAGTCGAGCACATTGCGGAAGTCGAGATATTCGCCCTCAATGGGTTTTCCGTCGGCGTCCTTCTTAAACATGTCGATAGTTTGAGATTTCTTGTGCAAAACCATCAGTCGTGCTTCGTCGCGACGTGTGATGCGGAAGGTTTCCTTCTCGCCTTTGTCGTTTTCGAACTCACGGTATATACTGTGAGGATAGAGTGCAATCTGATTTTCGGGTAATTTGAATTTAAACTGTGATAGCTTCATAGTCCTTCTTTTATTTATTCATCTTCTGTAGTTTCTATTGTCTGCTGGGCGAGCCACTCTTCAAACTGCTTCAGCTCGATGCAGTTCTCCACGCGGTATTCGCCCGAGCGTGTGCGGCAAAGCTCCGTCAGGTAGGCACCTGAATTCAATGCTCTGCCAATGTCGCGTGCCAAAGCGCGTATGTATGTGCCCTTGCCACATGCCACTCGTATCGACATCTGCATCTTCTCGGGGTCGAACCCTGTGAGTTCTATCTCGTCGATGCGTATCTGCTTGGCTTTGAGCTCCACGTCCTTGCCATTGCGACGCAGGTCGTAGGCACGCTGTCCGCTCACCTTGCAGGCACTGAACGTAGGCGGCACTTGCTCGATGTCGCCCTGAAATTGCTTCAACACCTGTTCTATGCGCTCGCGTGTGATGCCGTCGGTTGGATAAGTCTCGTTCACTGGATGCTCCATGTCGTAGCTGGGAGTGGTGGCTCCAAGCTGAAGCGTGGCTGTGTATTCCTTGCCATGCTGCTGGAACTCCTCAATGCGCTTGGTGAACTTGCCTGTGCACAGCACAAGCACACCCGTGGCAAGTGGGTCGAGCGTTCCGGCATGACCCACCTTTAGCTTCTTCACCCCAAGACGCACGCAGAGACGCTTGCGCACGAATGCCAAAGCGCTGAAACTCGTCATGTCAAGAGGCTTGTTGATGGCGATGACTTCGCCTTTGGTGAAATTCATATATTGTTCTATTCAGAATTTTTTTTAAAGTAATGAGCATACTATTGTCACGGCTCCTGCTATGGCGCAGTAGATGCCGAAGTATATAAGTTTGCCCTTCTTCACGATGTTTATCATCCACTTGCAGGCAAGACAACCGCTCACAAAAGCAGCGATGAATCCAACCACAAGCGGCAACACGCTGATGTCGCCAAAAGCCTCCTCGCCCTTGACTGCCTTAAGCACGTCGAGCAATGCCTCGCCGAGGATGGGCGGGATTACCATAAGAAACGAGAACTGTGCCAACTTCTCCTTCTTGTTGCCGAGCAGCAAACCCGTGGCGATGGTAGAGCCCGAACGCGACAAGCCTGGGAGCACAGCACATGCCTGTGCCAAACCAATAATAAAAGCGTCTTTCATCGAGATGTAGCCACGCTGGCGCGGCTTGGCATAGTAGGAGAAGGTGAGCAGAGTGGCTGTCAGAAGCAGGCAACAGCCCACAATGAGCAAGCCCGAACCGAAGATTGCTTCAACATTATCCTTGAAGAACACGCCAACAATGCCGATAGGTATCATCGACACCACGATGTTGAGGAAATACTTTGTCTCGTCGTTCATCTTAAACTTGAAGAGTCCCTTCAATATCCAGTCGATTTCCTTCCAAAGCACCACAAATGTGCTCATAACTGTTGCCACGTGCACCAAGACAGTGAATGCCAAATTCTCCTCGCCATCAATACCAAAGAGATATGATCCGATGGCAAGATGTCCACTACTGCTGACAGGCAAATATTCTGTTAGACCCTGAACTATGCCCAGAACCAATGCTTGTAACCAATCCACTTTATTTTTGTTTTAATGTTAAGTGTTAAATGTTTTAGTCTTTCGGTTTGCGAATAATCGCATAGATAATGGAGATGAATCCGAGGAAGCAAACCACCGGAGCCACCTTGATGCGACGCACGCTGAAGATTTCATTGTCGAACACTGTCTCGTCGCTGCTTCCACCGCTCATAAGGATGAAACCAAGAATGACAACTAACATTCCTACTGCAATGAGAATGAAGTTTGTCTTGTCGAAAGCGTAATTTCTTTTATCCACGATTTATTTGTTTTGATGTTAAATATCAATTGTTAATGGTTAAATGATTGATGCTAAGTGCCGAATTGACTGGCTTTGTTCTTGAAGAACAACCCTAAACAATTTAACACTTAACATTTAACCTTATATCTTATAAAGGTCGCCTGCCTTCATCTTAAGGAATTTGTTGACAGAGATTGTTGAGCAAATGCCCGTGATAAACAATCCGAAGAACACCACAACACCTGCTGTTATGGCAAGCTCCCTCCACGTCAGAACCTCAAGGATATCGGGCTCGTACATATACAGCACATATATGGCTCCACCCAACGCGCAGCAGGCTATCAGGGCTGCCAGCAAGCCAAGCAACATGTAGCGGCGCACAAACGGCGCACGGATAAATCCCCACGAAGCACCCACAAGTTTCATCGTGTGGATGGAGAAGCGGCGGGCATAGATGCTGAGACGCACCGTGTTGTTGATGAGCGAAAACGACACTATTGTCAGCAACAGGGCTATCGTGAGCAACACAACGCTTATCTTAGCGATATTGTGGTTGACACTGTCAATCAAGTCCTTCTGATACTTCACCTCGCTCACCTTGGGATAGCTCTGCAACTCCTTCGAGATATACTGCAACGAGTCGCTGTTGGCATAGTCGGCATTGAGAGTGACCTCTATCGACGAGAGGAAAGGGTTTGTGTCGGCAAACTCGCGTGGGTCGGCACCGAGGGTCTGTATGCCCTCGCGCAACGCCTGCTCCTTACTGATGTAGTCGAGTTTGCATATATAAGGACGCTGCTGCAACTTGGCACAAAACTGCCTTGCCTCACCAGACGTCATATCGTCCTGAAGCATCATTGTCACCACTATGTTCTGTTTAACATAAGCCGAGAGATTGCGCGCGGTGAGAACCGAGAACACTACAAGTCCCAGCAAGATTAGCACCATTGCAGTGCTAATGCACAACGTTACTGCCTGCAATCCTTGACGACTGCCGGTACTTTTTCTTCTTTTAGCCATTGCGTAACGGATATATTTTACCTAATTTCTTGCAAAATAACAAAAAAAAAATCGTAACAGCGAGGGATTAACTACAATTAACAGCCATAAAGACGGGTTTATTGCTAACTTTGCAAGAAAGAAACTATCTAAAAGTGAGTTTAAATATGGCAACAATACTCTATCCATCGCCCATCGTCGGCCCAATACACAGCAGGCGACTCGGCATTTCGCTCGGTGTGAACGTCAACCCGAGCGACACTAAAATATGCACGTTCGACTGTATATACTGCGAGGTGGGCTACAACGCCTGCCACCACTCCATGTCGCCACGCCCTACACGCGAGCACATAGCCTCGTGTCTAGAGACAAAGCTAAGGGAGATGAAAGCATCGTGCTCGGCTCTCGATGTCATCACGTTCTCGGGCAACGGCGAACCGACAGCCCACCCCGACTTCCTCGGCATCATCGAGGACACTATACGACTGCGCAACACCTACTATCCGACGGCAAAGGTGTCGGTGCTCACCAACTCTACCCTCGCCCATCGTCCCGAAGTGCACCGAGCCCTAATGCTTGTCGACAACAACATAATGAAACTCGACACCGTGGACCCTATATATATAAATAAGGTGGACCGACCAGTGTCGCCAGACTATGACGTGGAGAAAATCATAAAACAGATGCAGTCGTTCGACGGACACGTCATCATACAGACGATGTTCTTGAAAGGCACCGACGACAATGGTAACGACGTGGACAACACATCGGACACCTACGTGGAGCCTTGGCTCAAAGCCGTCAAGAGCATTCGCCCATCCGAAGTGATGATATACACCATCGACCGCGAGACTCCATGCCACACTCTACGCAAAGCCACTCACGACGAACTCAACGCCATACGCGACCGGGTTGCGGCTGAAGGCATAGAATGTATAGCGGCATATTAAATAGAAGAAATAGGCTTTTTTGCAAAACCTACCTTACAAAATTTGTAGAATAGACTAAAAAGGCTTACTTTTGCAGTAAAAAGAAAAAGCTTAAAAATAGAAATGGAAACAAACAACAAAGAAGAACAGATACTTATCAGAATCACAGGCAACGACCGCCCTGGTCTCACTGCCTCTATTATGGAAATTCTTGCCAGCAAAGATGCCAAGATTCTCGACATTGGACAGGCCGACATCCACTCTACGCTATCCTTAGGCATACTCATACGCATCAGCGACGAGGCTTCGGGACAGGTGATGAAGGAACTGCTATTCAAAGCCACAGAACTGGGAGTGAACATCGGCTTCGCCCCCGTCACCGACGACGAATATGAGGAGTGGGTGAACGGACAAGGCAAGAACCGATATATCCTCACCATCATAGGACGCTCGCTTTCGGCTAAACAAATAGAAGCCGCAACAAAAATCATAACGCAACAGGGACTCAACATCGACTCCATATTGCGACTTACAGGACGCATGAGCATCAAGCACCCGGAACGCAACATGAGAGCATGTATAGAGTTCTCGCTCCGTGGCACACCCATCGACCGCGCCGCCATGCAGGAGGCATTGATGCACATTTCTGCCGACATGGAGATTGACTTCTCGTTCCAGAAGGACGACATGTATCGACGTATGCGCCGACTTATCTGCTTTGATATGGACTCCACACTCATTCAGACTGAATGTATCGACGAGCTTGCCGACCGTGCTGGCGTTGGCGACCAGGTGAGAGCTATCACCGAGAGTGCTATGCGTGGCGAGATAGACTTCAAGGAGAGCTTCACACGTCGCGTGGCTCTATTGAAGGGTCTCGACTCAAGTGTGTTTGAGGATATTGCCAACAAGATGCCTATCACCGAGGGAGTCGACCGACTTATGGCTGTGCTCAAGCGTTGTGGCTATAAGATTGCCATCCTTAGCGGTGGCTTCACCTATTTCGGCGAATTCCTACAGCGCAAATATGGCATCGACTATGTATATGCCAACGAACTGGAGATTGGCGACGACGGCAAGCTCACCGGACGTTATGTAGGCGAGATTGTCGATGGCCACCGCAAGGCTGAACTCCTAAAACTCATAGCTCAAGTAGAAAAGGTGAACCTTGCGCAAACCATTGCCGTAGGCGACGGAGCCAACGACTTGCCTATGCTCGGCGAAGCAGGTCTCGGCATCGCCTTCCATGCCAAACCACGTGTAGTGGCAAACGCTAAGCAGAGCCTCAACACTATCGGCATCGACGGCGTGCTTTACTTCTTAGGATTCAAGGACAGCTATCTGGGAGAGCAGGGAAAGTTCTGATAGGAAGCAATTACTGTCAACACTTTTGCGGGAACGTAAGCCAGTCAAGTAATGCCATACAGTTGTCTTTATATTATGGTATAGGGCGTTATGTGTCTATCAATTTACAGCAAGCACATTGGGGGACAAAAGCTCTTGATACTATTAGTGAAAGACTGCAACGTGAATTACCAGGATTAAGAGGAAGTTCTGTTGCGTGTCATTAAATAATCGTATCATGCCTTGAAATGACCATATTGTACCTTGAAATGATGGTATCATGCCTTGATACGAAGCTTTTGACTACAACTGGCAATTCCACACAGTGCGATATGTTGGAATGGATATAGCAGACATTCACCTGACAAAATGCGATTTATGTTAGGCTACCGTTATACATACAATATAGACCGTCGCCACTATTATGCTTGTTTAGCTAAAAAAATAGTCTCCAATAAAGGTTACAGTTTTCTATAGTAGCCTTTATTGGAGAATATTTTAATTACAATCAATAATCATTTTCTGTTTCATCATCAAAGAAGAAACCTTTAGAAGGCGACTGTGCAGGACGACCATTACCAGCATCTCCCCCTGACATGCAAATTATAGAAGAAGCTTCTAACTCCATTACTTCAACCTTGGGTGTTACATATTCCTTTTTCATTTTGCAATTATTTTTTTATGATTAATAATATTAACTTCTCCCTTTTTCGGATTATAAACACGCACTCCCGACAGATTATACATTATGTCCTTAGTTGTTTTTTCAATATTATTAGTCGCGTTTATTCCCGTTGTTGTTCCGTCTATACATATATTATATTTGGCTGTATTGGCAGAAATGTCTGATGGAACCTCAAACCATCCTCGGAATGAAGCCACAGGAAATTCTTCGTTAGCATACCAAAATTTATCATCCGAAATATAGTATATCCTTTTATTTGCATTCTCCAAATCAAGAGGTACTATATTCTTGTTGCAGAATGTTCCATTCATCTTCCAATCGCAACCTTCCTTTATCCACTCATTTGATACATTAACAACTTCTGCATTATCCGATTGCACTGACAACATCTTTGAATTGTCCAAAATACAGAATACGGCAGGAGTTCCTACAGACACCGTTTCAATAGGCTTGAACACCATATTTGTATGTGTCTCATTTACACTCGCCAATTCATAATACTGCACATGACTATCAGAATGTAATTCGAAAGGCAATACCACAGTTCCCCATTTTGTAACATCTCCATCAGACATTGTCGGCATCATTCTATTATATTCTATTTTATCAGCTACAAATCCAAGTTGACAACCATAATCGAAACCATCTGTCAATTTAAGGTTACTGCAAACGCCATCTACCACAACATTGTTTTCATTAGCCAAAGAATGGCTTTTAGCCAAGAATATTATGGTGTTTGGATTAGCTGTATTAAATGCTACATTACTCTCCACAGATTCTGCTCCTGTCATATCAATACTAAGAATCGCCTTATTAGTACTCAACGCTTTAGAGAATTCAGCTAAATTGTCTACCGTATAATCACCATGCATTGTAATATAGGGATCATTGCCACCATCACCTATAATAATTGTACCGTTATAAGCAGAAGGACAAACCTTTGTTCCGTCAGTACGTGTAATAACTACATTCTTCAGACAATAATTATAGGCCCCAGCCTCAATACTATTATCTGTGGACAGAGGAAGATTAACTATTGCGCCTTCAAGACCTGTAAATATGTCGTTATTAACTGAATAGCAAATAATTCTTATCGCACCGTCTTTTTGTTGAGCAGCACTCAAAGTGTGACAGCTTGCGTCTGTACGTTCCTCATCGGAATTAAAGCTGATGTTATAAGCTGTACCACGCTTATTCTTGTTGAGGGTAACACCCTCAGGCAGATACAAGTCGCACTGGAAGGCAGTAAAATCCTCAATTGTATTAAATAAGTCAAGCGTCACTATTTTTGATTTTTCGCCTATAGAAGCAGTAAACGGCATAACCTTCAAAGCATCAACTCTTGATTCAACCTCACCAGAACGAGCTATTTTATTTTTTGCAGCATTCATTTCTTGCGGATGGAGAAGGAGATTGGCAAGAGATACAATATCAGCAACGTCTATTGTTCCGTCACCATTGACATCTGCAGCACTTTCAATAAAGTTGGCAGGGGTGTTGCCAAGAATGTAGTTTGCTACGACAACAATGTCCGCAACATCCACACTGCCGTCGCCATTGCTGTCACCATTTATGGCGTCTGTAATGTTGATGACTGCTTCATACTTGTCAACGGTGTGTTTGTCTCCGCCTTTTTCTGTCAGAATGATGTTGCAGAACTGTATTTTGTATTCACCCAAAGCTATGCCATCAGAGATATTTATTGGGATGTTCAATATAGCTCCTGATTCTCCTTCGAAGACGGCAAGACTTGGCGAATAGCATATTACCCTTATCGTTCCGTCTTCAAGCACCGATTTTGCTACAGTATGGCTTTCTGCTGTCGCGCGGTCGTCTGTTGTATTGATGGTAACATTGTCACCAATAGTTATGCCTTGCGGCAGTAGCATGTCAAACTGCACAGCCGTTATCTCGTCCTTGTTGTCAAGGTAGAGTGGGAGTGTTGTGGATGAGTTTGCGGTTGCCTTACAGTTTTTTAGGTAAATGTAATTATTGACTTTTTCCTCCTCATTTACTTTCAATACGCAAACAGCCGAAGCCCCACCTCCGTCATTTGCAGTGGCGGTAATCTTTGCATATCCGGGAGAAACTGCGGTTATTAAGCCATTGTCACCCACAATCGCTACTTTCTCGTCAGAACTGCTCCACTTTATCTTGCTGTCGGTCGCGTTAGCTGGCAAAACTGTTGCTGTTAGTTGTGCTGTTTGATTGGCGTATAACGCAAGGTCTGTTTGGTTGATTGTTATCGTTTTGACATATATAGGTGAAACAGTTACGAGACATTGCGCGGAAACACCATTTGCAGCTGTACATCTGATAGTAGCTGTTCCACATGACTTAGTTGTTATTAGTCCATCGGAAACAGATGCTACGCCACTGTTGGTTGTAGACCATTTAAGACTTGACGTGGAACCTTCTGGGTAAAAGGATGGTGACAGTTTGTATGTGTCACCTATCGTCAAGGAAAGCTCATTTGGTATTTCTATAGAAGAAACATCAACGACATTTATAGTGTAATTTACATAAATAGATCCAGTAAAATAACTTACAGGATAATTTCCTTTTGTGAAGAAATAATTTACCCATGTTTGTAGTGTGTACGTACCAATCTTATTGACAGTTATCTTATATTCTTGATAAAAGCTTTTGAAGTTTGGTTGATAATGATTATAGATGCTTATGTTATATGCCGTTAGGCTTAATGCAGCTTTGTCATATTCACCACAACCAGCCGTACTTATAATGCTTGTATTAAGACCGCTAATATCATTTGGAGGTATAAGGGTTATAGACTTGCCTTTTTGGACAGTAATAGTTTTGGCAACATCATTTGGTTTGTTCCATGTTGAAGCCAATGAATGGCTGTATACAAAACAAAAGATAAGACACAATAAGATATTTTTTATCATGTCAAAATAATTGAAATTTATTTGTTTTTTCATTGTTAAGATAAAAATGGCGTGTAACCGTTCGTACTTGCCATTGCTTTAGGTTACCGCCAAGTGACCACACCACACAACAAGCACAGAACGGTCCACGCCATATAGCGTGAACCTTTCCTGCAACTTGTCCTCGTGTGGTTGAAAATTGGCGGTATTCAAAGCAATTGAGAACAAGAGCTAAAAAGCTCATATATCTAAAAAGTATAGAACGGAAACGCGCGGTTGAGAAAATCGGAGCGTTTGTTGCCCCATTGTTAAAGTCTCATGTTTTTAGGACGGCTGTTCCTTGAACGGCTAACGCCCTTCGCGTTTCATTCTTGTGTTTTGTTTCTGTTTCTTGTTGTTACATTTTTTAATGTTAGACATTCCGTGAACTATACAATATGGTTTGGAGCTTTTTTAGCCCATCGTCACCATTGTTTTGCAAAGTTAAACAAAAATATTGACAGCCATAATATATGCATGAGATATTTTTTACTAAAGTTTCGGATTTAGCAATACTTCATTAAATTTTATGCTGCATCAGCAGCGAATCCAAATATTTCTGTATTTTGAATAATCAAAAAGCAACCTTCATATCAATCCCACAGATGAGCCTCAAATCCGCAGCCTATAGGGGTTAGTGAGATTTTGCTTGCAAAACGTCAATCATACTTATAAACGTAGAGATGAAGGCGATTATCTCTGTTCCGATGATGAAATAAAACAGATGTATTCAGACGCCAATAATATGAGGGCATCAGCTGACTCTCGTATTTTACGAGGTTATTCCATCAATGATATTGACATGCCGACACTACATCAATATCGCCGTGCATACAATATCAAACATGAAAACCATCCTTGGACAGAGATAGATGATAAGCAGTTCTTGGAAAATATAGGTGCATATCTTAAACTGGGAAATAGCACAAATATCACTACGGAAACTCCATCCGGTACTACGGAAACAACTACAAAAAATCCTTCTGTAACTACGGAAACTTCTACGATTACTACGGAAATTCCTACCGATACCACGGAAACTATTTTCAAAATAATAAGTAAAAATCCCAAGGTTACGGCAAAAGAGATAGCATCCGTATGTGGCATAACTGAAGATGGTGTTGCTTACCATATCAAGAAGTTGAAGCAAAGCGGTCGGATAATTCGCATTGGAGGCTCACGTAATGGAGGAGAATGGAAAGCTGTTGAATAGTTTTTAAGTTTATATGATACTTACGCAAAAAAATGTTTTGTGAAAAAAGTGACATAAGTGACATAAATTCTGCAACACATTCTAAACCAACCTTTTAAAGGATGGCAGATACATGTCACTTTCGAGTTTTAAAGTGGAAAAGTGACATACTTAGGTAAGACATATACCAAAATTAAGCATAAATTTTGATGTGTCACATTATCGCTGCTAAGCTTGGTGGTGAGATAAATATAGATCCAGACTATACTGATGGAGCACGTTTCTGGTTTGCCATCCCGGTTTAATCATTTTTCGTTTGCAAACGATATATGTGCCAGTCAACAATTATACTTGGGTCTGGTAATCTTTGTTTTCGGTTCTGGTAACAATCGTTTTCGGTTCTGGTAGCAATTGTTTTCGGTTCTGGAAACAATCGTTTCAAGTTCTGGGAACCATTGTTTTTGAGTTCTGGTAACATTTTGACGAACTATAACTTTCATTAGTGTCCAGTTAAAATCGGGACACTAATGATTGAAAATGAAAGAAATACTTTTAAATTTACTTTTCTTATTAGCATATGCATGTTTAGCTTAAAAAATCATAATAATCCACATATTTTTCAGTGTTTATTTAGTTGTATGTGTCGAAAAGTGTAATGATCTGACTGATTTATGTGTCGAAAAGTGTAAAGCAATGAAGACATTATTGCTTTTCACATTATTTATTGCTAACTTTGCATATACATAATCCATTTAAAGCAATAGACGTTATGGCACAGAGACTTTATCCTTTAGGTATACAGACATTCTCGGAAATACGCAGACGAGACATGCTGTATGTAGACAAAACAGAATATGTATACCGCATGGCATCAAGTGGCAAATTCTTCTCTCTGAGTCGTCCAAGACGGTTCGGCAAGTCATTGCTTGTGTCTACATTCCAAAGCTATTTTGAGGGAAGAAAGGAACTATTTAAGGGACTTGCCATAGAAAAACTTGAGCACGAATGGACAGAATATCCCGTTCTTCATTTTGACATGAGCGGCGGAAAGCATTTGGACAAGGAACAGCTCAACAGATATTTGCTAAGCATCCTAACCGAAAACGAGAACCGTTTTGGTATTAAAGCAGATGCCATTGACCCCAACATCCGACTGATGAACCTCATCAAGAGTTTGTATCGACAAACTGGCAAGCAGGTTGTAGTGCTCATAGATGAATACGACGCTCCATTGCTTGATGTGGCTCACCAAGACGACAACCTTGTTGAACTGGGATATATAATGCGCAACTTCTACAGTCCGCTGAAACTCAGTGAGCCATATCTGCGTTTTGTATTCCTTACCGGTATTACGAAGTTCTCGCAACTCAGCATATTCAGCGAGCTGAACAATATTAAGAACATAAGCATGGACGAGCCGTATTCAGGAATATGCGGAATAACCAAGAACGAACTGCTAACACAAATGAGCGAGGACATTGACGCGCTTGCCGAGAGAATGTCGCTCACAAGAGAAGAAACCATAGAGAAACTGAATGAGAACTACGACGGCTATCATTTCACATGGCCAAGTCCCGACGTGTTCAATCCATTCAGTCTGCTCAACTGTTTCGCCGACGGAAAGACAAAAGCATATTGGTTTGGGTCGGGAACTCCCACCTATCTTATTAATATGCTGCGCAAATTCAATGTCTTGCCAACACGAATCACAAAGATGTATGCCAAGGCTTCCTCTTTCGACGCTCCTACAGAAAACATGATTACCATCACCCCACTACTCTATCAGAGCGGCTACCTGACTATAAAAAACTATGACCCTATGTCGGAGATATATACCCTCGACATACCTAACAAGGAAATAAAGGTTGGACTCTTCGAGAGTTTGTTGCCTAAGTACACACTCCCAAAGGAAGAGTGGACATTGTGATGCTCACCCATACACACCTATACATCATAGAACTGAAACTTAACAAGGATGCCCAAACCGCTATGCGACAAATCAATCTCAAAGACTATGCACAGAGATTTGCACTATGTGGAAAACCCATAATAAAGGTGGGCATAAATTTCAACGCGAAGAGTGGACAGATAGAAGATTGGGTGATAGAATAAGTCCACACGAGAGATTTAAGAAATAGAAAAAAGTAAGTTTTCGCACAGATTTTCCATACATAATATCTGATAATCCAGATATTATATATACTTTTGTAGCCGTAACTAAACAAAAGCGAACTTTATGTGTGGAATAGTTGGATATATCGGACAGTCTGACGCTTATCCAGTACTTATCGAAGGACTCAAGAAACTTGAGTATCGTGGATACGACAGCGCAGGCGTAGCATTGATTAGCAATCAGGATAAACTCAATGTCTACAAGACCAAAGGAAAAGTAAGTAATCTGGAAGCTATGGCCGCTGACAAGGATTGCAGCGGACATATCGGCATCGCCCATACACGATGGGCTACTCATGGAGAACCCTCAGCAACCAACGCTCATCCTCACACAAGCATGAGCGGCGACTTGGCATTGGTGCATAATGGCATCATCGAAAACTATCAGGTGCTTAGAGAACAACTACAGGAGAAGGGGTATGTGTTCAAGAGCACTACCGACACTGAGGTGCTCGTTCAACTGATTGACTATTATTATCAGCAGAACGGCAAGGACTTGGTGTCGGCTGTGTGTCAGGCACTTAACGATGCCATTGGTGCTTACGCCATAGCCGTAATCGAGAAGAACAAGCCAAACCACATTGTGGCTGCACGACAGTCAAGTCCGCTGGTAGTGGGCGTTGGCAAGGACAACAAGGACTTTTATATAGCAAGCGACGCCACTCCTATCGTGGAGTTTACCGATAAGGTGGTGTATCTTGAGGATGGACAGATTGCCGACATTCACGTTGGCGAGGAACTCAACATCATCAATCTCGACCATGCCTCATGCAGTTATGACATCAAGACCGTAGACCTCGACATCAGCAAACTCAGTAAGGGCGGATTCGACCACTTCATGTTGAAGGAGATATACGACCAACCCAACTGTCTGAGAGACTGCATGAGCGGACGCCTATTTGCTGACAAGGAACATCCAGAGAATAACCATATTGTCCTTTCTGCCCTTAGGGAATATCGCGAACGATTGGTCAACGCAAAGCATATCATTATTGTGGCTTGCGGCACAAGCTGGCACGCAGGACTCATCGGCAAGCAACTCATCGAGAAGATGTGCCGCAAACGTGTGGAGGTGGCTTATGCAAGCGAGTTTCGCTATGGCGACCCAGTGATTGAGCCAGAGGATGTGGTGATAGCCATAAGCCAGAGTGGCGAGACAGCCGACACCTTGGCAGCAGTAAAACTGGCTAAGGAGAAGGGGGCGCTTATATTTGGCATCGTCAATGGCGTAGGTTCGTCAATAGCACGCGAGACCAATACCGGCATATATATTCATGTGGGACCAGAGATAGGTGTGGCAAGTACAAAGGCTTTCACCGGACAGGTGACGGTACTCACGCTGCTGGCTTTGGCTTTGGGCCATGAGCAAGGCACATTAGACGACACCACATATCATAGACTGATAGGCGAACTGGCCGACATACCTCAAAAAATGGAGGTGGTGCTGAAGCAAGCTCCTATGATAAAAGACATTGCACGAATGTTCACCTATGCCCACAACTTCATATACTTGGGACGTGGCATCAACTATCCAGTGGCATTGGAGGGAGCACTGAAACTAAAGGAAATAAGCTATATTCATGCCGAGGGCTATCCGGCAGCCGAGATGAAACACGGTCCGATAGCATTGGTCGACCAAGACATGCCTATCGTCTTCATAGCCACCCACCATCAGCTCTACGAGAAAATAATATCCAACATGCAGGAAGTGAAATCGAGAAACGGACGCATCCTGGCTGTGGTTACTGAGGGCGACAAGCAAGTCAGAACTTTGGCAGACAACACCATTGAGGTGCCAGCCACTTCCAACGCCCTTGTGGCACTGCTGACTGTAGTGCCTTTGCAGCTGCTCGCCTATTATGTGGCGGTGGACAAGGGACTGAACGTGGATATGCCAAGAAACTTGGCAAAAAGCGTTACTGTGGAATAAACTCCTACTTTTCCACATCGTTTTCTACTTTCTCTCGGTTCTTTTTCGTACTTTTGTAATATCATTATTTTATCACACCAACATCCGATATAACAAAAGCAACAAACTATGGAAATGAACGAGCAGACGCAACTCGCGTGGAACATCATAGAAACTACCAACACCAACCTTTTCCTTACGGGAAAGGCTGGTACTGGTAAGACAACCTTTCTGCGCCGACTGAAAACGGAGTCGTCGAAACGCATCATCGTTGTAGCACCTACTGGTATTGCTGCCATCAACGCTGAGGGTACCACAATCCACTCCTTCTTCCAACTATCGTTCGCCCCGTTCATTCCAGACGCTCAATACAAGACCAAAGAGCAGCAATACCGCTTTTCAAAACAAAAGATACAAGTAATACAAAACATCGACACACTCATCATCGACGAGATTTCGATGGTGCGCGCCGACCTGCTCGATGCCGTAGATAGCGTGCTGCGACGTTTCCGCAAAAACCAACAGCCATTTGGCGGAGTGCAGATGGTTATGATTGGCGACCTCGGTCAGCTCGCTCCCGTTGCCAAGGACGACGAGTGGCAGTTACTATCAAGATATTACGATACGCCTTATTTTTTCTCGTCGCTCGCACTGAAACGCACACGCTATGCCATCGTGGAGCTGAAGACCGTGTATCGACAGAACGACCTACGATTTCTTGACTTATTAAATAAGGTGCGCGACAACTGTGCCGACGCTTCAGTGTTGCAAGCACTCAACTCGCGATATATCCCAAACTTTCAACCTCGGGCAGAGGAAGGCTACATACGACTCACAACCCACAATTTCCAGGCACAGCACATCAACGACCATCAACTGTCGCTGCTGCCAGGACAGCCATACACCTATAGGGCTGAAATCAAGGGCAAATATCCAGAGATGCTTTTCCCTACGGAAGACACGCTAACACTGAAGAAAGACGCGCAGGTGATGTTCGTAAAGAACGACTCAAAACCTGCCAAGGAATATTACAACGGTATGATTGGCACTGTGACCGAGATTAACGACAAGCATTTCTTCGTGCGTGCCAAAGATACGGGAGCCGTGATAAAGGTGGAACCAGAAGAATGGGAAAACACCCGATATGTTATCAACGAGCAGACCAACGAGATTGCCGAGGAGGTGGACGGCACATTCAAACAGTTCCCCGTAAAACCGGCATGGGCAATAACCGTGCACAAGAGCCAGGGACTGACATTCGACCGAGCCGTCATCGACGTGCAGCGAGCCTTCACACATGGACAGACCTACGTGGCTCTGTCGCGATGCCGCACACTCGAAGGTCTGGTGCTGAGTGCTCCACTGCCACAATCGGCAATAATACGCGACGGAGCAGTGGACGACTTTATTAATCATGCGGTAGAACATACACCCACAGAGGAACAGATAGGACAGTTGCAGCGCGACTACTATCTGTCGGTGGTGAGCGAACTGTTCGACTTCCGACCGCTCATGGACTCGTTCAGCCGTGTGCTGGATATACTGATGGGACATTTCCGCCGCACCTACCCCAAACTCATCATAGAATACAAAGCGCGACTCGCCACTATCAAAGACAAACTCTATGATGTGGCAGAAAGGTTTAAACTGCAATACAACCAGATTGTCATATCCACAGCCGACTATCAAGACGACCAACACTTGCAGGAACGACTCACCAAAGGCGCAACTTATTTTGCACGCACAATATCAGACATAGAGCAACTGGTGAAGACAACCGAAGTGAAGACCGACACTAAAGAAGTGAAGAAACAAATGACCGAACTGCTCGCCACACTCAAGGAAGTGGTAATGCAAAAACGTGCATTGCTGAACTTCGTGAAGGACGAAGGTTTTCAACTAAACGCCTATCTGCACCAACGAGCAGTTGTGTTGACTGGCAAAGACGCTACTAAAGCCCTCAAGACAAGCAAAACCGAGCGCAAACCACACCTAGAAACAACCACTGTCAAGGCTGCATCGACAACCGTCAAGGCTGCATCAACAACCGTCAAGGCTGCATCAACAACCGTCAAGGCTGCATCAACAACCGTCAATCCAACCACCGCTCCATCCACACCGTCTGAGCCAAAAATACTCCATCCGATAGTGTTCGGCGCACTGACTGAATGGCGTCGACAACGAGCTCTGAACGCTCACATGCCAGCATATTGCATACTGCAACAAAAGGCAATCATAGCTATTGCCAATCTATTGCCCGAGGACAAAGACGCCCTCGCACGCATACCATTCTGCGGAAAAGTGAAAGCCGAAAAATATGGCGAAGAAATATTGGCTGTGATAAAAGAAGCAACAGGAAAGGAATAAAACAATCATCAGGCTGGCACATTTCCATAGATAGCGATAGATTTTTGAGCTATGCGATGATTATTTTAAATAAACGTCGCAAAATATGCGGTATTTTACGAGCTTATTTGGCGATTCGACATTATTTTATTATTTTTGTCGCACATAGAACAAATATTTTATGTATATACACGAAAGAGATAATTGGACAAACTTCCGTTGGGATGCTTCTGAGGTATCAATACTTCAGGAAATAGTATGTCGTAAGCAAGGTTTGCTTTACGGCAGATTGAGCTCGCTCGGTTTTGACAGCAAACTCCGAGCCATGGCAGAGAACTTGACACATGATGTAGTATATTCTTCAGAAATTGAAGGCATACGTCTGAATGAGGAACAGGTGCGTTCTTCAATCGCTAGAAAACTGGGAATTGAAAACGTGAAATATACAGCTCCTTCTCATTATGTTGACTCTGTGGTTAGTGTAATGCTCGAAGCCGTGCAGAACTATGACCAACCTCTCTGTAAAGAGAAACTCTGTGCTTGGCAAGCGGCTTTTTTTCCGACTGGTTTTAGCGAAGGTAGCCAAATAGAGATTGGACAATACCGCACAAACGAGGAACATATTGTCAGTGGCATGTTTGGCCGTGAGAAGATACATTATGTAGCCCCTTCTCCTAATCTTGTAGAAAGCGAGATGCAAAAATTTATAGCATGGTTTGATGGCGAAGACACAGTTGGTAGCGTTATCCGTTCTGCCATAGCTCACTTCTGGTTTGTAAGCATACATCCTTTCGAAGATGGCAATGGGCGACTAGCTCGTATTATCTCCGACATGCTTTTGGCACGTGGTGAGAATAGCGAGTTGCGTTTCTATAATATTTCGTCTCAAATCAATAAAGACAAGAACCACTATTACGACATTCTTGAACGTATGCAACGTGGCGATGGCGACATCACAGAATGGTTGGTATGGTATATGAAGAAACTGATTGATGCGCTCGATGAAGCAGAAACCATTGTTACCACCATCTTAAACAAAAGTTTCTTTTGGCAGAAGGCTGCATCCATACCTATGACGGAGCGACAGACACAAATGCTCAATCTCTTCCTTGATGGCTATGAGGCAAAGATAACGTCTAAGACTTGGGCATCCTTGGCTAAGTGTTCCAAAGACACAGCCATACGTGACATACAAGACCTCGTCAGCAAGAACATATTGGTAGAAGACATTCCAGGAGCCAAACGACCAAGCTATTCCATTGTCTTTGATGCAGAGGACCTCACACAATTCTTTACCGATATGCGTATTACCCAAGAGAATGGCATACCATATCTCAGTGCCCTATTCAAAGGTCATAGAAAGGTTTGTGAAAGAATATTGCCACTCGATGCAGAGCGTTACCAAAAGGGAGATCTACCATTGCCTAATCTGCTCAATAAGTACTGCTCGTATTTGATGAACAATGATTAGGAACATAACAGTAAAATCAAAGGGTCTTCTGATATTGAAAGTTACAAATCTTTCTGACAAACATATGACCATGTCATATAAGTAACATGCCAGTACCACATAAGTAACATGCCAGTACCACATAAGTAACATGCCAGTACCACATAAGTAACACTCCAGTACCAGCTAACTGAAACTCCAGTACCATCCTATATGAAACTCCAGTACCAGTTAGATGATACTGAAAGAGGTACTGAGAAAGGATATGCATCATCAAATTAAGAAAGTAATGAAACAAGAGATAAAAGATAACATGGAGAGATTGCTTAAACGCCATAAGGAGTTAGGCATCTCAGACCAGATAGACTACGAAAAGTTCTATCTGTACTCTATCATTACCCATAGTACAGCCATAGAAGGCAGTACCGTGACTGAGGTGGAAGCTCAGCTGCTCTTCGACGAAGGTATTACGGCAAAAGGAAAGCCTTTGATAGAACAGTTGATGAACCTCGATTTGAAGGCAGCCTACGACTATGGCCGTATTTGGATAAAGCATCATGAGGACATCACCGTGGAATCTCTTGTAACTCTTGCTGCAAAAGTGATGGCACGAACTGGCGGAGAATATAATTCATTAGGCGGTAGCTTTGATGCCTCGAAAGGAGAACTTCGCAAACTAAATGTTACAGCAGGAGCAGGCGGAAGGTCGTATATGAACTGGATGAAGGTACCTATGAAACTGAAAGATTTTTGTGAAGAACTTAATAAACGTCGCAAAGCTATAAATACAACTGATGAATTGTCTATATATGAGCTGAGTTTTTGGGCGCACTACGAACTTGTAACCATCCATCCGTGGGCAGATGGAAATGGGAGGACAAGCCGCCTGCTTATGAACCTTCTGCAAATGGAATATGATGTATTGCCAACAAAGGTATATAAGGAAGATAAAGCAGAATACATCCAAGCTCTCATTGACACAAGGGAAGCTGAGGACACAGACATCTTCATCAACTGTATGGCGAAACTTCATTGCGAACATCTACAGCAAGATATCGACCAATTCCTTATATCTACATCAGAAGAAATGGTCGATAAAGCAAGAATTCAGCAAGAAATGGTCGATAAATGGTCGATAAAGCCTACTTTAGCTGGCAAACTGGCCGATATTATCGAATTTATGGCCGACAAAGAAGAAATCAGAACAGAGCAACTTGTCACTCAATTAGGCTTGACAGAAACCACAGCCAAACGCTATTTACGACAGCTGACAGAGTTCGGTTACTTGGAAGCTCATGGAGGCAATAGAAATAAGTCATATACAATTAAGGTATGAGCAAGAATAATATGATAAGTTACAGTTCAGAATTATCATTACATATATAGGAGGATAAAGTCAAAACTCATACAAAGCGAGCTTTCAGCCCGCTTTGTTTTTTACTCTTGCCTAATACTTCTACTATAGAAAGTAGCTCATATATAAAAATAAAAATTTAGCGGCAAGGTGGACATCACGTCTACCTTGCCGCTTTCATTTATGTCGTAATAATTAATTACTTAAATTAAGTAGTATCATTACCAACACTCTTTGCTACCAAAGCCACCACCATCGGAATCTTCTTCATCCAAAGAAAGAGGTGTTGTGCCATCAGCCTTACCGTTACTAACACCAATTGAACCTGCCAATAATGAACAGCTGTTACCGATTTCAATTTCTTTAATCGTCGGCTTTACATAAATATTCTTTTTCATTGCTATACTTATTTTTTAATTACCTTCTTATTGTTAATAATATAGACACCAGATGGAAGACCATCAAGAGCCACATTGCTGTTCACGTTGCTTCTCACCATGACACCAGAAGTTGTAAATACATCTACATTTTTATTTTCAACTGGAACCACAGTTTCAATACCTGTTGGTTTATCCATATCAGGGAACTTTATGCATTTTGCAGCATTGTCACCAAATTTGTTCAAATAACAACGATATTCAGGAAGTGTCACCTCTTGCGAGTCATACACACGGTAGAATGCCAAACCATCTTCCTTTTGATTCTGCAAAACATAAGCATCTACTGGCACTTTCTTGTCTACGTATACTCCTGTCATGTATTTTGTAGAATATTCATCAAAGAGGGCACTGTACACTCCATTGAAATGATATGTATCAGGAGTTCCCTTGACAATATACGGCGTATTAGCTGCAAAGGAATTCACACTATTCAACATGAGCATATTATCGTTGTCAACACCGTTGCACTCAAAAGCAGTCAAACCCTTTGGTATCTCACAGTTGAACGGAAGTATTAATGTGCCATAACCAGCAGAAGTCATAGTGTAGTCGATACCAGGAAAATCCTGTCCGCCAGTAACGGTAAAGTCAGAATATTCTATGTGATCGATACCATTGCTTGTGATTTTTGAATCATTATCACGATAGGTGAAGTTAACGTCAAGCATCTCCACACGATAACTACCGTTTATAGCATTCTCGTCACAAACGAGATTGATAGAAAGTAGCTCCTTTACAATGGTGCCATCCTCCGTATCAGGATAGAACTGGTCGTTAGTCATACTAAATGCTATGATTTTTATAGTATGATCATCGGGCATACCACAAGATATTGTGTGGTCTGTAGCACGATCTTCATTAAGTTTAATGTCGTCTACATACTTACGTCCCTCCTTGCGCTGATGTATCTTAGTGCCTTTTGGTACAAAGAGAGCCATATTAAACGAGATGTAATTGACATTAGGGTCGTACTCGTAAATAGTTAACTTTGTAACGGTTTTTCCGTCAGCTGTCAGTTCCACCTTTTGGTCCATCCACACACTTAACGTGTTGTCTGTCGAAAAGGCTGACGCTCTTGCTATATAAAGCACAAGCATCAAGATAATTAATTTAATTGTTTTCATTACGTAATTGTTTATTTATTGATTTTCTTCTTCGAACCTTATTATTCTGGTTATTGAGCGACGATGATGTGTATATATCCACAATCAAGGAAATGTCTTCAGAATTAATCTTTCCATCCTTGTTTACATCTGTAGCCGCAAAATTCAAAGCAGCATGGCCCTTAACGTAATACTCCACTGCAAGCGATATGTCCTCGGAGTTCACCTTACCGTCGCCGTTGGCATCACCATTCTTGAATGTAGCCTGACTTATTTCTCTTGTCAGCTCCTTCTGCTCAACATTACCTGCTGAATCGACAGCCATAACACAGAATCCATAGTCGAAACCATTATTGCCCTTGAACTTATATTCAGGAGTCTTTATCTCGTCCTCAACCTTTGTCCACTTGCCTCCCTCTGTGTCCTGTACATATAAATTATACTTCCATACGCCCGAACGGTTGTCCTCTGCATTAAAGCGGAGCGTTACTACACCATCTTGCGAAGCAGCGAACGTTATCTCACTCTGCGGAGCAACGGCATCAACAACGTTGGTCCAGACTGGTGTCTCTATCGGCTCCTCAAAGTCGAATATGATGGATGCGCTGTTGCTGATTTCGTCGCCATCCTCCATCTGCTTCTTAATACCTATATTGTAGCTTAAGAAACCTACACCATTGCCACCATTATTGACAGGCAACACACCTTGCATAATATCGTATGTCTCCTCCATTGTCATCGGGTCGAGCGAAATTATTGTCCACTTGGCTTTTCCTGTCTTTGAATCATAATCCAAATTCACCTCAGCTATAGCATTTATAGCAGGACGCATGTCAATTGTCTTTGTGAAGTTTGGCTCACCATCCAACTCAATAACCTTGTCACCAATCTGTACTCTTGTCGGTTTGAAAGTATTCAAATCAAATACTTGAGCATCAAGATTGTTGGTAACAACTATCTTATGTGCTGATGCATTGGCTATCTTCGGGTCATTCTCAAACTCGATTGTATAGCCAACTTCCTTCACATTGTTGCTGATGTACTTGCTGCCAGCCTCTGACAGATAGCCATGCATCTCATTCGGGTCGCCAGGATTATACGGATTGCACAAATGCGGATTCGGATCCTTACAGTTAGGATTGTTCAACATTTCCCTCTGAGAATTATAGGTTGATACCACTCGGCCTGCCTGTCCTGGTATACAGTGTTGCAACCAATACCAATACAAATCAGCAGGGTTTGGAAGGTAATTATCCGGGAAATAATCATTAGGATTATCAAACAGTCCACTTTGTGCCAACTGCTGTCTCATCGCCTGGTTGTGTTGATTCTGCAAAGCATTCTGTATGCCACCTAATGTACCTCCCAACGCCAACGATGTGCCACAAGTACACTGTGAAGCCCATCCTCCACGCTCTGCAAGACTGCACGGATCGTCAGCGCAACCGTCGAAAATACCAGAGATAGCAGGTGCTTTGGCAACCTTTGCTTTTCCATTGCTTGGCGAGTGATAGTAGTTATTGGCTATATACTCTGTAGCTTCAGGACCCTTAAGATTCCATGGAGTCTCAATCCATGCATATGTATTAAACTCTTGATGGTCGCCTGTCTTTACGCCAAGAGTGAATGTCAAGGTTTGACCCGGCAACATTTCAGGAATGATAGTAGGCACTATCTTGGTCTTGCTGTTGTTACCTCTGAAGTTGTCATAGTCAAAACTCAACTGCAATCCATTTTCGTATAATTCCTTATTGCATCCTACGGCGAAGTTCATGTATTTCACACTCGTCATGCCATCGGCATGGTCTACGCCAAAGAAGAACGGAATAGCCTGATAGCTGATATTGCTCTTATTGGTAAGAGTAATTGTTACAGGATATGGATCGGCAACAATTCTTGGATCTGTAATTGTCACTTCAATATCATCGAAACTTGCAGGTTCAAGTTCTACGTATCCTTCTCGCTTCAAAGTACCTTTGCTCTCGCCATCATCAAAGTTCAACACAAGGTCATACTTGCCATAAGCCTCCTTGCCATCAAGCTTCATATACAACTTTGCCTTCGACTTATCGGTGCTGACAATAGAGCTTACATTTATTGTATTCTCTCCCATTACGAGCGAGGCAGATTTAAGATTGTCGAATCCATTGCCATCAAGTTCCATTATCTGTATGCAAGGCATTACTCCAAGAGCTTTAGCAGAGGTTTCAAACAAATCAAACTTGTTGATGTGTGTATAATCCAATGTCAAGTTTTCGTCTCTTGTTCCCGTAACATCGTGCAAAGCCAGATAGTATGTACCATTAGTTTTTATATGAGTACCACCCAGGACAACCGACTCAGATCCATTGGCTTTATAAAGTTCCTCACCTGACGCAGAGAACAACTGAATTGATGTAGCCTGCGAACACTTGAATGCCACACTATCGCCTCTTTCAGCTTTCAAACTGTACCACTTGACATTATTCTCGCCTATACGCTCAAACGACTGAGTAGTCTGTAGCACTGCAACATCGTCGATAGCTTGTGACACTCTATAGTCAACAAACTGGCGCGTGTCATCCAAACGTCGGTTTGAAGCATCAAAAAAGGAAAAGTGTATGTCGTTCTTGGCATACATCATAGGCTTGCCTTCCTTGCCAACCTCGAAATGGAAACAACTGCTGCGTATCGGCATTGTCTCTACAGGCATCAACTTTACTATCTGCAATGGGCTAACACGCTTGTCAAGTTTTACTATCTGGCGGTTTGCCTCGTTGTCGTTGAGCCAATAGTCGTACTGCATAATGCCATTGCCTCCTAATGGAGTCTTTACGAAGAACGAGGTCATAAC
>CAKPZC010000005.1 GCA_934203355.1 uncultured Prevotella sp. | reverse complement strand
TTATGGCGTTCTCCTGTTCCAATCCTATTTGTGCAGTTTCTGACTGCACAAATTTGTCTGTCATATATTTTCTTATAAATGTCTGACAAGTTGTTTTATTATCCGAATTATGCCAAAAACACCATAAAGGGATGGTCAATAATTTTGGTTGTTGCTGTAGGATGCGAAGTGGCATCCTTTGCTAATAATTGGTTGGGAATGTGTGGTATGTTCTTAATTGGAGTCTTATGTGCTCATATCATAGCTTGTTCCTTATGCCTATTATCGTGTTGGCGAAGCTTTGGAGTTTGGACGTGGAGTAGAGAAGAATGTAGAAAAGGCAAAGCAATATTATCGTGTAGCTTACAGAGAAGGCCATCCTTTAGCAAGAAGAAAATTGCAGACGCTGAATTTCTTGGATTGATACCCTATTATTGTTGATATAGAGGTTGTTGTTACATTTATGGCAGCTTGCTAAGGCTTATATGTAGATATTGTTGACATAGGTAGTGTAAACAGATATGTGACATATTTCTGTTTACGCTACCTATAGGTATTATTCTGCCAGCAAAAACTTATACACCGACACCACCTCAATATCCACCCCTAGTTCGGCTGATGGTATTGTCTCTTCTTTATCGTAAGTTATTATCATGCATTTCTTTGCATTAAGGAACTTTCCTACTTTTTGCAGCGCAGAGATTTCCCGGTTACGAGTTGCGTCTTCAGTCATGCGATAAGACACCTGAACGAGCAATCCGTCTTTAGGCACACAGAAGTCGACCTCCATGTTTTTGTTGTAATAATACAAGTCCTCGCCATACTTCTTGTATAGTTGTATGGCTACAATATTCTCTAATAACTTTGTCTCTGGCTGGAAGAGAAACAGGTTTAGAATGCCGTTGTCGTAGAAGTAATGCTTCTTTATAGTTTCACGTTCGGTGATAGAGTCGGTGAAGCAACTGATGCTGAATGTTAGGAACGACTCGTGCAGATAGTCGAGATATGAAGCTATGGTTTCTCTTGCTATTTTTGTACCGTCTCCTTGCAGAATGTTTTGTAGGCGTTTAATTGCAGTGGGTTGCATAACGCTGTCAGCCAATTTCCTTATAAGCAAGCGAAGACTGCGCTCATTCCTTACACCTTTTTTTATAACGATGTCTGAGTACAGAATTTTTTGATAAAGCGACTGAAGCCACGACTTCTTGTCTTGCATGTTGAAAACCTCCGACAGTCCGCCATAGTAGAAATAATCGGAAAACAGTCTTAATACATCATTCTTTATAGGCGACAGTTCCCAGAATTTCGTAAGATGCACATGTCGGTATTCCAGATATTCCTCGAAAGAGAAGGGATGTATCTCCTTTGTCAGATATCTTCCCCCCAATGTAGAGCTTATCTCGCGACTAAGCATGTGGGCATTGCTTCCGGTGATGTATACACGATACTTCTCGTCTGCTAATCGGCGGGCAAAATGTTCCCATCCTTCTACGTTCTGTATTTCATCGAGGAAGATGATAGGTTGATGACTGAACATTTCACGGTAAGCCTCAAGTATAAGGTGCAACTCTTCCTTGCGGATGTCGGTGATACGTTCGTCCTCAAAGTTGATAAACAGGATTTCTTCCAAAGAATGTCCTTTAGCCACAAGATCTTGAATCTTCTGATAAAGCATGTACGACTTGCCTGCACGACGAATGCCAACCAACACATAGTTTGCATTTTCCTCCAAACTTATGTTGCGTCCTTGTAGTTTCACTTTGCCCACAAATTCTTGCTGCCAAAGTATGATTTGCTTTATAACATTCTTGTCCATAATCTTTGTATTTATACTGTTATGATTGCAAAGATAGCATAAATAAATGATATAAACTTCAACTTTTCCGTAAACATGCAGTCCATACACTGCATAAATTACCCTAAACATGCAACCTATACACTGCATAATTCGTCATAAAGATGCAGTGTATAGACTGCATCCCATCGTTTTTAAGTAATAGTTCCGAATTATCTTTACATATAAGGGTGTATCAAAAGTCAAACAAATGCGGGCTGTGACACACTCTCACAGATTGCCACTCATATATAAAGATAAATATGACCACATACTTACGAAAAAAGTAATGTATTTGTTACATAATTCTGCTTCTTTCGCGCGTTAGCATCAATTGGTACGAGCTCTCATTCCAATGGGTGCATACGCTCATTTGTTTTGACTCTTGCCATATCCTCCTATAGATTGCCGCTCATATATAAAGATGAGCATACTTAATAATTAATTTTATAAAAGAAGAAGCCGTCTCATATTTTTTCACTATATTTGCAAAACCAATTATATGATTTATTAATCTACAAAAATTAAGACTATGATGAAGAAATGTATTAAATTGTTCATGGCATTAGTAATGTTATTTTTTACGGTACAGCCTGCTAATGCACAGTTAGGAAAATTGCTTAAGAAGGTTGGCAAGACGGTTGAGACAGTTGCTGATAAAAAAGGTGATGTTAAGGGTGGAAGTAAATACGACAATAAGACACTGCCATCAGAGTTTGTTGTAAGTTCCACCACTACAGAATCAGGCTCTGTCATCCTAAATCCTTTCAGTAAGGCTGTAGATATTCAGCTTGTAGGTGCCTATGGAAAAAGTACATCGGAGAATTATGGTACGGTGTCTCTTGTGCTGAAAGTTATGATGAAAGCCAATAAGTCGCGCATTAGTTTTGGAGGCAGAGGACAGTTCCCTGGGTCTGATGTTGCCAGCAACACTATGTGTGTAGATCAGGATGGCGAAGCTTACAGTTCTGACAGTCAGACAACATCCGAAAGCTATGATGTCAGCGAGGGGGTTTTTGTCAAACTGAAACTTGAAAGTCCATACGATTTATTCATAAATGTTAAGAAGACTGCTAAAGTGTTGCAGGTGGTAAAACTCGGACTATATATCGATGCTAACACAACAGGCTATATTATGATGAAGAATGTTCCTGTACAATGGGATGTGGAACCATAGAGTTTTTTATTTTAATAAGCAAATAATAAATAAGGGCTGATACTTTTCTTAAGGTGTCAGCTTTTATTGTACTTTTAAGAAAAATTATGCACATGGTGTCAATATCGAAAATAAACATTTCAGGAATCCAAAACAACTGATACCAGAACCAGAAACGAGTGTTACCAGAACTTGAAACGAGTGTTACCAGAACCTGATACGAGTATTACCAGAACCTGATACGAGTGATACCAGAACCACAAACAATTGGTGTCCTCTCTGAATGTCTCTTAACTATAGTTGGTAGATATTCACCTCAGGCTGGCACATTTCCACCTAAAAACTCGAAAGTGACATGTATCTACCATTCGTTAAACCACTGATAATAAGTATATTGCAGCGCTTATGTCACTTATGGCAGATTTTTTCACCAAAACATTTCATCTGCCATACACCAGGTGCCCACGATGGCGGCATCAATCACGAGATACATCTGTTGTAGTATGTAGCCCAATATCAGTGGCAGGGCAAACTTTGTGATTTGACGTAGAGGCGAGCCAACGGTCATATCGCTGACGGATGCAGTTCTATATGAAATCGAAGGCTCGCTTTTTTTAGAATTTTCTGTATTCATGGTGTAGTTATCCCTTTTTTATGTCTTCTTTACTTTGTGGCTGTTTATGCCTTTTTCGCCTCTGGGTAGGATATACGTGTGTGGTATATAGCCTTGAGGCGTTCGATGAGTACGAGTTTAGCCAGGGCAATGTCGCGGAAAGTGATTGGGCATTCCTTGAAGTAGCCTTCGCTCACGTCGCCGTCGATGATTTTGTTAACGAGGCACGATATGCTTTCCTCGGTGTATTCGGGCAGAGAGCGCGAAGCAGCCTCCACACCATCGGCAATCATTAGGATGGCTTGCTCGCGAGTGAAGGGGTTTGGTCCGGGATATTGGAACGGTATGGGGTCGACCTCCTCATCAGGATGCTCGTTTTTGTATTTTATGTAGAAATACTTTGTCATGCCGTTGCCATGGTGGGTTAAGATAAAGTCGCGTATGATGCTTGGCAGGTTCTCGCGCTCTGCAATCTTCACTCCTTCGGTGACATGATTGATAACGATGCGTGCACTCTCGTTGTATGGCATGTTGTCGTGGGGGTTAACACCAGCTTGGTTTTCGGTGAAGAACACGGGGTCGGTCATTTTTCCTATGTCGTGATAGAGTGCGCCAGTACGCACAAGCAGCGAGTTGGCTCCAATCTTGTTGGCAATTTCGGCTGCGAGGTTGCCAACGGTTATGGAGTGCTGGAAGGTGCCAGGTGCTATCTCCGATAGGTTGCGCAGTATGCCGCGGTTGGTGTTCGACAACTCAAACAGTGTGACACTCGACACGAATCCGAACATTTTTTCGATGATATACATCAGCGGATATGACAGGAGCAGCAACACTCCGTTCACTACGAAGTGATAGTACATGTCGTGATCCATCAATGTGAAGTCGTTGTCCTGCATCATCTGCATTGCGAAGTAGACCACGGTGCTACCCACAGCTACGAGAATGCCGGTCTTGAACACCTGCGCCCGTCGTGTTAGCTCGCGTAGCGAGTATATGGCGATGAGTCCGGCTACAAGTTGGATGATGATGAATTCGTACTGGTATCTCACGGCGGTGGTGCAGATGAGAATCATTGTCACATGCTCTACGAAAGCCGTGCGCGAGTCCATGAACACACGCACGAATATAGGTGCCATGGCAAATGGTATGATGTATACACTCATGATGTTGTGGCGCACCATCATCGACACCACCACAGGGAACATTGTGATGAGCGAATAGAGCATGGCTATGGAGCGTGGCTTGTTGAAATAGTCGCGTCGGAATAGAGCAAGATAGAGTGTGAAGAGTACTACCATTAGCGTCACGAACACAATTTGTCCAATCAGTGTGTTTGCAATCTCTTCTTGTGATGCCGAGCGGCGCCGTAGTTCGCGCTCGAACGAGTTGAGCACACGATAGGTATATTCGTCAACAATGTCGCCACGGTCGATAACCTTCTGTCCGCTCATCACCATGCCACTTGCCGGTGGTATTGACGATAGCAGGTCGTTGCGCTCGGTTTCTGAGCGTGGCTTGTCGTAGACAAGGTTGGGCTCAATGTAGTTGTTGAGGTTGCAGCGTTGCAATATGGGGCGTTGGTCGGCGATGCGCTCGTCGAGGAACAGCTGCTCGTAGGCAGAAAGTGTGGAGTATAAGTTGCTGAGCGGTATGCTCTGTGCCTTGTTGCCCATCACTACGCGCACCTGGGTTGTGGAGTCGCGATAGATTTCGTTGTATTCGGGCGTGTCCATGATGCCTGCCTGATAGAGATTGTGAAGTCGCTGGGCTATTATGCCCAAATACTCGTGTGGCAGTCCGGGGATGCCGTTGTGGTAGTCGCTTGTGAATTTCTCCACTTGTTTTGCCTCCACCGACTTGTCGTAGTTGTAATAAGGCTGGTAGGTCTCGAGCAATGAGTCCTCTTGTGCCTTGATGGCCTCGTCGGTCTTGTAGATGGGGAAATCGAACTTGGCTATGAACGACCCGTACATCCACGGTTTGCCGATGTCGTACTTGAATCGTTGGCCCTCGTTGCGCGGCAGTGCCCACACGATGACCGTCACAGTGACTACGACCAGTGCGAAACGGGTGAGCAGGTTGCGCCAAAAGCGGTTGTTGCTGTTGCTAAATCTGTTCATAGATTGTTATATTATAAGTTTGGACTGCAATATTACAAAAAAAATGTCAAAATAGGGAAATTTATCGTACCTTTGCATCAAAAATATTAAATATAACACATATATGTCTGATAGAAAAGTAAGAGTGCGCTTCGCACCAAGTCCTACGGGCGCATTGCACATCGGTGGTGTGCGTACAGCATTGTATAACTATCTCTTCGCTCGCCAGCACGGCGGCGATCTTGTGTTCCGCATTGAGGACACCGACTCCAACCGTTTTGTACCTGGAGCCGAGGAATATATTATCGAGTCGTTTCGCTGGCTCGGCATCAAGTTCGACGAGGGTGTTTCGTTTGGTGGCAACCACGGTCCTTATCGTCAGAGCGAGCGCCGTGCCATCTATAAGAAGTATGTCGACCAACTCATGGCAGATGGCAAGGCTTACATAGCCTTCGACACTCCTGAGGAGCTTGAGGCAAAGCGTGCCGAGATTCAGAATTTCCAGTACGACGCCCACACACGTATGCAGATGACCAACTCGCTTACTCTCTCGAAAGAGGAGGTAGAGCAGCGCATCAGCGACGGACAGCAGTATGTTGTACGCTTCAAGGTGGAGCCTGGTATTGAGGTGCATGTTAACGACATGATTCGCGGCGACGTGAAGATTAAGAGCGACATCCTCGACGACAAGGTGCTATATAAGAGTGCCGACGAGTTGCCAACCTATCACCTTGCAAACATCGTCGACGACCACTTGATGGAGATAACCCACGTGATTCGTGGCGAGGAGTGGTTGCCGTCGGCTCCGCTCCATGTACTTCTCTACCGTGCTTTCGGCTGGGAGGACACAATGCCTACATTTGCCCACCTGCCGCTGCTTCTCAAGCCCGAAGGCAAGGGCAAGCTGTCGAAGCGCGACGGCGACCGTCTGGGTTTCCCCGTATTCCCGCTTGAATGGCACGACCCGAAGACTGGAGAGGTATCGTCGGGCTTCCGCGAGAGTGGCTACTTCCCCGAGGCTGTTATCAACTTCCTCGCTCTGCTTGGCTGGAATCCTGGCACCGAACAGGAAATCTTTTCGCTCGACGAGCTTGTGGAGTTGTTCGACATACATAAGTGTTCAAAGGCAGGAGCGCGCTTCGACTATCAAAAAGGCATCTGGTTCAATCACGAATACATACTGCGCAAGTCGAACGAAGAGATTGCCAATCTTTTTGCGCCAATAGTAGCTGGCAACGGAGTGGACGAGTCTATGGAGCGTGTCACCAAGGTTGTGTCGATGATGAAGGATCGTGTTAACTTTGTGAAGGAACTTTGGCCTCTGTGTTCGTTCTTCTTCATTGCCCCAACAGAATACGATGCCAAGACCGTGAAGAAGCGTTGGAAGGAAGACTCAGCCCGTGTTATGGGCGAGCTTGCCGAAGTGTTGAATGCCATCGACGACTTCTCTGTAGAGGGTCAGGAGCCTGTTGTGCTCAAGTGGGTTGAGGACAAGGGCTACAAGCTTGGCGACGTGATGAACGCCTTCCGTCTTGCTCTCGTAGGTATAGGTAAGGGTCCTGGCATGTTCGACATCTCAGCGTTCCTCGGCAAGGAGGAGACCTTGAAGCGTCTACAGCGTGCTATTGAGGTGCTGAAGTAAAGACTTCGGTAAAGAACTAAATACTAAAAGTAAAAAATAACATTTGATAACTCGCGAAAGATTAAAGTAATAAAAGCATGCTTGTCTTTCGCGAGTTTTTTCTTACCTTTGCACTTACTACTACAATAAAAAGGCAAACCATTAAGACAATGATACTAATTAAACAACAATCACAACTAATTAAAATCGAAAAATCAAGATGAAGGAAATCTGGAAAAAAAGTTGCAGGATTGGACTCTTTGCCTGCATCATGGGATTGTTAGCCTGTGGGTCGAGCTCGGTGGCTCCTCCCGAACCTTATGGTGCGTTGCCTTCTGAGCGTCTGCAGGCATGGCACGAGATGGAAATGTACAATATGATTGAGTTCAATCAGAACAACGCCCTCGACATACACTGGGGATGGGGCAACGAGTCGCCCGATTTGGTAAATCCCGTTGACTTTAATCCAGAGGAGATAGTACTTCTTGCAAAGAAAGCCGGGTCAAAAGGCTTTCTTATCAATGCCAAGCATCATGGTGGATTCTGCATGTGGCCCAGTAAGACTACTGAGTATAACATCTCCAATTCCAAATGGAAAGGGGGCAAAGGCGACTTTGTTGGCGAGTGGGCGGCTGCCTGCCGTAAACATGGACTGAAGTTGGGATTGTATCTCTCGCCATGGGATAGAAATGCCGCTTGTTTCGGTAGCCCAGAATACTTGGATATGTATAAGCGTCAGCTTACGGAGTTGTGTACAAATTATGGAGAGTTGTTCACTCTTTGGTTTGATGGTGCTCCTGGCGAGGGAGGCGAAGGTTATTATGGTGGAGCCAATGAGTATCGGGGCGGATTCCTCTCGTATTACGACTGGGATAATATTTATGCCATTGTGCGCAAGTTGCAGCCGAAAGCCGTTATCTTCAACGACCCAGGTCCTGATATACGTTGGGTAGGCAATGAGCGAGGATATGCAGGCCAGTATTCCAACACATGCTGGTGCACAATGTATCCTGAGAAGAACTGGAACGGGCGTCCTACTCCAAGCAGCAAGATAGAGTGGAACAAGGCAATCAACGAGGGATGCCGTAATGGCAAATACTGGATACCAGCTGAATGCGATTTCTCATTGAAAAGCCGCTTTGCCTATCACTCTATGGACAGCCTGACAACCAAGAGTCCTCAGAAACTCTTTGACATATATCTTTCGAGTGTTGGTATGGGACAGTGTTTCGACATGTGTATACCCTTGACACCTAAGGGAACAATGGAATGGAGAGATGTGAAGGCAATGGAAGGCTTTGCTGCATTTATGGACGAGACTTTCGGGAAGAATCTCATAGCAGGAGCTAAACTGACGGCCTCGAACGTGCGTGCTAAAGCCAACCGCAAATATGGAGTGGCTCAGCTTCTCGACGACGACCGTTATAGCTATTGGGCAACCGATGACTCTGTGACCAGTGGCTCGCTTAAAATTGAATTGCCCGAAAGACGCGAGTTCAACTTGATCAAAGTACGCGAGAATATAAGGTTGGGACAGCGATTGGATTCCGTAAAAGTTGATGCTTGGGAGGCTGGACAGTGGAAGGAAATAGCTGGAGCAACCAGTATTGGTGCTTGCCGTATAATACGTTTGACAGAGAATCAGAACACCGATAGACTGCGTCTGCGCTTTTATGCGCCTGTGGCATTGGCTGTGAGTGAAGTGAGTCTGTTCAAGGAGGCTGTCAATTTGGAGTCGCCACAGATTTCACGCAGCAAGGAGGGAATGGTCACTATCCGAACCGATCGCCCTGCCTATTCTATACGTTACACTACCGATGGCTCCGAACCAACCGTAAGTTCGCCAGAATATAAAGCTCCTTTCCCTTTCGAACATCAGGGGTTTGTCAGAGCTTCGGTGTTTGCAGAGGATGGCAAGCAGGGAGAGGTTTCGACAGTAGCTTTCGAACAGTGCAAGAAAATGTGGAAAGTAATAGTGCCAACTGATCCTAAAGCCAACCAGATGATTGATGACGATGCCACTACTTTCTACCAGACAGCTCCTCAGGGCGACACGCCTTTCACGTCCGACCAGCTGGTGATAGATATGGGAACCGTTCAGCCTGTTGCCGAATTGGTATACACTCCTCGCCAGGACATGTGGCGAAATGTAAATGGAGCTATCGAGAGCTATGAGATTTATCTCAGTAAGGACGGCAACGATTGGCAGAATGTGGCAAAAGGTGTCTTCCAGAATATCCGCCAAACATTGGTGCCACAGGAAATCAGGTTAAAGCAGCCTTGTGATGCCCGTTATATGAAATGGGTGGTGAAAGGAGTATTGGAGAAAAATTTCGTTTGTGTGGGAGAAATTGGCATACGAACCGTTTTATAAAACAATCAAAGATATGAAAAAATCACTATTTATTTCTTCTGCCTTGCTGTTGTTGTCGCTCTTTGCGTCAGCACAGACAACTCCGCGTAATCAACTTACTCCGCTTCCTCCAATGGGATGGATGACATGGAATTTGTTTCAAGGCAACATCAACGAACAACTTATTCGTGAGACAGCCGATGCTATGGTAGAAGGCGGTTTTCGCGATGCCGGCTACAAATACATTTTTATCGACGACCTGTGGCAGGGTGGACGCGACCGTCACAACAACATTATTCCTGACCCCGTGAAATTCCCTCATGGCATAAAGGCACTTGCCGACTATGTACACTCCAAGGGACTAAAGCTCGGAATATATTCGGATGCAGCTCCGCTCACCTGTGGTGGATGGACTGCAAGTCTTGGATTTGAAGAGCAGGATGCCCGTACGTTTGCTTCGTGGGATATTGACTATTTGAAATATGACTACTGCAATGCTCCTGAAGATAGTGCTACGGCACGCCATCGCTATCGCACCATGGCAAATGCTTTGCAGAAGTCTGGTCGCAACATTGCACTCGGCATTTGCGAGTGGGGTCAGCGCCAGTGTGAAGAGTGGTGTGAGGAAGTAGGCGGTCAACTCTGGCGTACATCCTACGACGTTCGTGATATGTGGAAAGACGTCGTAAATCAAGGCGGTATGGGTATTCTTGATATCGTGAACGTAACAGCACCGCTTGCCCGATATGTACGTCCAGGACAGTGGCCCGATATGGATATGCTTGTAGTTGGCCTTAACGGTAAGGGTGGACCGTCGAGCGATCTTGGTGGAGTAGGGTGTACACAGACTGAATATCAGACCCAGATGAGTATGTGGTGTATGATGGCTTCGCCTCTCGCTATGACTAATGACCTGCGCAATGTGTCGGAGGACGACCGCCGTATATTGCTCAACCCAGAGATTATCGCTATCAATCAGGATTCTCTTGGCAAGGCAGCCGAGCGTAAGGTAATGACTGATAGCTATCAGATATTCGTGCGCCAGCTTGCAGATGGCTCGCATGCTGTTGCATTGCTCAATACGTCTGACAAACCCCTTACGCTGACAGCCGACTTTGCCCATCTTGGCATTCCCGGCAAATACACCGTCCGCGACGTATGGCAGCATAAGGACATAGCACGCAACGCTTCCAAATGGAAGGGGCGTGTGATGTCGCACGAGACACGCGTTTTTGTCGTAAAGAAATAACATATAGAACTTTCTGATATATGAAAGCCTTATCTTTATGTTTATTGCCTAAAACTTAAAAACAATAAAAAAACAAATTTAAATAGATATGAAAATAAAGAGTAAAAAGTATACAGGCATTTTATGCTCTACAGCATTGGGGTGCCTTATTGGCGGACTGCCAATATCTGCTAATGCCCAAAGAGTGGTGTTTCCTCAGGCAAAGCAGGCTGGAACGGCAACATTGAATGCCAGTGCGAATAAGTATGTTCTTGGCAACAATCTGCTCCAAGTTTCGTATTCGGTAAATAATGGTGTATTGTGTTTTGACGGATGTACGGAAATGAACTTGCTCCCGTCGGACGTTCTTTTCCGTGTGCGTCTTGCAAACTGCACAGAGTTTACCTCGTCGGACATGAAACTCGAAAACGTGACGAGTGAGACCTATACTGCCGACGCACAGGCAGCCAAGGGTGCTGAGCGTTTTGCAGGAAAGGGAATAAAAGCTGTGTTTACACGCGGCAATATGCGTGTTGAATGGCGTGCGGTGTTGCGTGACGGTTCGCACTATCTGCGCACAGAAATGAGCATCACGTCGGACAAGGATGTGGCAATGGACTACATAAAGCCGATGATTTATGCCGTTGACAACAGTAAAGCAAAATCTGCTCCTGTTGTTGTAGGAAATACTCGCGGTGCAGTGCTTCTTAGCGATAAAATATTTGCAGGTCTTGAGACCCCAATGGGTGTCAATACTAATAATGTGGATTCTGCCGATATTGCCACGATTAACAACCGTGACATTATACCAATGGAGGGCAACTGGGTGCGCCACACCACGTTGAAGGCAGGCAAGACATGGAATGTCAGCAGTGTTGTGGGACTTGTGGCAGAGGGACAACCACGCCGCTCATTCCTTGCCTACAGTGAGCGCGAGCGTGCAGCGGCATGGCATCCGATGACCATATACAATTCATGGTATGAACTGAATATCGACCGCAACAACGCTCCTGGCAATCTTGGCAAGTATGATGCTGATGACAAGCATAACCTCAAAGGCGACTACAGCGGCAACATGACAGCAACGCAGTGTGAGGATGTTGTGGCTAATTGGAAGAAGAAATTCTATGATGTATATGGCAAAGCCCCAGTGGCGTTTGTCTTTGATGACGGATGGGATGCCTACGGCACATGGACCTTCAACCCCAACTTCCCCGAAGGCTTCAAGAATGTCGACCGTATGGCGCGCGAGATGGGTGTGGGCATAGGTGCTTGGCTTGGACCTGTTGGCGGATATGGAGCGAGTGGTGAGTATCGTCGTGGCTATTGGCGTGGACGTGGAGGCATGCAGCTCAGCAATCCTGCCTACTACGACTATTTCGTGAAGTGTTCGAGCGACATGATTGACAAGTACGACTTCCGTTTCTTCAAGTACGACGGCATTAGTGCACAGTTCTCAGCCGTTGGTCCCGACATGACCGACGCTGGAATAGAAAACTGCGAGGCTATTATCAGTATTGAGAACGACGTGCGCAAGAAGCGTAAGGACATATTCTATAATACTACGGTTGGCACATGGGCTTCGCCGTTCTGGTTCCATGTGAGCGATGCTGTGTGGCGTCAGGAGGGCGACTTCGGAAAAATAGGTGTTGGCGACGACCGCGAACAGTGGATTACTTACCGCGACCGACTTGTTCACCAGAACTTTGTAGACCGTTCGCCGATATGTCCTATCAACACACTCATGACACACGGTGTGATTCTTACCCGTTTCGGAGACGTGTCAAAGACAATGGACTACGACGGTATAGTGCGTGAGATGCGTTGCGCCTTCGGCTGTGGCTCGTCAATGGTGGAACTTTACACCGACTATAAGTTGCTCGACGAGATAAAGAACAGTAAGGGCAAGACTGGTACATTGTGGAAACAACTTGCCGACGGAATGGATTGGCAACAGCGCAACTCCGACGTTCTGCCCGACATCCACTGGGTAGGCGGCAATCCTTGGGATGGCGAAAAAGCCAATATCTATGGTTGGGCGGCATGGAATGGCAAAAAGGTCACGCTTACACTGCGCAATCCAGATGTTGCAGCACAGACGCTAACAACAACATTGCGCGAGGTGTTCGATATTCCTGCCTATATCAATACATCTGTCACACTGCGCAGCTCATTTGCCGACCAGCGCATAGGCAAGGGTGGCATCAGTGGTCTGCCTATAGGCAAAGCTGTAGACATAGACAAGAAAATAACTATATCAATGCCTAAGTCTTCTGTTTTTGTTTTCGAGGGTGTTGATAAAGGTAATTTCGATTTTGGAGAAGCGAATAAATAAAAAATTATACCCATTTGGGTGCAATACGAGATAAATTCTATGTATTTGCACCCGAATGGGTATAATCATTATCTGAAGTCTTATCTATTGAAACTTTAGTCTTTTACTGCTTCAATCGTTGCTCTTACTCTTTCTGCTGATGTGTACATCAGAGTGCCTTCGTCGGCATCCTTTGCTCCCATATATACATCGGGGTTGATATATTCCATGTGGCTCTTCATTGGTGTGCGTGCCGAGAAATGAAACTCCTTCACATCGGTAAGTTGCTGTATCTTTCGGATGTTTTGCTCGTTGACTCCGCATCCTGCGAGTATGGTGATGCGTCCGTGGGCTTGTTCTTGGAGTTTACGCAGCAAGTCGACTCCCAATTCTGCAGTGGGCTGTTGTCCAGACGTTAGTACACGGTCGATGCCCATGTCGACGAGTTGTTCAAGTGCGGTGTGGGGGTCGCAGCAACGGTCGAAGGCTCGGTGGAACGTCACCGACATTCCCTTTGCTGCATCCACAAGTCGGCGGTTGGCTTCGATGTCGAGAGTGCCGTCGGCACGAAGGCATCCTATTACCACTCCGTCGACTCCAAGTTCACGGCAAATGCGAATGTCCTCCTCCATGCGCTCCACTTCGAGCGGAGAATAAAGAAAGTCGCCTCCTCGTGGGCGTATGATAACATGTAGACGAGTTTTGTTGAGCACTCGCCGCGCCACCTTTATCTCGCCATACGACGGTGTAGTGCCGCCTTCGGGTATTCCTGCGCACAGTTCCACACGGTCGGCTCCTCCTTCTTGGGCAGCCAGGCAGCTCTCCACGCCATTGGCGCAAACTTCAAATCTGTATTTGTTGCTCATATTTGTTTGTTTTTTTATAAATTTGCAGTGGTTTTGAATGTTAGTGTGAATATAACATGTGCGAAGTTAGCATTTTTTGAAATGATAATGCTATGTTTTTTACTTTTTAATATATAAATGTTGAATTAAGATGACTTGTAAACTTTTGCTCATTCGCCACGGAGAGACCGTTGACAATGTGAATAGAATAATGCAGGGACAGACACCGGGCTGTCTCACCGACAACGGAGTGGAACAGGCACGGCAGCTTGGACTACGGTTGAAGGATGAGCCAATCGACGCTTTTGTGTCGAGCGACTTGAAACGCGCTGTTGACTCATGTCTGGAGATAGCTTTGCCACATTTTGGCAACGACCGCGCTGCTGCTCTTGAACACATACGGCAGACACCACTGCTGAGAGAGCGCGATTGGGGCAGCTTCACAGGACGCTATATCCCCGACCTGAAGGATGCGCCATGGACTCCCGATATAGAGACCACCGACGCCATGTGTCGACGTGCCGCCGATTTTCTGCGCTTTGTAAAGAGTAATTACGACGGCATGACTGTGGTGGCAGTGGGTCATGGCATCATCAACAAAGCCATACAGTCGGTGTTTTTCAACCGACCGATGCACGAGATACAACGCATGGATAATGCCGAAATGCGTATATTGGAATTGTAACACTAAAATACGATACTAAACACAAATAGACTTGACTATAAGATTCTCATAACAAAAAGGCGAGACTTCGAAAGGAAGTCTCGCCGTATAATCCATTTTCTCACGAAAATAATTATTAATCAACAACAAAATTCATTCATTTACGATTTCCACCTCTGTGGATTAAAACCATAAAAATTAATCTTCTTTACTTTTTCCTTGTAGTCTTGATGAGTTCGCAAGTAGAATACTAAATTCAATCATTCTATATTCCACCCCCTAACGAACTCAATGTAAATAACATTGCTTAATGTGTATGAAACGTAATCTGATGTATGTGTACTTTATAACTCTCTTATTATCTTTTTTCGATTGCAAAAGTATAAAATCCACAGTAAATGACCAAATTTATTCAATAAACGCCCAGTTTTTCTATAGAAACTCCGTTTTTCTCCCTTTTTTGTGATAATTAAGAAATGAAGAATAATAGGAAATAGGGAATTTCCCACGCCTATTTAGGGAAAATCCCTTTGCTGTCTTGCTTACTATCACTAATTTTGCAAGTGTAAAGAAGTAAACAATAAGTTAAACCTCTAAAACAAGTATATTATGAGAAGGTTAATATCAATGTTGGCGCTGCTGTTCACACTTACATTCACATCCAACGCCATGAGCTACGAGCAGGCACGCGAACAGGCACTGTTCCTCACCGACAAGATGGCTTACGAGCTAAATCTCACCGACGACCAGTATGAGGCTGCCTATGAGATAAACCTCGACTATCTGATGAGCATCAACTCGGTTGACGACCTATATGGGTCATACTGGCGCTATCGCAACCTCGACATGAGCTATGTGCTGCTCGATTGGCAGTATCGTGCTTTCTGCGACGCAGCCTATTTCTATCGTCCGCTCTATTTTAGCGGAGGCTATTGGCGCTTCGGTGTTTATGCACGCTATCCTCATCGCGACTATTTCTACTTCAACCGTCCGACGGTGTATATAAGCTATTGTGGTGGACATTCATGGCATAGCAATCATGGACGTTCATGGTATGACGGTCGTCACTACGGTCCACGTCCTGGTAAGCAGCATTTCGGCATGCGCGACGGATTCAACCGTGGCGACTACGGACGTGGCAACCGTCAGTCGTTTGGCAATCGTACGCAATCGACACAGCCGCAGCGTGACAACAACAACCGTGGGGCTTTTGGAAGCCGCAATAATATAAACAATAATCGCAACAACGCATTGCCTAACAACCGTCAAAATGGTTCGTTTGGTAGTCGCGAGAGCAGCACACGCACCACTGTTAATCAATCTGTGAGACACAACCTGATTTATTCTAAGCCACGCGAACTGAAAGTGGAGGGCAAGTCGCCACGCTCGACATTCACTCCGTCGCAGCAGCGTCCTGCTCAGCCATCTCAGTCGACAGGTAGCAACCGAGGTTCGTTTGGCGGCGGCAGTCGCGGTTCGTTTGGCGGCGGCAGTCGCAGCGTGCAGAGCACTCCGTCGCGCGGCAATAGCGGTTCGTCTAAAGGCGGTGGCGGTTCATTCGGTAGCCGCAGGTAAAACCCTACAAATCTGGAATAACGATAAAACTCATCAATCAATATAATAAGGTATATAGCAACACTAATATTTTATAAATTCTGGATCAAGAAGATCAATAAGGCAGATAGCCTATTCATTAAGTAAGGAAAGATTGTTCAGGAAAACAGCACAAATAATTCTTTTATGCGTTTGAGTGCGGACGTCTTCACTGTTGAGGTGCAGAGTCCGCACTTTGTAGAATATGTCAAAATGACGTAGCACAGTCAGATTGACAGGCCAACATAGGTTGGTATATATATTGCTCGATATTAGATGTAGAATAGGTGAATTGTTTTTAGTAATGAAGAAGGTAAATTGATTGTTGTATTAAAAAGGGCGTGTTGGCAAATTATTGCTGATGCGCCCTTTCTATATGTTGATGTCATGAGTCATACATGCTGACAGCTGTCGTTATCGCACACAAAATTGCGCGTTTCTAAAAGTAACTTAAAAAGCAGAAATAGTCGGGTTTTTATTTGGTCGTAACAAGTAAATAAGCTATATTTGCGGTGTCTTAGTAACATAACGACAACTAAAGGCAAAATATATAATAATCTAAATAAAACAACTAAAAACCTTTTACTATGAACGTAGAGAAAATAATGCACGACCTTGAGGCTAAGCACCCAGGCGAAGTTGAATTCTTGCAGGCAGTTCGCGAAGTGTTAATCTCCATCGAGGATGTTTACAATCAGCATCCAGAATTTGAGAAGGCTAAGCTTATTGAGCGCATGGTTGAGCCAGAGCGCATCATCACCTTCCGTGTTCCTTGGGTTGACGACAACGGCGAAGTGCATGTAAATATTGGCTATCGCGTACAGTTCAACGGTGCCATTGGTCCGTACAAGGGCGGTCTGCGTTTCCATCCTTCAGTAAACCTCTCAATTCTTAAGTTCCTCGGATTCGAGCAGACATTTAAGAACGCTCTTACAACTCTGCCAATGGGTGGCGGTAAGGGTGGTTCCGACTTCTCTATCCGTGGCCGTTCAGACGCTGAAGTTATGCGTTTCTGCCAGGCTTTCATGACAGAGCTTTATCGCCACATTGGTCCTGATGAGGACGTTCCTGCTGGTGATATCGGTGTTGGTGGACGTGAGATTGGATATCTGTTTGGTATGTACAAGAAGCTCACACACCAGTATCAGGGTGTGCTCACAGGTAAGGGTCTTGAGTTCGGTGGCTCACGCATTCGTCCTGAGGCTACTGGTTTCGGCGCTCTCTACTTTGTTCATCAGATGCTTGAGACTCGCGGTCTTGATCTCAAGGGCAAGACAATCGCTATTTCAGGCTTCGGCAACGTGGCTTGGGGAGCAGCAAAGAAGGCTACAGAGCTCGGTGGTAAGGTGATTACAATTTCTGGTCCTGACGGCTACATCCTCGACGAGGCTGGTATCGCAGGCGACAAGATTGATTATATGCTCGAACTTCGTGCTTCTGGCAACGATATCTGCCAGCCTTACGAGGACGAGTTCCCAGGTTCTAAGTTCGTGGCAGGCAAGAAGCCATGGGAGGTTAAAGCCGACATCTACCTCACCTGCGCTACTCAGAATGAGCTTAACGGTGCCGATGCAGAGATGATTTTGGCTCACAAGCCAGAATGCGTTGCTGAGGTTTCTAACATGGGTTGCACCGCTGAGGCTGTTGAGAAGTTCGTTGCTGCTAAGCAGCTCTTCGCTCCTGGCAAGGCTGTTAATGCTGGTGGTGTTGCTACTTCTGGTCTTGAGATGACTCAGAACTCTGTGCGTCTGAGCTGGAGTGAGGCTGAGGTTGACGAGAAGCTCCACTACATTATGCACTCTATCCACGAGCAGTGTGTGAAGTATGGCAAGCAGGCCGACGGCTACATCGACTACGTTAAGGGCGCTAACATCGCTGGATTTATGAAGGTTGCTAACGCCATGATGGCTCAGGGCATCGTTTAAAAATATTCGCCAAGACACGGCTGCAATTAGCAGGCGTGTCTTGGCTTTTTGTTTTTATACACGTTGTTTGCCGTAGAGTCGGAATATGTACAGGAGAAAAATCTACATTTGCGTGATACTTCTTTATCACTCCTCAATTTCATAAAACGCCCCCAAAAAACATACCCCATTCCCAATTTCATACATCCCCTTCAATAGGAATTAAAAACATATTAAATAGTGATTTATAAAAGGATAATCTTGGCAATTATTGTTGCTACCACGACACACTTGGCTATTCCCGTAGGCGCACAGACGCAGAGGGGAAAGGCTTCTTTTTACTCTAAACGTGCTACAGGCTCGCGTACCAGTAGTGGCGAGCGTTTGCATCACGACAGTCTCACATGTGCTCATCGCACCTATCCATTCGGCACATTGCTGCTTGTCACTAACGAGCGCAATGGCAAACAGGTCGTGGTGAGGGTTATCGATCGCGGTCCTCATACGCGCGGACGTATCATCGACTTGTCGCACGCTGCCGCGCGCCAGCTTGGCATCATCAATCAAGGCGTGGCTATGGTCAAGGTGCAACGCTATCACGACTCAACGATTCCTTATCGTCCAGAACCCGATGATATTCCCGAAATCGACTTTGAGATTACTGAGTATACTCTTCCATCAAGTGGCATACTGCATTTCCCCACAAAGGGCAAGCAATACAAGCAGTATGTCAAGATTATTGACGATGATGAAGATAGCGATTCTTTATATAGACGGAAAAAGTGAAAAATAACAATAAAAGCGTATTTTACACCATTTTGTTGTATTTATGTTTCCAATAAAATAAGTATCTTTGCAGATGTATAGAACACTTAAAATAAAGGGAAACATTATGAAAAAGTATTCGGTTATAATAATGAGTGCTGTTCTTCTCATAAGTAGCTGCACTACAGGCGCAGGAGCTGGCGCTTATGCCGGAAGTTCGCTCGGCTCAATATTAGGCTCGGCTATAGGTGGAATAGCGGGCGGTCCGCGTGGCAGTGATATAGGCACTATCGTGGGTATGGCTGGTGGTGCTCTTGTGGGAGGAGCTGTAGGCAATGCTGCCGAACAGAAACAACGAGAAGAGCAACACGACATGCTTGCACGTCGCAACCAGCGCATACAGAACGAGAAGGTGCAGCGACAGCAGCAAAGGCAAAGCTCAGACGACTGTTATATTAATTCCAATACACAGCTCGACCCCTCGCAGATGGTCGACAACACCAACTCGGGCGACGATCGCATAGACTTCGGCACGTCGCAAAATTATGTTCCAAAGCACGATTATTCGCTACAGCAAGACTATACACCACAGCACGACTATTCGTCTCAATCGTATAGTCAGAGTCGTGTGGAGAACAGATTCGACAATTCTGCCGCTAATGGCAATCTTACAATTAGCAATGTGAGGTTTGTGGATAGTGATGGCGACGGCGTTCTCAGTGCCAACGAAATTGGTAAGGTGACATTCGAGATACACAACAACACGCCATCGATTGTCTACAACTTCGATCCTACTGTGGTTGAGGCTGATAGCAACAAGCACATCCATATTTCTCCGAGTGTTCGTGTGGAGAATATCAGCCCTGGTCAGGGACTGCGCTACACGGCAACCGTAAAAGCCGACCGTCGCGTCAAGAACGGCGAGATACGACTGCTTGTCTCGGCACAGAAAGACGGCAAGCCTATATCTTATGTCACAGTATTGAAGGTGAACACACAGAAGCAATAATACGGCTTCTATGTTATCTTTTAAAAAAAACGCTTCAAAACCCAACTTGTGGGTTTTGAAGCATCCTAATTATATATTATAATACAAAGAAATTATTTTACAATAAAGGTGTTTATTTTACACTTATAGCTTATTTTTTTTAACATCTATAAAGATAAACGCCCCCTTTGTTTCGACCTTTTTAACAAGCGAATAATCCTCATTCGATAAAGATAAAGTTACGCATTAGTAGCGTTAGGAAAAACCTTGAAACTCGCTCCGTATTTGGAAAATTTTAGCTAAATTTGTGGATTGCAATAATATAAAGATTCAAATCTATGACAAACAAATCATTCTCAGCAGTGGTTGCAGCAGTGGGCGCCTTGCTGTTTTCTGCCACTGCCACAGCCCATGACATTCTTCCGAAACCACAATCGTTTGTTGCAGGCAAGGGCTTCTTCCCATCATTGCCCAAGGCGGTAAAGGTGGTGAACGAGGCTGGCGACATTGCCGACAACCTATACTCCCAGAAATGGATGGCTCAGAGCAGCAGCGATGCTAAACATGTTGTCGTGTTGAAGCATCTCGACGGTGCCTCGTCGCCCGAGGCATATCGTCTGCACGTGGGCAAGGACTCCATGGTGATAAGCGCGGCTTCGGCAGATGCATTTAGATATGCTTGGCAGACTGTTGACCAGCTCACTACCAAGAAGGGCATTGCAGCCTGCGACATCGATGATGCTCCAGCCTACAAGTGGCGCTCAATCATGCTTGACGTGTCGCGCCATTTCGAGCCGATTAGTTTCATCAAGAAGCAGATTGACGTGATGGCACAGTATAAGTTCAACCGACTTCACTTGCACCTTACCGACGCTGCTGGATGGCGTATAGAGATAAAGCGATATCCGCGACTTACCAATTTTGCCGCATGGCGACCCGAGCACAACTGGAAGGACTGGAGCCACAACGGAGCCAAGTACGTGAGCCAAGACACTCCCGGGGCGAGCGGCGGATATTATACACAGGACGAGTTGCGCGACCTTGTGAAGTATGCCTCTGAGCGTGGCATCACTATCGTGCCCGAGATAGAGATGCCTGGCCACTCTGCCGAGGTGCTCACCGCCTATCCAGAACTATCGTGCACACATGAGCCCTACGAGCAGATGGACTTCTGCCCAGGCAGTGTAGCCACCTACGACTTCCTTGAGAACGTGCTTAAAGAGGTGATGGACATCTTCCCTTCAGAATACATACATGTTGGAGGCGACGAGGCTGAGAAAAAGTCGTGGGGCGAATGTCCGCTATGCCAGCGCAAAATGAAGGAATTGGGATGCGACAAGAACGGATTGCAGGCAAGCCTCATAGCTCATTTCGGAGAGTTCCTCAACAAGCACGGCAGACAGCTCGTGGGATGGGACGAGGTGATAGCCGGAAATCTTGCCAAGAACACCACCGTGATGGTGTGGCGTGGACTTGAGAAGGCTCACGAGGCGATACAGCATGGCTACGACGTGGTGCTCTCGCCCGGTGCCTACTGCTATCTCGATGCCTATCAGGATGCTCCGCTATCGCAGCCCGAGGCCATTGGTGGCTATCTGCCGCTTGAGAAGGTCTACAGCTATGTGCCAGGCGAAGACTTGCCCGAGGCAGAGCGCAACATGATTACTGGAGTGCAGGGCAACGTGTGGGCTGAGTATATACCTACGCCCGAGCACATGGAGTATATGCTCTATCCGCGCGCGCTTGCCATAGCCGAAATAGGATGGACAGGAGCCAAGACCAAGAATTACACCGATTTCCGCCGCCGCGCCATTGCCCAGTGCGACTTGCTCCGTCAGCAGGGTGTTAACACTTTCGACCTGCGCAAGGAGAAGGGCGAGCGTCCCGAATCGCAGAAACCGACCGTACACAAGGCGCGCGGATGTAAGGTGATTTACAACCGACCATATTCCAAGCAGTATGAGGCTGGCGGTGACCAAACACTCACCGACGGCATACGTGGCGGATGGACCTACGGCGACAAGAAGTGGCAGGGATTCATTGGCAAGGACTATTGTCTCGACGTGACTGTCGACTTGGGCAAGAAGCAGAGCATCTCGACGGTGGCTGTCGACTTCATGCAGGCTTATGGCGCATGGGTGTTCTTCCCCGAAGAGTTCAAGGTGTCGGTGAGCGACGACGGCAAGAACTTTACTGAGGTCTACACCACAACGTCCGAGGTGAACCGCGACATTCAGTCGGGCTACCGCACTTTAACATGGAAAGGCTCGCGCCAAACACGCTACGTGCGTGTGCAGGGCAAGACGACGATGTCGGGCGGATGGCTGTTCACCGACGAGATTGTGGTGAAGTAGGTCTATCCACGTATGTATATAATATTATAATGTATAAGCAACTTCTAACAGTCAACTCGGTGGAGTGCAAATTGTTCGCCACCGACCATCCGGCTTTTCTCCTCATACAGCCATCGGCGCGGCATGAGGAGAAAGCCGATGGGCTCAACCGCGAGGCGGCATTGATAGAGACCTTAGGCAATAAGGGGTTTGTGTTGGCGGCGTTCGACACGGTGGAGTGGGCACGCTCGCTCATGCCGTGGCACGACGATGCCGTGGCACGCGATGAAGAGACTGGATGCCACTCGCGTGCCACCCTCCGTTTCGTCGAGAACGACCTGTTGCCATTGCTACGTTCGCGCTATGGCGACTTGCCCTGCATAGTGGGTGGCTATTCGCTCGGCGCACTGTTTGCGCTTTGGGCTGCTGCCGAGTCGTCGGCGTTTTGTGCCGTGGCTGCCGCTTCGCCCTCACTGTGGATTAACGGCTGGACCACTTATGCACAAGCGCACCCTATGAATGCACAGCGAGTGTATATGAGTCTCGGCGATCGCGAGGAGCATTGTCGCAACGAGCGCATGAAACGCATAGGCGACTGCGTGCGACGACAACACGAACTGCTACTCGCGCAGCTTGGCGATAGCAACACAACACTCGAATGGAATCAAGGTGGACACTTCGGCGCCGAGGCTGAACGCACGGCAAGGGCGTTCGCATGGTGTATGGAATGAACAACTAACTATTTACTAAACAAAAAATAAGAAAAAACCAAATGAAACGACTTTTTTTGATATTGTCTCTCCTGTCGGTGATGGCAATAATATGTTTTTCACAGACGGCAACCGTGAAGCCAGGCGGGCGTGCCGAGGTGCTCATCGAAACAACCAAGGGCAACATTCGTGTGCAACTTTACAATGAGACTCCGCTCCATCGCGACAACTTCTTGAAGCTTATACGCGAACACCACTTCTACGACTCGCTGTTGTTCCACCGTGTCATACCCGACTTTATGATTCAAGGGGGCGACCCTTACAGCAAGAACGCCAAGAAGGGAGAACTGCTTGGCGACCACTCGCTCGACTATAATCTGCCTGCCGAGATACGTCTGCCACAAATCTACCACAAGCGTGGAGCTCTGGCGGCAGCACGCGAACCCGACGAGGTGAACCCAAAACGTGAGTCGAGCAGTTCGCAGTTTTATATCGTCTTTGGCAAGAAGCAGGATGAGAAAGGACTGGATAGGGGACGCAAGAATCTGCAAAAACTCTTTGGCGACAGCATAAAGATGACCAAGGAGATGGAAGATACGTATGTCAGTATTGGAGGCACTCCACATCTCGACGGAGGCTACACCGTTTTTGGAGAGGTAATCGAGGGCATGGATGTTGTATATCGTATACAGAATGTTGAGCGCGACGCAAACGACCGACCCATTGACGACGTGAGAATAATTAAAGCCACTATCGTGAAAGACTTGCCAGGAATGGCTAAGAAACCAAAGAATGTGGTGAAGAAGAAGACTGTGAACAGAAGGAAATAGATTAATCCACAGTTGATAGAAACATAAAATCTATTACCAGAACTTGATACTTGTGTTACCAGAACTTGATAAGGTTATTACCAGAACTTGATAAGGTTATTACCAGAACTTGATAAGGTTATTACCAGAACTTGATAAGGTTATTACCAGAACCTGATAAGGTTATTACCAGAACCTGAAACGGATAATACCAGAACCTGAAACAGATTGCCAAAATCCTTCATTGCAGAGAACACTGTGTACCTTCTTCTTACAGCACTTATGTAGTTTGATAAATAGAAAAAAATATCGCTCAAGCTTTTATTCTTGAGCGATATTTTATTTGATGTATACATATTAGTATTGTGGATACGTTTACTATGGCTGACATATCCTATATTCTTGCTATTCCAGCAGGAACGGTCGGTTGTTTCTGTTCACAATAGAGTGGGTGTAAGTCTGGTTGAATCGGTTGACGAACACCACTTTTATAGTGCGGTATTTTTTCGATGAAGGGCGTGCTCGGAACAGGTGTTGCGTTTTGGCAAGTTGGTGAGGGCGCGGTTTTGTTTGCACAAAAGCTTCGTCGTTGTCAGTGAATTGCTCCATGCGTCCCTTGTATTTGCCGTCTTCATACCACACCACTCGGCAGTGGGGGTCCCATTCCCATACATTAGCCACCACATAGTCTTTCTGTGTACTGAATTCTCCTGGTTTGTAGACACGCATTTGTAGCGTAGTCTTCGAGTTGGTGGCTTTATATTGCCACCTCATGTTTGTGCTGTCGATGGTTGCCACCATGTAGCCGTTGGGTGCTCCGTCGCGGTTTAAGTTGCTTGTCCACCATGCACCGCACGCAGCTGCGATGTTGTGCTGATAGAGTCGGGGGCTTACCTCTACATTCTCGAAGAAGTGGGTGTGACCTGCAAACACGTGGGTTTCCCATGGAGCGAGTATCTCGGCGAGTTTGTTGGCGTTTTGGATGTTGTCGATTGTCTCCATGGAGTTCCATCCCGGGGCGTGCATGTTTACAATGAGCATAATGTCTTTAGGCACATAGCTCAGGTCGCGTTCGAGCCAGCGCAGGTCCTCCTCGGTTATCTCCTCTTCGTATTTGCAGTTGCCACGATAGTTGATGGTCTTGAGCGTAATCACGTGGCATTTTCCTATGTTGAACGAGTAGTTGACGGGTCCGAAATACCTGCCATACATCTGTTCGGCATAGTTGGCTGCCCCAATCTCCGAGTTATGCAGATCGGCATATGCCTTCTGGAAGTCGTGGTTGCCGATGCACTGGAAGAAAGTGATGTTGCGGTTTTTCAGCGACTGCACGTATTGCGGATAAATAGCCATGTTGTCGAATACAACGTCGCCGAGCGACATGCCAATCACTTCGCCGCTTTTGCGCAGAGTTGATGCTGTCTGCATGATGCTCGGCACCGTCTCGCTTCGCCAACGCTTCATGTCGTGGGCGTTGCGAATCTGCGGGTCGCTCACGGCTATGTAGTGGAACTTGTTGACCACGGTGTCGCGTTTGTGCAGCTTGAACACCACCTTGTCTTGATTGGCAATGGCTTTAGTTGTGGATACATAGAAGCCAGTTGCTAAACCTTCGGCATGAGGCAGTTGATACTCACGTGGTGTGGATATAGCCACAAACTTGCTCACTGTGGTGTCGGTGGCAAGCTGCCACATACCATTGCGGTCGGTCTGACAGAACTCGCGTCCGTTGTTTACAACCACGCCAGCAATTCCGTTGCCGTTCTCGTCGACAACGCTACCCTTCAATACTATTGGCTTGTCGGCTGGTTTGCCGCTGACCAATCCCACAAAAAACAACAATCCAAGGAAGACTCTTAGACTCATAAGCATTATTTGTTTTGTCTTCACAAAGATACACTTGCTATTTTTCATAATTATTGCATTTTGTTTTTTTTATTGTTTTGCCATGTTCTTGTTTGAAAGCAAAGATATTAGATACAAAGATAGCTCAAATAAAATTAAAAGCATTAATTTTGCACGCTTATAAGTCCCCCACTTCAGCTAAATTAATAATTGATAACTAATGAATTGACGATTATGATTATTCTAATCACTGTTGCCGTTTATTTTGCGGCATTGATGTTGTTCAGCCACTTCACCACGCGGCGTGGCTCTGACAACCAGACGTTTTTCCGCGCTAACCGTCGCTCACCTTGGTATATGGTGGCATTCGGCATGGTTGGTGCCTCGATTTCGGGCATAACATTCGTGAGTGTGCCGGGTATGGTGATGCACACCGACATGACCTACATCCAGACGTGCATAGGTTTCATACTGGGCTATTTTGCCATAGCTTTCGTGCTGCTCCCCGTGTATTACAGGCTAAACCTCACCACTATATACACTTATCTGAACGAGCGGCTCGGCACCAAGTCGTATAAGACCGGCGCGTGGTTTTTCCTTATATCCAAGATGACAGGTGCCGCTGTGCGCTTCTATGTGGTGTGCATTATATTGCAGAGGTTTGTTCTTGATGCTGTGGGCGTTCCCTTTCCGCTGACGGTGGTGGCAATGGTGGCACTGATATGGTTCTACACCCGTCGTGGTGGCATAAAGACCCTTGTATGGACCGACTCGTTCCAGACGGTGTGTATGTTTGCGGCACTGCTGCTTATAATATATAATGTGACGGTGGAGCTTGGCATGTCGCCCTCGGAGGCAGTAAGGGCAATAGCTGCCGACAGCCACAGCCACATGTTTGTGATGGACGACTTCGTGTCGACCCAGAATTTCTGGAAACAGATACTGAGCGGAGCCTTCATTGCAATAGTAATGACCGGACTCGACCAGGACATGATGCAGAAGAACCTTACGTGCAAGACGCTTCGTGAGGCTCAAAAGGATGTGTGCACTTATGGATTTGCCTTTGTGCCTGCAAATCTGCTTTTCATGGCTCTCGGTGTGTTGCTTATGATGCTCGCCAACAAGGAAGGAGTGGCTCTGCCTGCGAGTGGCGACGAGTTGCTGCCTATGTTTGCAGCCACTGGAAGTCTGGGCACTGTGGTGACGGTGTTGTTCACGATAGGCATTGTTGCTGCTTCGTTCTCAAGTGCCGACTCGGCTCTTGCGGCTCTCACCACCTGCTATTGTGTAGACATATGCGGACGTGAGGGCGACGAGCGTCTGCGTCGCCGTGCTCATGTGGGCATTGCCGCCGTGTTCATGCTATTCATCCTGCTGTTTCGCATGCTCAACTCCACCAGTGTCATTGATGCCATATATATACTGTGCTCTTACACCTACGGACCGTTGCTCGGACTCTTTGCCTTCGGACTCTTTACCCGCCGCCGTCCTGCCGACAGTCTGGTGCCCTACATAGCCTTGGCATCGCCGGTGCTGTGCTTCTGTCTCGACACCATATCGAGTCGGTGGCTTGGCTATAAGTTTGGCTACGAGCTGTTGATGATAAACGGCTTGCTCACCTTTGCCGGGCTATGGCTAACCGGCAAAGGCGTACAAACCGTAGAAAAATAGAGAGTATTTTATATTAGTGGCATGCCAAACTGGGCGCATTCACGGCGCATGTCGTCGGGCCAGATGCTTGCCTGGATTTCGCCAATGTGGGCTTTGTGGAGCAACACCATGCACAGGCGGCTCTGTCCAATACCACCGCCAATAGAGAGCGGCAACTCACCAGCAAGCAGTCGGCGGTGGAAGTAGAGCTGTTCGCGGTCTTCCTTGCCTTCAAGCTTCAGTTGGCGCAGCAGAGCCTCCTTGTCGACACGTATGCCCATCGACGACAGTTCGAACGAGCGTTGCAGCACGGGATACCATATTAGTATGTCGCCGTTTAGACCAGCTTTGCCGTTCTCGGCAACAGTGGTCCAATCGTCGTAGTCGGGGGCGCGTCCGTCGTGTTTCTCGCCATTGGCAAGTTTGCCACCGATGCCGATTATAAATACTGCCCCATACTTCTTGCATATAGCGTCCTCGCGCTCCTTGGGCGAGAGGTCGGGATACATGGCGAGCAGGTCCTCGCTGTGTATGAAGTGGATTTGTTCGGGCAGGAATGGTCGCAGCTGTTCATAGGTCTCGCAAACGAGATACTCGGTGCGCAATATGGCTGCATAGATGCGCTCCACAACATCCTTTAGGAAGACGAGCGAGCGTTGTTCGCGTGTCATCACCGCCTCCCAGTCCCATTGGTCGACATATAGCGAGTGGAGGTTGTCGAGTTCTTCGTCGGCGCGTATGGCGTTCATGTCGGTGTATATACCATAGCCAGGCTCGATGTGGTATTCGGCGAGAGTGAGACGCTTCCATTTGGCAAGCGAGTGCACAACTTCTGCCTTCTTGTCGCCAAGGTCTTTTATGGGAAATGTCACTGGACGTTCCACACCATTAAGGTCGTCGTTGATACCGAGACCTTGCAATACAAACAGCGGTGCTGTGACGCGGTGGAGGCGCAGTTCGGTGGAAAGGTTCTGCTGGAAAAAGTCCTTTATAAGCTTGATGCCTTGCTCGGTTTTGTTCATGTCGAGCAAGGCATGATAGTGTTCTGGTTTTATAAGTTTGCTCATTGTTGTGTGTTTTTTATACATTTGCAATTGCAAAGGTATATATTAATTACTAATGCGCAAACATTTTGACTGATAAATTGCAAAAAGAAACAGGTTTTCTTATTATTCTTGCATAATAACATCAAACATTGGTTGGTAGAATTCGGATTTGCGTTCCACCTTCATAGGATAGGCTCGTGAGCTGCTTGGCATTCTCCAGAGTCTTAGTTGGCGTCCTTCGAAGTCGAAAGCCACATGTTCGCCCACCTTTGGTTGGCTGTCGATGTCGAAGCATTCGCAAAGCACGTCGGTGGCTTTTTGTCCTGTGGTGACAATGTCGGTGAGATAGGGCAGTGAGCGTGCCATGGCTTTAAGGTCGGTAGGTTCCACCACCTCCAGATCTTTGTCGGATGCCGTGTTCTTGAGTCGGCGCACGGCAGTGGCAGTGTCGTACATTCCGATGCCGTGTTGTTCGAGGAAAGGAATGATGATGTCGAGCTTGAAGGTCTTTTCGGTGGTGTTGACAAAGTGGAATTTGTCGCCGAAGAAGCACAAGCCGAATATGCGCCACATGTCGTTGGTGAAGTTGGGGTAATAGAAATGCATCGACCAGCGTTTTTCGCCAGGAGGGAAGCTGCCAAGCATCAGCAGGCGGCAGTTGTTGGGAAGAAAAGGTTCGAACGGATGGCGTTCGACGGGAATAGCTGTCATCAAGGAGTTGTGGTGTTGTATTAAAAAAATGGTGCGATAAAAAATGGGGGTCGTTGATTATTATTGGAAAAAAGAAAGTGTGTTTTGGATGTATATGCAACTACACCCAAAACACACTTCCGATGTGATATTCGTAAAAATAGATCGTGTCTATTTAGAAGTATATATCTCGTTCTTTTCCTTACTTGCGAACCTTTGCGTAGCGGCTCATGAACTTGTCTACGCGACCAGCTGTATCAACAAGCTTGCTCTTACCAGTATAGAACGGGTGAGATGTGCTTGAAATTTCGACTTTTACCACTGGGTAAGTTTCGCCTTCAAATTCTACTGTCTCTGTAGCCTTGCATGTAGACTTTGTAAGGAACATATCGCCGTTGGACATATCCTTAAATACGACGGGGCGATAGTTTTCTGGATGAATTCCCTTCTTCATTTTGATTTAATTGTTATAATGTTAATTGAAAAATCGCTTTTTAAAGCTTATGCGGCTGCAAAGGTACAGCTTTTTTCTGGTTCCCACAAATTTTAAGGATAAAAAAGCAAACTTAAACGTGGGCTATATTTCCAAGTCGGGGTATTTGTTCTTGAGTGCAGCGACTTTCTCGTGTGTGCGTTTTAGGAACTCTCGGTGTTCGTCGCTGTCGGGATTGAACGGTCGGTGGGCAAGTGCAGCCTTTATGGGTCGCCATTGTTCGAGAAACTGTCGTGTGGACTGGTCGAAGAATGTGTCGGCAAATCGTTCCCATATGTATTCTACAGCCTGGTCGGTGGGGTGGAGCATGTCGTCGCGATAGAATCGGTAGTCGCGCAGTTCGTCGTTTACAATCTCGTATGCAGGGAAATAAGTCACTATAGGCGATCCGCTATGTTGCTCGGTATTGGCATATTTTTTCACGAGTCTGTCGGCAGCGAGCAGCAGTGTGGCTTTAGACAGTTGGCTACCGTGGAATCCGTATTTGGCATAGCGTATGGGGCTGACGGTGATTACAACACGCACATTAGGGTTGGCGTTGTGCAGCATGTCGATGGCTTGTGCGAGGTATTGTTCGCATTCCTCTATCGACAACTCACGCTCGGTGAAGAGTCGCTGTGGACGCTTGCGGCAGTTGTCTACAATCTCGCCAGTCTCGTTGAGTATATAGACGTGGTTGGTACCGAGTGTGAACACCGCTGTCTGTGGGCAGTGTAGTGGTGTTGCCGTGTGGGATTCGGCATCTGTAGGCAGTTCGTTGAGAAATCTCCTGACAGTGTGCATTATGCTTGCCGGATTATACATCACGCCATAGGGATTGACAGTGGCGCGGAATTTATCGTCGACAAACCGCTTGCCGATGTTGTCGGCAAAGCACGAGCCTACGAAAAGCATACGTTCGCAGGGTGAAATTGCGAACGTAGCTTTCGGTATTTCTATTGGTGTACGGAATTGCATTCTTTCTTGTTTCGTTTCATTTCAAACAGTACGCCGGCTACGATGGCGAGCACAAGAAGCAGGTAGGCAACATATGCCGCTGTCTCGGTGTTCTTGACCGACTGCGGTTTGAATGAGAGCGTCACAGTGTGGTTGCCTGCCTTGATATTTATGGCGCGCAGCACATAGTTGACTCTGCCAACAGGCACCTCGTTGCCGTCGACTGTGGCGGTCCATCCCGGATAGTAGATTTCCGAGAACACCACGATGCCTCCCTTGTCCGACTTCACATTGTAAGTTAGTTCGTTGGGCTCGTATTTCTCGAGTTTCACAACCGATGTCGACTGTTGTGGCAGGGCTTCGCCAAGGTCGGCTTGGAATTTCTTGTCGGCTACAGCCTCATGGCGCAGGTTGAGCGTCTTGATGGCGTCGATTTCCTTATTGGCGTTGTCGACATAAGTAATCTTGTCTATGAACCATGCGTTGCCGTAGGCGTAAGGATTTTGCAGTGGTACGGTCTGTCCGCCCTGCAGTGGCATGATGACATATTTGGTGTTGAGCATGTTGAGCACCGGGTAGACCGAGTCGCCTGCCACCTTTGTCATGTCGCCCTGAGCGTTGGCAATGGCAGACATCATGCGCTGCATTTCGGGAGCTATATAATAGTCGATGAGTTCCTGGTAGCGGCGCAGTTTAGCCGCATGGTAGCCGCCAATCGACTTATGATAGTACGATGTCTCGTTCTCGTTGAATGTGTTGGATGCGAGATTGAGCACACGATAGTCCTTGCCCTTGTCTTGCAGAATCTGCTGGTCGGTGGCTGTCTCCTGCTGTGGAGTTTCGCGCACGCTGCGCTCCACGAACATTTCGTCGTTGAGATAGCGTTTGTTCACCTGCCACATGTCCACAAGGCAGAGCACAATGATGGCTCCGACAGCATACTTAGGCTGCAATTTTTTGAATCGCATGAGCAGCAACACCACTGTTCCGAGCACCACAACAAACAATGTGCGCCAACAGTCGGCAGTGAAGATAGATATTCTCACATCGCGCAGATTGGCAATAAGCGGACCGAGATATTCCTGCGGTATCTGCTTGAAGGCGTCCATCTCGGATGCCGAGATGTAGTCGGGGAAGAATACCGACGGCATGATGGCAAAGAGCAACGCCATGCCTCCAGTGGCGATGAAGCTTGCCCACAGCCATGTCATGTTGGTGGTGTTCCATGATATAATGTTGTGCTTGGCAGTGCCGAGATATATCTTTATCTTCTGTGTGAAGAAGTCGGGAGTGTCGAGTATCTTCTTCAGCGCGAGCATTGCAAGGAGCGGAATGGTGAACTCGGCAATGACGAGTATCGACGCCACTGTGCGGAACTTGGCATACATCGGCATGTAGTCGAGGAAGAGGTCGGTGAACCACATGAAGTTTCTACCCCACGACAGCAGCACCGACAGACCCGTGGCAAGGAACAATGCCCACTTCATGGGACCCTTGACAATGAATAGTCCGAGAATGAAGAGCATCAGCACGAAAGCTCCCACGTAGACTGGTCCACTCGTGCCGGGCTGGCTACCCCAGTACTGGCCTATCTGCTGATAGATTTGATAGAACTGAGGGTCGGCTTTCTCCATAGCACTTTCGTTTTGGGCGAGAGGCACAGAGGCACCACCCTTGGTGTTGGGCACAAGCAGAGTCCATGTCTCGTCGATGCCATAGCTCCATTGGGTGATGTAGTCGCGGTCGAGTCCGCTGCTTGTCTGGTTGGCTGTGTTCTTCTTCACCAACTCGCTCTTGCCGCGCATCGACTCCTGAGTGTACTGCCATGTGTGGTAGAGGTTGGAGAGATTGATAATCACACCCAAAGCTGCTGCCACAAGGCACACAGCAGTAGACTTGCCAAACTGTGCAAGGCGTTTCTTGCGGACGGCGTCGACAAGATAGGCAATGACCATGAAGAAAATGATGAACATATAGTAGTATGTCATCTGGATGTGGTTGGCCTGGATTTCGAGTGCCGTGAACAATGCCGTGACGACAAATCCCCACAGATACTTGCCCCTATACGAAAGCACAATGCCCGCAATCATAGGCGGAAGATAAGCCAAGGCTATGACCTTCCATATGTGTCCGGCGGCAATGATGATGAAGAAATAGCTGCTGAATGCCCATATTATAGAGCCGAGCACCGCCAATTCGCGACGGAAGTCGAAGGCGCGAAGCAGAATGTAGAAACCCAAGAGATAGGCAAATACATACCACACATTCTCGGGCAACCACAGATGATAGAACTTGCCCACCTGATTGAGCACCTGCTGGCTGTCGTAGGATGGAGCCATCTGATAGGTTGGCATTCCGCTGAACAGCGAGTTGGTCCAGCGAGTGCGCTCGCCAGTGCGCTGATAATACTCCGTCAGCTCCTGTCCCGAACCGCGTCCGGCAGAAGAGTCGTGACGATAAAGGATGCGGCCCTCGGTGTCTGCCGGGAAGAAATAGGCAAAGGCTATAACCGCAAATAACAATACTGCCAGCAAGTCGGGCAGAAATCGTTTCAATGTCTTCATTACAATAAAATAATAAACGTTTATTTTTCTTCTTTTTCTTCTTTTTCTTCTCTTTCTTCTTTTTCACTTCCGCTTCCGCTCTCGCGTGGCACTGCCTGTTCTGCCATGGCTCGCAGACTGTGCTCCACGTAGCGGCGCAACTGATAAATCTTAAGCGCGTTGACCACCTCCACCACTCCGTAAACCATCATAGCCCAGCCTATCACAAACAGTGGGGCGGAGGCAATGGAACCAGGCGAAATGACAGCCACCAATCCTATCAGAAGCGTCAGCGAAGGCATAATCCAAAAATAAATACCCACACGAGCTATGCGCGTTGCTGCCACAAGACCAACCAACTGGTTGACTGCACCAAGAATGAGGATGGCGGCGAGCAGATATACAAGATAGGTGATGAAGGCAGTGGGCATGACAGCCAGTATCAAGCCGAGGATGAGGCTTCCCAAACCCACAATGGGGAATATCGGCTTGACGGGAGTGAGACGTTTGCCGCTGGCGTCGTATACCTCCACATCGTCCTTCTTGCCACGCGCCACAAAATAGGCTACACAGGAGAACACTCCCGAGACGAAGAACAATATGCCGATAGCCACTGTAATCCATTCCACTGTCTGCTCGCGATATTTCACAAGCAATGCTCCGACTGCTATTGCGCAAATGGCGCGCAACAGCGAACTTATCAATGTCTTCATATGTATGATTCTATGCTTAAATATTCAATTCGATGGGTTTTAATTGGCAAATTTAGAAAATAATATTCATACATTATCCAAGAAACCTTATTTTATTTAATATTAACAGATTATCATATGAAATATTGTGGTAAAGTTTTACTTTTGCAAAACATAGGGATAAACAAACATACACGAATCTATGATTAAAAAATCTTTATTACTCATTTTTGCTCTCTTTGTTTTAGGTTTTCCGACTGCTGTCAAGGCACAAGTGAAATGGATGAATCCGATGGACTCCATTGAGCCATATATCTGTGGCAGAGCATGGAATGCAGAGATGGGCAAGTCGTACAACCGTTTGCCAGAACGATTCAAGTCGACTGTGACCGAGAAGGTGTGGAACAACTCTTTGCTCACGGCAGGACTGAAGGTGAGGTTTGCAACCACATCGAGCAATATCATTGTGAAGTATGTGTGTACATCGCAGAACTTCGGCACTTTAAACCTCTCGGGCATTGTGCATTCGGGTGTCGACCTATATGGCAAGACTGCCGACGGCAAGAGCCACTGGATAGCCAACCACATGAATTGGAACCACACTGGCGACACGATGACAATATCATTCCCCGACCTCACATTGCCAAAGGCACGCAAGACAGAGTATACGCTCTATCTGCCCAACTTTAATGGGGTGGAGTGGCTTGCCGTGGGTGTCGACAACAACAGCGATTTTAAATTCCTACACCAGACAAAGGAACGTCCGGTAGTGATTTACGGCACATCTATAATACATGGTGCATCGCCATCGCGTCCGGGAATGTCGATAGCCAACATTCTCGATCGTGAGTTGTTCTGTCCCGTGATTAACCTCGGATTCTCGGGTAGTGCTTACATGGAACCAGCCATTTTCGACATGTTGGGCGAGATAGACGCTCGTCTGTTTGTGCTCGACCCAGTGCCGAACAGTGTTAATCTGCCCGTCGACGAAATAACAAACCGTGCTGTGGCTGGTGTGAAGAAATTGCGCAGTCTGAGCAAGGCTCCGATATTGATGAGCGAATGTCATCCCATCCCCGATAGCATCTTCCGCGCTAATGTGGCTGAACGCTACCGCCTCGCCAACCAGGCTCTGCACAAGGCATACAAGGAACTGAAGGCTGCTGGCATAGACAATCTCCACTATATGTATAGCAGCGAAATCAACATGACAGAGGATGCCATGATAGAGGGAACTCATCCCAATGACATCGGATGCCGTGCTTATGCCGAGGCTTATAAACGAAAGATAAGCCAGATATTGCACTAATAAGTGTATACATATTATATATAAGTATGTGGTCATATTTATCTTTATATATGAGTGGCTATCTATAGGAGAATATGGCAAGAGTCAAACAAAAAGCGGGCTGAAAGCCCAATGTTCTCCAAAGCCCAGGGCAACGCCCTGGGTATATAGCATTCGATTAACAACGCGCCCTGTAAGGGCAACTGTAAAAACAATAGAATATTAAAGCTGCCCTTACAGGGCGCATGGGTTGTGTTTATCCGTTACCCAGGGCGTTGCCCTGGGCTGTGGAGATATTGGGCTTTCAGCCCGCTTTTGTTTGAGTTTTGACACACAATCATATATGTAAAGATAATTCTGAATAGTTACTTATACTAATTGTATATACTAAGAACTATAACAACAACATTCTTTACACGACATCTATAAATAAGATATTTTGATATGCGACATCTACTGACAATATTGCTTCTGACGCTTGTCTGCTGTATTGCCAATGCGGCTGAACAGGCGGTGGCTCTGCTTCCAATGCCACAGAAGGTGGCTTTTGAGGGTAAGTATGCTAAGGCTGCAAACCCGATAAATGAAAAAATAGTAAGCCGTGTGGAAGGTGCAGTCTTCCAGGACGAGGCTTATCATATTGTAGTGGGACAAAAGCAGACTCTCGTCGAGGCAACTACTGAACGCGGACTTTATTGGGCGCGCCAGACTCTCAACCAGCTCGTAGTCGACCGCAAGGGCAAAAAATATCTGCCGCAATGCGAGATAACCGACTGGCCTGCCTTCCGCATACGCGGATTCATGCACGACACGGGGCGTAGCTTCATACCCGTGGACGAGTTGAAGAAGGAGATAGCCTTGCTGAGCGGTTTCAAAATCAATACGTTCCATTGGCACCTCACCGAGAACCAGGCTTGGCGCATTGAGAGCCGCAAATATCCACAGCTAAACGCCGACAAGAATATGGAGCGCGAGAAGGGCAAGTTCTACACATTGAAGGAGGCGCAGGAACTGGTGGAGTTTTGTCGTGAGCACAACGTGTTGCTCATACCCGAGATTGATATGCCCGGACATAGCGCAGCCTTTGAGCGCACATTTGGTTTCGGCATGCAGACAGCCGAAGGCAAGCGCATAATGAAGGATATAATCGATGAGGTGTGCGATGCTCTTGACGTGCCTTATCTGCATATTGGCACAGACGAGGTGGGGTTCACCGACCCTGAGTTTGTGCCCGAGATGGTGGCTTATGTGCGCTCAAAGGGTAAGAAAGTGATTTCGTGGAATCCAGGATGGAACTATAAAGAGGGCGAAATCGACATGACACAGTTGTGGAGCTACCGTGGCAAGGCGCAGCCTGGCATACCCGCTATCGACTGCCGCTTCCACTATGCCAACCACTTTGACTATTATGCCGATCTTGTGGCACTCTTCAACAGCCGCATCTACGACCAGACTCAGGGTAGCGACGACATTGCGGGTTGTGTGGTGGCGTTCTGGAACGACCGTTATATCGACAACACACGCCAGTTGCTCGACGAGAACAATTTCTATCCCTATATGCTCACGCTTGCCGAAAGGGCATGGCGTGGCGGAGGCAACTGTTATTTCAACGGAAAGGGAACGCTTCTGTGGGACGACGAACCGGAGCAGAAGGCGGCGTTTGCCGAGTTCGAGAACCGCATGTTGTGGCACAAGGAGCATACGTTACGAGATGAGCCGTTTGCCTATTGCCGCCAGTCGAACGTGGAGTGGCGCATCACCGACGCCTTTCCAAACGACGGCGACTTGAAGCGTAGTTTCCCACCAGAACAGAATCTATCAGCCAACGGCACTCCTGATACCGATGCCACTACCTATGAATATAACGGCACGACATACAACTCGCGCACCATCACTGGCAATGGCTTATATCTGCGTCATGTATGGGGCACATTGGTGCCGGCGTTCTATGCCGACCCTAAGGAGAACCACACGGCTTATGCCACACGTTGGATTTATGCTAAGAAAGAGTGCACGGTGCCGCTCTATTTGGAATTCCATAACTACAGCCGTTCGGAGAGCGACTTGCCGCCTCGTCAGGGTACATGGGATTACAAGGGAAGCCGGGCGTGGATTAACGGCGAGGAGATAATGCCACCAGTATGGCAGAATACACATACCAAGCGCAGCAACGAGTTGCCTTTGCGCAATGAGAATTGTGTGTCGCGACCACCAGTGGAACTGAAACTGCACAAGGGATGGAACAAACTTGTGTTGAAATTGCCCGTGGGCAAGTTCGCAAGTCCCGAGACAAGGCTTGTGAAGTGGATGTTCACGGCAGTAGTGGACAGTGAATCAATAGAATAAACAAATAAAAAATAAAAAACAATGATAGTATCAAGTCTACAGCATAGCGACCGTATAGAGTCGCTTCACCCCATGTTTAAGAAAGTGTTCGACTACGTGAAGACCCACGACCTGCTCAACACCCCTTGTGGGCGTATTGAGCTTCAGGGCGACGACCTCTTCATCAATAATGTCAATCCAGAGTGTGTGGCTGCCAGCGACCAAGTGCTTGAGGCACACCATCAGTACATCGACATACATATCCTGCTCGAAGGCGAGGAGACAATAGGATGGAAGGCTATCGAGGACTGCACCAACGAGACAAAGCCATACGACGAGGCTGCCGACTGTGCTCTTTATACCGAGATGGCTTCGGCTTATGTGAAACTTCTGCCGGGTCAGTTTATGATTGTATGGCCAGAGGACCCTCATGCACCAGTTATCGGTGAGGGAAAAATACGCAAACTTATTGTTAAGGTAAAAATCTGATTTCCTTTTCGGATAGGATTATAATATAGTTAGAATGATGGTGTGTCCCCAAAAAACTCATAAATTGGAGTTTTTGGAGACACACCATCATTCTTATTTTCTTACTCCCCCTCCTTTATTGGCTTCGGTGAGTTTGTGCAACGCCTCTTCCTCGCCTACAATCCATATAATGTCGCCAAGACGCAGACGATAGGTGGCACTTATCATCGATAGGTTCTCCTTGCCCTCCTCACGACCCACAACCATGCAGTTGAAGTGGTCGCGTATGCCCGTTTCGGGTAGAGTCTTTCCAGTGAATGGCGAGTGCTTGTCGATAATAATCTGCGATAGTCGCATCTCACGTTTCTCGATGTCGGGGTCGTCGGGCACCACTTCGCCCTCTAAAGTGGCTTGAATGGCAGAGAGCTGCGAGTCGCTGCCAATCACTTGCAGACGGTCGCCGGGGAATATGATGCTGTCGCCACCGGGAATATTTATACGTTGGTGGCCGCGCAATATGCTGCTCACGTGCACACCGAAGCGGTTGCTCAGTCGCAGTTCGGCAAGGCTAAGTCCTGCCCATGTAGAGTTCTCGGGCACGTCGATGTCGGAGATGTGAATGTCGCGGTCGAGCAGATGGCCCTCATATAGTGGCTTTTTCAGTCCAAGCACCTGCTGTTCGATGTCGCGTGAGCGCAGGTTCTGCACGAACAGACGCTCCATAAGTATACTCTGCTTCTTTAGTCGGCGCGACAGAATCATAGCAATGACAATGGTCAGGGCAATGGTGAGTACGAGGGCATTGGTGAAGCGTGTCAGATGGTTGCAGATGTAGAACACGAAGGCAGAGGCTATGATTATTCTCACGAGTATGGTGACGAGCAGTGGCAGGCGGTTGGTGCGACTCTCGCTCCATAAAGCACGAAACTCCTCCGAGTGGTTTTTCTTCATCACGATGGCACGCAGGAATGGGGCTATGGTCATGATTGTCAGTACGCCGCATATTCCGTTGGCAAGCCAGTGCATTCCAGGCATGACTCTACGTATGAACGGCAGGAAGAACGTGAACATCACGGCTATGGCAGCTGTAGATAGTATGGAGTAGATGAGCGTGATGCGCGCCATCTGTGCTATCAGACTGTGCCAGTTGCCCTTGGGTGCTGATGAGGGGTGGGCGAGTGTTATGTTGTTCAATGCTCGTATCCATGCCTTTGGCAGACGGCGTTCGAGCACGTTGTAGCATGGCACCGAGAAGCGTATCATGTAGGGTGTAAGGAATGTCGTAATGACCGATACTGCTACGACGACAGGATAAAGAAATTCGCCAGTCACCTTTAGCGAAAGACCCAACGAGGCTATTATGAACGAGAATTCGCCAATCTGTGCCATAGAGAAACCACATCGCATAGCCGACTTGAGCGACTGTCCGCCTATAAGGAATCCGAATGTGCCAAATAGGGCTTGACCAATGAGTATCGTCAGCACCAAAGCCCCGATTGGCAGAGCATATTCCACAATGATTTTAGGGTCGACGAGCATACCCACCGACACGAAGAAGATAGCTCCGAAGAGATCTTTCACCGGAGCCACGAGTTTCTCTATCTTGCCAGCCTCGATGGTCTCGGCAAGGATACTGCCCATGACAAAGGCACCGAATGCAGAGCTGAATCCTACTTTGGTGGAGACAACAGCCATAAGGCAACACAGTCCGAGCGAGACGATGAGCAAGGTCTCGTTGTTGATAAGCTTGCGCATCATGCGCAGAAAGAGTGGCACTGCGAATATTCCCACCACAAACCACAGAATAAGGAAGAAACCAATCTTCATCACTGAGCCTATCATCTCGCCGCCGTCGGGACTCGTTCCGCTTGCCAACGCCGATAGCATCACCATCATTACTATGGCGAGCACGTCTTCGAGAATGAGCACACTCATCACTGGTTGGGCAAACTTCTGTTGGCGCAGTCCCATATCGGTGAAAGCTTTGTAGATGATGGTGGTGGAGCTCATGGCGAGCATACCGCCGAGGAAAATGCAGTCCATGCGGTTCCATCCGAAAGCATGACCCACAACCATTCCGAGTGTCATCATCGCAATGATAATAGTCAGAGTGGTTATGACGGGCGTTATGCCCATTTTGATTATTTTCTTGAACGAGAAGTCAAGACCCAGTGAGAAGAGCAGGAACATCACACCGATGTCTGCCCATGTCTTTATATCGGTGTTGTCGATTACCGACATGGTGTATGGCATGTGGGGGCTGACTATGAATCCTGCCATTATGTAGCCAAGCACGAGTGGCTGCTTGAGCTTCTTGAATAGCAGTGTGACCGCGCCTGCAACGATAAGAATTAGGGCAAGGTCGTTGATGAGAGTAGGTACTTCTGACACTTTTTGTAATGTTTTTTGGTGAATTATCGGGTTGCTTGTTATTTATGCAAAGGTACAATAAAAAAACAATACACACAATAAATATTAATTATCAAGTTGACGAGTGGACAAGTTGACGAGTGGAATTGCGTTTTAAAGTAATATATATTACTTTGCCTTTTAATATGTATTACTTGGTCAACTAATATATATTACTTTGCCTTCTAATATGTATATACTTTACAGCATATTTATTTCCTGCTTTTGGAGAGGTGTTTGATATGTGACGACTATTGTATGTAGAGCAAAGATAGTTCTTTCGTGTTGATAATTATTTACTTTTTTGTGCTCAATGCCAAATAAAAATGGTATTTTTGTAAATGAATAGCAAAATGATGTGTAATAATCAAAAAAAATGGTAGGATATATAATAATAACTATAGTTGCAGCAGCTATAATGGTTGTTGTTGGTTTTCTTTTGGGTAGTAAGAATAAGGGAAACCATATAGAAAACTCGGAGCTAACCGATAGTCTGCGCTCTCAGATAACACAGCTCAACGAGAAGATAAAAACTCAGGAAGACATGCTTATGCGTCAGTATGAACAAATCACTAAGCTTACGTCTGAACGTGACGTGCAGAAGGCGAATGCCGACAACTATCGCTCGTTGATAGACGAACTGAAAGCATCGCACAATAGGCAACTTGAGCAAACAAAGGAGGGGGCTGACAAGCAAATAGAGGCGTTGAGGCTGATGAACAAGGAGCAGATTGACAGTCAGATGAAGCTGATACGCGAACAGATGCAGACCACATCCGAGGAGGTGCTGAAACGCCGACAAGAGGAGCTCGGCGAGCGAAACCGCGAGCAGGTGTCGAAAATCATTGACCCTCTACAGCAAAGTCTGAAGGATATGCAGGAGGCTCTCGACAAGTCGAAGCAACAGCAGAATGAGGCTATCACTCGCCTCGACGAGACTATAAAGATAAACATGCAAAAGAGTGCCGAGCTGGGCGAGACCGCCGATAGATTGACTCGTGCGCTGACAGGAGAGGTAAAAGTGCAGGGCAACTTCGGAGAGTTGAAACTGAAGCAATTGCTTGAAGACCTCGAACTGAAAGAGGGGGAGCAGTTTGACACTCAAGAGACGCTGAAGGACAAGGCTGGCAAACAGGCTAAGGGCGACGACGGACGTGGACTGATACCCGACTTTATACTGCATTTCCCTAACAACCGACATGTGGTGGTTGACTCGAAGATGTCGCTCACCGACTATGAGCGTTACATGAACGCTGAGGATGGCACTGAGGAGAAGACCGAATATCTGAAATCGCACATCGCCAGTGTTAGGGCACAGGTGAAGCGGTTGGCTAAGAAGGAATATACCAAATTCCTGCCAAATGGATACAACAAACTCAACTTTGCCATAATGTATGTGCCAATTGAAGGCGCGCTCAACTTGGCGTTGCTCAACGACAGTACGCTCTGGCGCGAGGCCTACGACCAGGGAGTGATGATTCTTGGACCACAGACGATGTACATGAACTTGCGTGTGCTGGAAATGATGTGGACACAGGTGAGACAACTCAATAACCAACAAACCATGATGGATGCCGCCAACACGGTGATTGACCGCGTGCAGGACTTCGGCATACGATTCATGGACGTGGAGGCGAGCATGAACGACACTGTTAAAAAGATGTCGAAATTGAAGATAACTACCGCCGACAGCGGTGCAAGCATCATCACGGCAGCAAAGAAACTGCTGAAGGCAGGCGCACAGGAAAACAAAAAGAAGAAGACGCTTGCCGAAATGGACGACACAATGTTCATCGAGGACGAAATGAGTAAATAAATCTATACATAATATATTAAAAACAAATCAACATGGACAATCTCAAACAAATCATCGGTCACTTCCAGATAAGTGGCAACGCCAGCGAGATAAAACCGCTTGGCAACGGACTCATCAACGACACTTATAAAGTGACAACAGCCGAGACCGACGCTCCCGACTATGTATTGCAACGCATCAACGACTCCATATTCACTAATGTCGACCTGTTGCAGCACAACATCGAGGAGGTGACTACTCATATTCGCAAGAAACTCGAGGAGGAGGGAGCCGACGACATCGACCGCCGTGTGCTCACATTTGCCAAGGCTGACAACGGAAAGACATACTATCGTGACGACGACGGCAAATACTGGCGCATGTCGGTGTTTATCCCGCGTGCCGTGACAGTGGAGACGGTGACACCCGAGTCATCGTATGATGCAGGAAAGGCGTTCGGCAAGTTTGAGTCGCAGGTGGCAGATATCACCGACCGACTGGGCGAGACTATACCCGATTTTCACAACATGGAGTTGCGTCGCGATCAGTTGCGACAGGCTGTGAAGGAGGATCGCGCTGGACGTGTTGCAGGAGTGAGCGACTTCATCAACGAGCTTGAGAAATATAGCGAGGAGATGTGTCTTGGCGAGCGACTCTTCCGCGAGGGCAAGTTGCAGAAGCATGTGTGCCACTGCGACACCAAGGTGAACAACATGATGTTCGACGAGCAGGGACGTGTGCTTTGTGTTATCGACCTCGATACCGTAATGCCGTCGCTCTTCGTAAGCGACTATGGCGACTTCCTGCGCACAGCAGCCAACACCATTGCCGAGGATTCGCCTGAGTTCGACAAGATAGATTTCCGTATGGACATCTTCGAGGCTTTCACCCGCGGATATATTGAGTCGGCTTCGAACTTCCTCAGCCCGCTCGAGATCTCTCTTTTGCCTTATGCCGCCGAACTCTTCCCCTACATGCAGGCTGTTCGCTTCCTCTGGGATTACCTTAATGGCGACCACTACTGGAAGTGTAAGTATCCCGAGCACAACCTTACTCGCGCTCGCAACCAGTGGCATCTCTTCCTCAAAGCTAAGGAGCATGAGGCTGAAATGAAGCAGTATGTAGAGAAAGTAGTGTCGGAAAAGTAGCCTTTTGTTGACTTGCATCAACAAAAAACGGCAAAAGTGTAAGTTTTCTTCTTATTGTTTGCGAACACAGCTTACTGTTTGTATCTTTGCATCGTCAAAACAAGATAAAGGATACAATTAAAGGATAACAAATTAAAAGAAAGGTAAATGATTATGGTAACTATGTTGATTTTGGCTGTAGTGGCAATAACTTTGGCACAGGCCATAAATTTGAGCAAACAGATTGACATGAAGTAACTCACTTGTAGTCAGTCAGAAAAGAGAAAATTTGGTAAGTTGTTAAAATAATTAGGCAGCGAGTCGTAATAGATACGTCTCGCTGCCTTTTCTGTTTATGTATTACTCAACTTTGCAAATGGGGAAGTTAAAGAATTTAAAGAAGTTAGAGATGTTAAAGCCATATGCTTTATAGTTAAATATACTACAAAAAAAGCTATTGGCTATTGCTCGGCTTTGCCGCTTGCCTTAGCAAGAACTTCTAACGACCTAAGGGAGTGATAACTTCTTTAACTACTATAACTTCCGTACATGCGAAACTTCAATGTATTATTGTTTAATTTATAGCAATTAAAAACATTTGGCTTAACTCCTTAACTATTCAAGTAGCTTTCAAGGTCGGCTACAATCTGTCGATATTGGTTAGATGCCATACATCCCATGTTGCGCCTTAGCATGAGCTGCACGTCGCCCACACTCGATGAGTAGCACGACAGTTCGTTGTGGTATTGTGTGGCGTGGACGCTTTGGTGAGAAATCTCCCGCTCTCGTTCTCTCATCAGTTGGTTGCACAATTTGCGCATGAGTGGCATCAGAATTTTGTCGAAGAGGTGATGCCCCTGAATATACATGTATGTTTGTTCGGGCATCACGCCAAGCCGCTTGATGTCTTCTTTCACCTTAGCGTAGCTCTCTTTAGCTTCAGGGTGTTGTCGTTGTAGCTGTCGTACGCGACTTGCCACGCGTCGTCGTAGTGTGGCGAGTTGGTTGAAGGCAGTATCGGGCGATATGTTTCCCATCTCGATGGCATGCAGAAAGTCGGATATGGAGAATCTTGGAGTGGCAAGAGTGCGGTAGGACCAAACGTTCCACACGAACAGTGGGAATATGGCAGAGGAGAACTCGGCGAAAAATCCGTTGAAGTCGAATGCCTGTCGGTCGTTGAGTGTAGCAGCCACGCATATTTCGTGTAGCGACGGAGCGTAGCATTGCATGTTCTCAATGGCATAGGCATATGTGTGGAAGATGAACGGACTTTCGAGAATAGCCTTCGATGTGGGTGTAGAGCCTTGCGACAGATAGTCGTAGTCGGCATCGACACAGGCTATCATGTCCTTGCCCACAGCCCCGTCGGCAATGAGACTCATCATTGCCGCTTTCTTGCCCCGCTCCAGATGCTCCAAGCGCGAAGGCAACATCACCTCGAAGTAGCGGTCGTCGTTCTCAAAACGCGACAAAATCGACCGCCAGAAGAATATGTCGTCGTAGCTTTCCACGTAAGCTACGATGCGTCGGCGTGCCTTCAGCGAGTTCAACCTGTTGGCAGCCTCTATGTATTGCGACGTTATGTTGTCGCGCAGTCGTTTGGCCATATTTTGAATGTTGAATGTTGAATGTGGAGTGTTGAATGGTTGCGGCTAGCTCAATCGGTTATATCGCTCACTTCCGTCACTCTATCGGTCCATCCGTTCATTATCACTGCGGGTGAATGTGTTGTGAGAATTATCTGCACATTAGGGTTTAGAGTCAGTATGATGTCGATGAGTCGTTGTTGCCAGTCGATGTGCAGACTCACTTCTGGCTCGTCCATAAATAGCACGTAGGGGTTTTGGTCTTCCACAAGCACCGTCAGCAGAATGACGAGCATCTGTTTTTCGCCACTCGACAGTTGGTAGGGATTCAGAATCTCGCCAATCTGTGAGAAACGAATCTCGTTCTCAGTGCGTACAATCTTCTTGCCAGTCTCCGAGAACAGGTCGTCGATGATGTCTTGGAATTGCTTCTTTGGCAATGAAATATCTTTTGCCCGTTGTGCCGCGTCGGCTTCGCCGCTTTGCAGACAGGCTATGATGCGGTTGCCAATGTTCACCTGATAGTCGAGATACTTGCGTTGTAGGAAGAACAGCTGCATGTCGAGCTCGGTGGCAAGTTCACCGAGTGGGGTGTTGAATTTGCCGAGGGAATCGAGATTAATGATGGGGCGGTCGAACGAGCGAATCACGTCGTAGCGTATCCACTTGGCGTCCTCGGGCTCCACCTTAAGTCTTACTCCCTTGAGCATATGGCTCGGGAACTCGCCGCCAGCGGAGAGTCCCTTCACCACCTTATTTAATATAGTACTCTTTCCAACGCCGTTTACACCGCTCAGGATATTCACCTGTCGGTCAAGGTTCCACACAACGTGGCGGCGTCCGCTCCACAGTGAGTCGATTTCTATTTGTTTAATGTATTCGGCGTATTTCATATTTGTATGAGTATTGTTTTTTATTGATTGTGTGTCTCTACAATCTTGGTTGGAGCCTGCTCCTTGTTGCGACGGTTAACCACTGTCACCACAGCCTGTGCGAGGTTTATGAACGACAGTCCTGTGATGTTGTTGTTGTCGAGTGCAGCGGGTGTTCCGTTGTCGCCATTCTCGCAAATGCTCTGCACGAGAGGAATCTGTGCGAGAAGTGGTACATTCATCTCCTTTGCGAGGTTCTTGCATCCGTCTTTGCCAAAGATGTAGTATTTGTTTTCGGGGAGTTCGGCAGGAGTGAACCACGCCATGTTCTCCACGAGTCCGAGTATAGGCACGTTCACCTTGTCGTTGCTATACATATCGATGCCCTTGCGAGCGTCGGCAAGTGCCACGTTCTGTGGTGTCGACACGATGATGGCACCCGTAATAGCGAGCGTCTGTAGCAGAGTGAGGTGTATGTCGCTTGTTCCCGGAGGAGTATCGAGCACAAAGTAGTCGAGTTCGCCCCAGTCAGCATCGGCTATGAGCTGTTTCAATGCATTTGAAGCCATGCCACCACGCCAAAGAGTAGCTGTGTCGGGGTTTACGAAGAAGCCGATAGAGAGCAACTTGATGCCATACTTCTCGATTGGTTCGATAAGGTCGCGACCGTCCTTTTTCACTGCGAATGGGCGTGCATCCTCTACCTGGAACATCTTTGGCACCGATGGACCGAATATGTCGCAGTCGAGAAGTCCCACTTTGTAGCCCAAGCGTGCCAGGGCAATGGCGAGGTTGGCTGCAACGGTGCTTTTGCCCACACCGCCCTTGCCAGAGCTTACAGCAATTACGTTCTTCACGTTGGGAAGCATCTTGCCCACCTCGGGGCGTGGCTTAGACAGGAACTCTGTTGAAATGGTCACTTCCACTTCTTTCGACACATGATAGTGTATGGCTGCTTCAGCCGCCTTGACTGTTGACTTGAGGAAGGGGTCGGTGTCGCGTGGGAAAATAAGTGAGAACGACACTTTCATGCCGTCGATGCGCAGGTTGTCGGCTACCATCTCTGCCTCTACAAGGTTCTTCTTTGTGCCAGGATATGTGACGGTGGCAAGCGCGTCCATTATTAATTTCGGATATAATGTCATATTTTAGAATGTTGAATGTTGAGTGTTGAATGGTTGCGGCGAGCCGCAATGTTGAATGTGGAGTGTTGAGTGTTGAATGTTGAGTGTTGAGTGTTGAATTCATTCTTCATTCTTAATTGAAAATTCTTCATCGGCTTTGCCGACCATTCCACATTCCACACTCCACACTCCACATTTTATAATGCTTTCTCTTTGGGGCTACGTTTGTCGCGGTGATAGCTACGATATTCGTCGAGTGGTATTTCCACTTCGGGTTCCGTCAGTTCGCCTTCGTGCGGCAATGCGAACTTCATATATTTGATGTTCAGTCCACGCTCTATCCACATGCTTTCGTAGTAGGTATGTATGCCGAGAATCTCTTGCGTTTGTGGGTCGAGACCTTCGGTGTGGTATAGATCTTCTGTGCGAAAGAGTAGCGGCAGATTGTTGTGCTGCTGCATGTAGGTGGTGTAAGTGAAGAGGAAGTTGGAGTCGGTCTTCAGATGCACAGTGCCACCGTCGTTAAGGAAGTGGCGGTAGCGTTGCAAGAAATAGGTAGATGTAAGTCGCTTACGCGGATTCTTCATCTGTGGGTCGCTGAAGGTGAGCCAAATCTCCTGCACCTCGTTCTCCGAGAAGAAGCGGTCGATAATCTCGATGTTGGTGCGCAAGAATGCCACATTCTTCAGTCCCTCTCCTATAGCCTGGGTAGCACCAGTCCACATGCGTGCTCCCTTTATGTCGACACCAATGAAATTGATGTTGGGAAACATCTTTGCAAGTCCCACGGTGTACTCGCCCTTGCCGCAGCCCAGCTCCAGCACAATAGGATTGTCGTTTTTGAAATACATCTCGCGCCAGCGGCCCTTCATATCAAACGGCACGTTGTCGGCCACCGAGAACGGATATTGAAACACGTTCTCGTATCTTTCCATGTCGGCGAACTTCGCCAGTTTTCCTTTGCCCATTTATCTTGTTTGTGTATTTATTCGTTTTTAAGCCACGTCTTTTAACGACGTATGGATGATTGCAAAGTTACTAAATAAAAAACATTTGAACAAACTTCTTGTGCAATAAGATAGTGGCAGCATTTCACTTTATTTAGTTTAATAACCGAAGTTTGAATATTTACGATTACTACAAATTGAATATTTATGATTAACTTTGCACTCATATTATGAACAGGACTTTTCATCAGAGATTTAGCCCCCAGGGGGTAGTGACGGTGGTTCTTCTCGCCGTCACGGCATTGTGGTGCTTCCTTGTGCGCACGGGAGTGACACCTACCATAGGATTTGTGTGTATGCTCATAGGTGCTGCAGCTGTCGACCGCATTGTTAACACTACCTATGTGTTCACACCCGACGGACAGCTCGTTATCACCCGTGGGCGACTTGCCAAACGCCTCGTCATTCCCGTTGGCGACATCATTGACGTGCATGAGATACGCGGCAGCATGTTCATTGCTCCACACATAATTATAGAATATGGAGCTACGCGCCACATGACATCTGCACAGCCCACCGACTTCGAGGCTTTCATCGCTGAGATAAAGCGTCGCCAAAGAAATGAAGAACAGAAAGAAAGGAATAAACAGAATGCAGAGATTTAGATATATCATATTTTTTATATCATTGTTTTTCTGTGCCAATATAACGACAGCGCAGGAAATAATAGACATAGAGGACGACCTTTCTGCCGACACCCTCATGGCAGACACTTTCTCTGTGAGTCGACACACGCTTACGTGGCAACAGACGCTGAGGGAGCATATCGACAATCTGTTGCTTAACGAGATGTTCGAGACGTCGCAGGTGGGCATGATGGTTTACGACCTCGATGCCGACTCGGTGCTCTACGCCCACAATGCACGCCAGCTGATGCGACCGGCATCAACAATAAAACTCATTACGGCAATAACCGCTATCGACAAGCTTGGCGGCAGCTATCGATTCAAGACCGAACTGTGCTATACTGGAAATGTGGCTAACCGCACGCTTTACGGCAATGTCTATTGTGTTGGTGGATTCGACCCACGATTCAATAGCGACGATATGCGTGCTTTTGTGGAGGGTATACGCAAGATGGGAGTCGACACCATACGCGGCAACATCTATGCCGACAAATCGATGAAGGACGACAAACCCTATGGCAGCGGATGGTGTTGGGACGACAAGAACCCCATGCTTTCGCCATTGCTCATAAGCCGACGCAACGACTTCGTGATGCGGTTTGCCGAAGAACTGCGCGATGCAGGCATTCATCTCGATGTGCAGACGGGCGAGGCGCGCCGACCCGACGACGCGTTTTGCATAGCAAGTCGATTCCACACTATCGACCAGGTGCTCTCCAAGATGCTCAAGGAGAGCGACAATCTGTATGCCGAATCGGTGTTCTATCAAATAGCGTCGTCAACAGGGGCTCATCCTGCCACTGCTGATAGTGGGGTGAGTGTGGTGAATAGGCTAATAAGCAAAATAGGACTCGACCCTCGACGCTATAGCATTGCCGACGGTTCAGGACTGTCGCCCTATAACTTAGTGTCGGCAGAACTTGAGGTGAGATTCTTGCGATATGCCTTTCTCAACAACAATGTGTTTATGCACCTACAGCCGGCATTGCCCAAGGCGGGCATCGACGGCACACTGCGATTGCGCATGCACGGCACATTCACCCAGGGAAACGTGATAGCCAAGACAGGCACACTGACTGGAGTATCGTCGCTTGCAGGTTATTGCACCGCAGCCAACGGCCACCGTCTTGCATTCGCCATTATCAATCAGGGACTAATTCACCGTAGCAACGGACGTGCCTTCCAAGACAGAGTGTGCACTGTATTGTGCCAACCGTAGTATAAACTATTAAAGTTTCGCTTGCGAAACTAAAGTAAAACAAGTTAACAATGGATGAACTGACAAAATACATTGAGCATTTACTTGAGTCGACCACTCTCACTGGTGGGTGGCTTTCGTTTGTCACGCTGATGTTGCTCTGCGCCTCAGTAGCAGTAATAGCATGGCTTGTATATTTATTGTGCATGAAGGTAGTTGCTCCGCTCGCTGTGCGCATTGCCCGCCGTACGGATGTGGTGTGGGATGACTATCTGCTCAACCCCAGACTTCTGCGGTCGGCATGCAATGTGGTGCCAGCCATTGTAGTGTGGTTGCTCATGCCGCCGCTATTCTTTGCCCACCCAGTTTTGCAGGCTATTATAATGAAAGCCACAACCATCTACATCACTATTGCCGCAATGCGTCTTGTGGTGGCGTTTATCAGTTCGCTAAAACTTTTCGACAACGCCAACGACACGCGTTCGGCTGCCCAGCAATATTTTCATTCTTTTTGTGGTGTGCTTAAGATTATCGTGTTGTTTCTTGGAGTCATCGTCATTATTTCGATACTCATCGACCGCAGTCCGCTTACTCTGCTTGCCGGACTTGGTGCCACGTCGGCAGTGTTGATGCTTGTCTTTAAGGATTCCATTACCGGACTTGTTGCTGGCATACGCCTCACAAGCAACAACATGGTGCGCAAGGGCGACTGGATAACTGTGAGCAAGGCGGGGGCTAACGGCATTGTTGAGGACATAACGTTGTCGACTGTGAAGGTGCGCAATTTCGACCAGACTATAGTGACCGTGCCGCCACAGAAACTCATCGAGGACTCTTTCCAAAACTGGCAAGGTATGCAGGAGGGAATAGGCCGCCGCGTAAACCGCACGCTTTATATCGACTTTCGCTCCATTGCCATTGCTTCAGACGAACTGAAGACCAAACTCGCCACTGAAGGATTGATGAACCCCGAGGATATGAAGGGCGAGACGGTAAACCTCACGCTTTTTCGTCGCTACATGGACAGATGGCTGTGCGAGCGCGACGACGTGGTGAAAGAGACAACCTACTTCGTGCGACAACTTGAGCCAACTGCCAACGGACTGCCCATTGAGATCTATTTCTTCTTGAAACAGAAGGAGTGGAAGACCTATGAGAATCATCTCGCCGAAATCATGGAGCGCGTGTATGCTCTCGTGCCAGTGTTCGGGCTTAGGATTTATCAGAGAATTTAGGGTTGCGAAGGGCGAAAGGAGTTATTGGAAGTTATTGGAAGTTATTGGAAGTTAATGGACAAATGTTTTATTTAAAAACAAAAAGAAGAGGGGAAGTTAACTGTTTATGCTACAAGATGAATTAATATACCAGATACGTCAGAGTTTTGGTTTTGAGCCAACTCTCGACCAGAGCCATGCGCTTGCCACTTTTGCATCGTTCATGGCCGACCGCGACGACCGTGTGCTAATGATAATGCGCGGTTCGGCTGGCACGGGCAAGACATCGCTTTCGGGTGCTATCGTTCGCACTATGAAGCGATTGAATCAGCGTGTCGTATTGCTTGCTCCCACAGGACGTGCCGCCAAGGTGTTCTCTATCAACTCCGACACGCCAGCATCTACTATCCATCGTCGAATATATCGCCAGAAGTCAATGGAGGGGGCATTCTCGCTTGCTCCAAATACGCATGCCGACACACTCTTCATGGTCGACGAGGCTTCGATGATAGCCAATGAGGGGCTGCGCGAATCGGTGTTCGGCACGGGGTGCTTGCTCGACGACCTTGTGAGATTTGTATATTCTGGTCGCGATTGTCGACTTATGCTTATTGGCGACAAAGCACAGTTGCCGCCAGTGGGCGAGGAGGAGTCGCCGGCTCTGTGTGCCGACTTTATGTCGGGATATGCTCTCACTGTCTATGAGAGCGACTTGAAGGAGGTGTTGCGACAGAGCCAACAGTCGGGTATTCTTCATAACGCCACCCTTATTCGCAATATGATTACCCACGACGAAGCCACCCAGTTGCCCAAAATACGGTTTCGTGGCTTTGCCGATATTGTCTGCGTGCCAGGCGACGAACTCATAGAGAGTCTTGCCACAAGCTATTCCCATGTGGGAATGGACGAAACGATGGTGGTGACGCGCTCGAACAAACGTGCTAACGTCTATAATCAGGGCATTCGCAATCAAGTGTTATGGCGCGAGGAGGAACTGACGTCGGGCGACTGGCTGATGATTGTCAAGAACAACTACTATTTCACCGAGCACGACGCCGTAAAGAATCGCGCCGCGCTCCCTGCCGCGCCTCCCGTTGACTCCGAACAGCCCGTGCCCTCGTTTATTGCCAATGGCGACCGTGCCGTGATACAGCGCGTGCGCAATCGTCGCTGTCTCTATGGCTTCCACTTTGTCGACCTTTGGCTACAGTTTCCCGACTACGACAACTACGAATTGCAGGCTACAGCCCTAACCGACTCTTTATCCACCGAAGCGCCAGCCTTGACACGCGAGCAAAACCAGCAACTCTTCGAGCAAGTGATGCTCGATTATGCCGATGTGCCAACCAAACCCGAACGCTTCAAGAAACTAAAACAAGACCCCTACTACAATGCGTTGCAAATAAAATATGCCTATGCCGTGACCTGCCATAAAGCGCAGGGCGGACAGTGGGCACACGTGTATGTAGACCAGGGCTACATGACCGACGACATGCTCTCTCCCGACTACATTCACTGGCTATACACTGCTTTCACACGAGCCAACGAAAAACTCTTTCTCGTGAACTGGCCGAAGACACAGACTGAAGAATAAAAACCCAGAAAACATGGAAAACACATCTCCCTCCCCCTCTATATTAACAACAAAATAGGGTAAAAACCTAATAAATAGGTTATTTTGTAAAAAATTGGCTACTTTTTGTAAAAAATATCCAAGTCGTTTCTTTGTTTTTTTACTTACTTTGCAATTGTAAAAAAGGAGAAACGACTTTTTGTTTACAACATCCACTACTACACATTATTATATATATATGCGAGAGACCAAATTTATTTATTCACCTTTCAATTTTATTAGTTATGCGAAAACAATTTCTACTTTTGCTCTCTTTACTGCTATATGCGGTAGGAGTGGCGGCACAGGCACCTGATTGGGGGCATATTCCAAATACCTATCCAGATGAACACGTTGTGTACGTCGGATTGGTTGACAGCAATGACCGTCCAATTTATCTGCACGAAAATTCCTATCTCGGAGCTTTCATTGATGGTGAGTGTCGTGGATTGGTGCAAGCCACATCAAAATATGTGAATAGTGGCAATGAAGGCATCGAAATTTACTATTTCCCAATGCGTATCAATGGAACAGACAAAGACGAAGGCAAAACAATTACTTTCCGTTATCTCTCAGATGATAGGCTTGAGTATGATCTTAGCCAGGCAGAGCCCTTGACTTTTAAAAACAATGCTACTACCGGAACGCTATCGGCTCTCTACAAACTCCAGTTTATACGACCCTTGTATTATTCGCTCACACAAACCAATGTGTCGGTGAAGGTAGGCGAGAAGCTTGACATGATGCAATACATTAAGTTTGATCCAGAGAACGCCAACGTACCAAAAAATCCAGAGTGGGACTTCGCCAACAGTAAAGCCTTTTTTGAGGTGGTCGACAATCAACTCATCGGCAAGGCTCCTGCAAGGGACTATTATCTTGGAGTGAGTTTCGGCTATCTAAAGTTTAATGGCGAAAGGTCTTCGTTTAGTGTTGATGTCATCCAGCCTGCCACTTCGCTTGCTCTCCTCGACGAGTATAAGGATGGCATCACGGTGAACCTTGGCGACACAGCCGCTCTCAACAGCGCATTGCGCAGCTGCTACACCGTGGAGCCTGCCAACTACAACGAGCAGCTCACATGGAAGAGTAGCGACGAGACAGCTATCGTGCCTCTCACTGGGACGGCGCAGGGAAAATTCGATCCTCAAAAGACTGGCACCTACACCATGACGCTTAGCGGCGCAAATGTCAGCGTTAGCCTTAAGGTGACAGTTGTCAAGGGTGTTACTCATATTTTGCCAGTGGGCAAAGTTTCTATTATAAATATGTATGTAGGCGAGAGCCTGACAAAGCTGTTGCCTGCAGGCTATGCGGTCTATCCTGCCGACGCTACCGACACCCGCGTAGTCTACACCATCGACAATGTCAACAACACAGTCCCTATACTCCAGGACAACAACGGCGACATCGTTGGCGCTAATCCTGGCATGGCAAGCGTGAAAATCACGTCGGTTCAAAATCCTAAGGCTTTTATAACGTATTATGTTTATGTGAAGCCGAATGTATCAACGCTTTCGTTCAAGCAAGCCGAAATGTCGATAATCAAGCCCGAGAGCGACACCGACCAGACAGACTTCTCCAAGGAGATTCGTGCTAACATCGTCTTCGCACCTTCATGGCCACAATATAGCCAGGACGATCCTTCTACCATGCTCAATATCGCCTCAACCGAGATTGACGTGATTAATGTGAACTATGGTTTTATGACCGACACCCTTTATGCTTGTCCAGGAAAACTCGGACAGTCGCTTGTAAAGGTGAAGTACTCCACTGCTCTAACCCAGGCTACCGATTCAGGACTTGTCGACACGATTGTGGAGCTCGCCGACTCGTTCAAGGTGAACGTAGTGAATGGAATCAAGGGTTTCACTCTTGAGAAGAATATAATGATAGGTAATACCGACACCTATGAGTTGACGCTCACTCCCGACCCCGTTGGCACTATTGTCGACCCGTCGAGAATAAGCGTTGTAATCAACTCAAGCATGGAAGGACCGCAGGATTGGCAACTCGCAACATTGACAGCAGCCGACAAAACAGGATTGAAGTATAATATCATACCTGCAAGCGTGGGCTATGGCACTATCAGCGTGAGTCTCGACGGCAAGGAAGTGGCTACTTCTTCGCTTGTTATCGGTCAGCGCTATATCCAGAAAGCAGGATGGAAGTGGGCTTCGTTCTATGCCGCCAATATGGCATGGAAAACTCCCGATATGCTATTGGGCGACGTTGTTGAGGAAATACGCACAGCCGACGCCTTGTTGCACAACGACCCGGAATATGGTTACTTCGGCGATATTTATGGATTCGACTCTGGCGTATGCTATAAGATTAAGGTGAGCGAAAAGGAACCAGGCTATCTTAATATGCTCGTGCCCTATAGCAACATCACCAATACAAGCTACGACATGGCTCCAATGTGGAACTGGCTCGCCAACCCATATCAGTACGACCACGACATCTATGCTGCTCTTAACAACGCAGATTCCGGCAACAAGTTCACCGACGGCGACCGCATCGTGTCGAAGGATGACGGATTTGCCGAGTATATGCAGGGCAAGTGGACAGGCTCGCTCAGTGTGTTGCGTGCCGGACATGGCTACATGTTCTACAACGCCTCTACCGAGACTACTACCATTACCTACGCTTATGAGTATGGTATGCCTCAGGGCAAGCCAGTGATGAACGCTCCTCAGCGCAACCGCACAATTTGGGTTTACAATAGTGCTCCGTTTGCCGACAACATGACTATTGTTGCCGACCTTGGCGACGCTTACAGCACCGACAACTTCTCGGTAGGCGCATTCGTAGGCGACGAGTGCCGCGGAGAAGGAATGATGATCGATGGCAAATGCTTCATCACCGCCCATGCCGACAAGGGAGAGACAATCTCGTTCCGTCTCTATAACGAGACAACTGGCGAGATGCGCTCAATCGACGAGACTCTGCTGTTTGCCAAGACGGCAGGCTCGATAAAGGCTCCATTTAGAATGAATGTTGGCGGTGTCATCACCGGCATCAACGCTTCCGACATTGAGCGTTCGGGCATTGCCATTGCCGACGGACAAATCACCGTAAGAGGACTTGATGTGAAGAGCATCATTGTTTGCAACGCAGCTGGCGCAATCGTCTCTACTGGCGCCACAACTATCAACGGATTGCCTTCTGGCGTATACGTCGTGAAGGTGATGACAAACAACGGCAAGACTGTGACGAAGAAAATCGTCAAGTAAGAAAAGCCCCCTTTGATTAAGGACTTGACACTGAACCTTTAGTCTTAAAAGTTAAGTGATTACTGGAGGTTGTGTCAATAGACGCTGACAGCGCCTACATTGACACAACCTCCTAAAAAGCCCTCTATACTACTCTCACTCTATCTAATAACTCAAAGAAGCAAAGCGATGAAAAGGCACCTACATATAACCATACTTACGGCTGTGGCAGCCCTGTTTCTGCATACCAGCGGCACACAAGCCCAGAACATCACGGAGATAGCTAAGAGCGATCCCCTCATCATCACCGGTTCCGTAGGTACACAGAACACCTACTTCCACTCGTCGGCGGGCAGCGCTTATGCCTCGCCGCTGAGCAACACGCTGTTTCTCAACCTCAACATCAGCATGTATGGATTCAACATGCCATTCTCGCTCTATTACTCCAACAACAACCTCGACTTCAACTATCCCCATATATCCTTCAATCTCTCACCTTCATATAAGGAGTGGCATGGACATATCGGACGGTCGTCGGCAGGATTCTCGCCCTATGTAATGAGCATGTCCTACAACGGCGTCGGTCTGGAATATCGCTCCCAAAAGTTCCGAGTGGGCGCATTCTATGGCACTCTGCGCAGTGCTGTCAACGACGACCCTATGTCGCCATCACCGCGCACACCGCAATATCGACGCATTGGATGGGGATTCAACATAGGCTATGGCTCAAGCCGCAACTACGTCGACCTCTATATGCTACGCGCCTACGACCGTGAAGGCTCCATCGACGAGTATTGGCGCGACCGCATATCGCCGCAGGAAAACATCGTTGTGGGACTTAAGGGCGGAGTTAGCATTAAGAACTGGATGTCGTTCACTGCAAATGTTGCCACATCTGCATTCTCAACCGACACAAGAGCACAAAAGATAACCGAAGGCAAGGCCACACGATTCGACAAAGTGTTTGAAGCCCGCTATTCCACAATGGCGCGTTTTGCTGGTGATGCCAGTCTTAACATAAATCTCAAGGGAGTGAACACATCGGTGTTCTACCGAATGATACAGCCCGACTATACCTCGCTCGGCAATTATTACATGGCCAACAACTACCATAGTATTGGCATTAACGTGGGAACGTCGCTGTTTCGCCGTGTTTCGCTCGCTGCCACTTTCTCGGCCCAGGAAGACAACCTGTCTAACAAGCAGCTCTACACCACGCGTGGATTTGTTTATTCGGCATTTGCCGCCACGCGCATAGGACAACATCTCAACCTCTCGCTCGGCTACAACGGCTACCTACAGACTCAGGGCGACGGCACGGCAAAGGTGAACGACACAACAAGGGTAAACCGAGCCATGCACACCTTCACCTTCACACCGTCCTATTCAATCGACAACGACCAGTTCGGACATGCCATATCGCTCTCGGGCAGCTACGTGCAGAACAAGGACCTCAACCGCTTTTCTACCGGTATGTCCGATGTGACGTCGCTTGCCATAGGAGCCAGCTACGGACTTGAGGTGAAGGCATGGAAGACCAGTTTCATGGCATCGCTCAACCACCAGTCGTCCAAGGGCTACAACTCGCGCTACACCAGCGACATCGCTTCCCTCACAGCCAACCGCTCCTTCCTCAAGGACGACGCGCTGAACCTCTCGGCAACATTCTCCATGTGCTACAACGAGGTGAAGAACATGTCGAAAAATCTCTCAATGGGTTGCGACATTGCCGCAAGCTACAGTCTCAACCAGAAGCATCTATTCTCGATGACGGCAGGCATGAACAAGTATGGCGACGTGAACATCAGCAAGACACAGTCGAAACTCGACGCTACCGACATCAACCTCAGCTTCAATTACACCTATACCTTCACTCTGCTCGAAATAAAGCGAAAAGCCGAGAAGGAGCAGAAAAAGACTATGTAGAAGTAATCGACGCTTCTGGAAAAACTTTAAAAGGAACGCATTTTTATTAACGACATAAAAAGCATTAGATATGAACAGACTGAGACTTCACATCCTCTCACTACTCATCATCTTGGGTGCCATGCTACAGGCTGCCGCTCAGGACGTAATGGTGACGGTGAATCCCGTACAGCCCACACTGCCTCCGCAGGCAATGCTGTACGTCAGCAACCCGGGCAACTATTTTAACGTAAGCCTCATCAATTCATCTGGCGAGACTCAGAACGTGTATCTCGTCATGGATCTTGAGCAGATAAATCCCAACTCGGGTCTGTACATCAAGATTCCGGCTCTCTACCAACCAGAGAAGCCACTAACAGTGGTAGCCGGCGGTACTCACATCCTAAGCATGGTGGAGCTTAAAACGCTCTTCAACCACGTGCCCAACGACAAGATTGCCACCACGCCTGGTCTGTTCAGTGATTATCAAGGTGGTGCCTTCGGACTATTGCCCGAGGGCCAGTATCGCATGAAGCTCGTGGCTTATCGCTGGGAGCCGGGACGCGACAACCCCATCATGGTGAGCAGTCCCAGCAGTGGACAGTGCATCTTCAATATTTGCTACAAGGCGCAGTCGCCAGAGTTTCTCATGCCTATGCCGGCTGTTGGCGGCGATGCCTCAGTGTGCACTATGGACAAGAAGAACGCACTCTTCACATGGAAGGAACCCATCGTGGCGTGCAACCCTGGTGTGGCGCGCTTCACATATCGGTTCAAGGTGGTGCAGCTCATCAATGGACAGACTCCTGATGAAGCCATAGAGTATAATCCCACTGTATACGAGAAGTCGGGACTGCTTTCTCCTATGTGCATATTGCCACAGGAGCGCATTCGCTCCATGATAGACGGCCATACCTATGTGGCACGTGTCACTGCCGAGCAATCGGGTTTGGGCAACACCTATCTCAACTACTCGATGGTTGAGAACGACGGCAACTCCGATTTGAAATTATTCCGTTTTGAGCCCGATGCCACTACCGTGACTCCCGACTCTCCTGACACTCCCGATACTCCTTCGGATAAGAAGAAGAAGGATAATGACGATGACGATGACGATGACGACGACGATGATTTCGACATGAACTTCGGCGACGGCAAGAGTGAGACCACCGATTCGCTCTACAACTTCCGTAATCCGCAAATCACCGTTCCTAACTTCTCGGAGTATGAGGGTGCGCGCAAGCGTTTCATTGGCGACGACATCGGAGTAGAATGGCGTAAAGCATGGTTCGTGGGCGGTACTGGCGAGCGCCAGGACACAGTGAAGATTAATTATGAAGTGCAGCTATTCAAGGGTAATCCCGAGATGGAGCGCGACGATATTTTTGCCTCTGACCCTGTCTACTCTCATTCTACATACGAACTCTCCGACTCCATCCCTTGGTCGAAGCTAAGCGACAAGGTGGTTGCAGGCGACTACATGGTTCTTCGCGTGCTTGCCAAGAGCGAGAACGTGGAGTCGGTGGCGTTTATCAACGACTCTGTCAACGTGGTCGACTTTGCGCTTGCCGAGCGCATCAGCAAAAAGTTCTTCCAGTGCTCGTCGCTGGTAGACATCTCCAACACCAACCCCACAACCAAGTCGGCTAAGGAACTTATAGGCAAGGTGGTGGGCATCGGTCAGTATCAGCTCACTATCGACGAGCTGAAGGAGAACGGCAAGGACGGCGGCTTCCGCGGCAATGGTCGTGTGGAATGGAATCCGCTTGGCTCCACAATGATGATTAAGGTGGAGTTCGACTCGCTTTTCATCAACACCGACAACATCGTCTATGCCGGCAAGGCTAAGGGCATGAAGGGCGACACATGGGCGTCGAACAATGGCGACCAGGTGGATAAGCTCTTCAGCGACTGGGGCATCGACAATCTTATTGGCGACACAGGCATACCTTATGCTAGTATGTTGCAGAAGGAGGTGTCGAACAGGGGTCGCGACATTGCCAAACAGCTCAGTCTCGGCAAGTACTACGACTACTACCATCGCGCCAAGGACTTCCTAACATCGGGCACTCTCGACAACATCATGATGCCGATGAAGTTGCCAAAGTCGGTCAACAAGACCCCTGTGGACATCCAGATTGTGAACATGACGTTCGCCCCGTCGTGGGCATCAATGGACCTCATGGGCACGTTCACCCTGCCCGAGAGCCGATACACCGACAACAACATCCTCATCCTCGGTGCTCCCCACACATGTATCAGTCCCGACCGTCTGTTGCCCGAGAGTGGCTCTATGTGTCTGCTCTCTACCATCGACGTGAAGGAACCGTCGTCGGGCTTCCAGATTAAGTTCAAGGCTCCGACCGACATCACTGTGGCCGACGATGGCGAGGCTCCCGATGATGGTTGCTACATCAACTGGCAAGCCGACTCGCTCGCCGCCCTACACATCGACATCGACATAGCCATACCCAAGCTCAAGAAGGTGGTGGCTGGTAGTGCCACCGAGGAGCGCCCAGTTATCAACATACGTACCGACATTAAGGATTGGAACGACTGGACGGCAGGAGCCTCCATGGAAGACTTCGAGGCTGAAGCCCTTCCGGGTTGGACTTTCTGTCCTGGAACTATCGTCTACGACCATTCTTCTACTGTCAACGACAAGAATATGGGTTCCTTCCCAGCTGGCTACGACAAGTTGAAGTCCGACATAAAGACCAACGACAAGGAGTGGATGGGTCTCTACGTGAGTGAGGTGAAGGTGAAGTTCCCAAAGGCAATGCAGGTAGGCAAGGAAGATGACGATGGCGACCGTCGTCTCACGCTTGCTGCCAAGAACATGTTCTTCGACCGTTCGGGCGTGTCGCTCACGTTTGGAGCCGAGGACATCATCAGCGCGAAGACGGGCAAGCTCGGCGGATGGGCTTTCACTCTCGACAACGTGGGCGTGGAGTTCCTGCAGAGCAACTTCGAGAAGGCCTACTTCGACGGCAACATGAAGCTGCCGCTCGTCAACAGCGACATAGCCTACACGTGTAATATATATAACCAGAAGCGATTCAAGAAGACCGACGCCAATGGCTACGCCTATATATTTAAGGTGCAGCAGGTGGAGGACATCAACTTTGACTTCCTCCTTGCCGTGGCAAACCTTGAGCAGAAGCAGACCTACTTCTTCCTTGAGGCTGAAGACCAAGCCGACGGATCGACCAACACCCGTCTGGAATTCTCGATGGGCGGAAGCATCACCATCGGCTATGCCGACGAGATTCAGAGCAAGCTCGACGTGGTGAACAATAAGGTGGACAAGGCAAAGGAGCAGTCGAGCTTCGTGAAGAAAGCCCTCGACGGTCTGCCACTGAAGCTTAGCGTGCCGGGCATCCACTTCACCAAGATGCGCATAGCCAACTGCTCTACGTGGGAATCGATCTACGATAAGGAGGAAACACAGAAGAAGGCACACGCCGCTCAGGCTGAAGAACTGAGACGTTCGGCGTGGAAGACGCTTTGCGAGGAGAAGGAACGCAACCTTGGTTCCGAAGAGCACCCCATCTACTTCAACATGGGTGAGTGGTCTTTGGCTTCGCTGGAGAAGAAGATTGGACCGTTCAATTTCAGCCTCACGCGTTACGACCTCGGATTCTCGGGCGGCGCGATGACGCTCGACCTTGAGGGCAAGATAGCCCTGCTGGAAGACCTCGTAGTGGCAAAGGCAGGCATTCAGTTGCAGGCAGAGGTGAAGAACCTCGACGACATCAGCAACATCTCGCTGAAGTATAAGGACTGTCTGTTTAACTCCATCGAGGTTTCGTCCAACCTTCCGGGCATCACCATCTCGGGAAGAATGGACGTCATACGTCCTAACGACAAGGTGAAGGACAAGGGATATAAGGGCCACCTTAAGTTTGCGCTCCCCGGAAATCTCTTCACCTTCGACTCAAACGGCGGCTATTTTGAGCACAAGGAGGAAGGCAACAACTTCACTTGGGGCTACTTCAACATCGCTATCGGCTCGGCTGTGGGTCTGCAGATTCCGCCAATCGAGCTTAACGACATCCACGGCGGCTTCTACTTCAACTGCCGAAAGGACCCGAAGGACGCAACGAAGGCCATCGCTCAGAAGGGCGTCATCGGCGTAACGGCAGGTCTGGGCATTGCAGCGTCGGGTGGCGACAACGTCATCGGCGGCAAATTCTCGCTCACCGTGGTATACGACAAGGAGCACAAGCGCCTCACCACATTCATGCTTGACGGCAATGTGAGCGCTATGGCAGGCTTGGTTAATTCGAGAGCGTCCATCGTTTATCAGAACGACGACCAGTCGAAGTACCTGCGTCTGAACGTCACGGTTGACGCCACGGCGGACGGACTCGCCAAGAAGTATGCGGGTGAGATTACGAAGTACACGGAACAACTTGCGGACAGCAAGATTCTGAAGCAGATGCAGGCTCTCAACGACACCATAAAGACCACTTACGACAAGCTCGGCTCTATGGCTGGACTGGACAATCTCCATCAGGAGCACAGCACGGAGGAAAAACACGAGAGCAAGGATGAAAACAAGAACGAAAACAAAGATAACTTCAAGGCAACGTCAGGAGCCAAGATATCTCTCGACTTTGGACTTACATGGCGCGACAAGGGCGTTAACTTCGACAAGGTGAAGTGGCACCTCTATCTCGGCAAACCGCAGAAGAGCGAACGCTGCCAGTTCATCCTCATCGACCTTGAGGCGAAGATTGTGGAAGTGAAGATCGGAGCGGATGCCTACTTCTGTGTGGGCAACGAGCTGCCGGACAACGGCGCTCTGCCTCCTATTCCCGAAAACATACGCCAGTTCCTCACCGGTAGCCGCGGCAGCAACGGCGTTCAGTCTGCAGACGTAAGCAAGGCTGAGCGTGCCCGCGAGGAAGCCTTAAGAGAGTTCCGCGCCAACGCCACGGGTGGCGTAATGCTCGGAGCAAGCGTATGGGGCTACATCAATGTGGACCTCGGCATCCTCTATGCCGACATGGGCGCCGAGGCTGGCTTCGACGTCAGCATCACACACATCGGCGACGAGGTCTACTGTGTAGGCGTTCCCGGCGCAGCAGGATGGAAGGGATGGTACGGCGAGGGACAGCTCTACGCTTACCTCTATGCCAAGATGGGTCTGCGTCTGAACCTCGGTTTCTGGAAGGGTAGCATCGACCTCGTGGACGCAGGCATCGGCGGCGTGCTCCAGATGGGCTTGCCTAACCCGAGCTACTTCACCGGCGACCTCCGCATGAAGCTCCGTCTCTTGGGCGGCCTCATCAACTTCAACCGCCGCTTCCAGTTCACTTGCGGCAAGAAGTGCGACATCTTCTACGGCAATGCGCTTGACGACTTCCAGCTTTGGGGCGAATCGTCCATTGGCGAGGAGACAAGAAAGAACGGATGGAACCACAAGATGACCATCAGTCCTGACCTGCCCACCGACTTCACCATCACTCCGATGGCACGTCTTAACGAGCAGTATCCGCTGCTCGACCAGACCGATCTCCACCGACAGATGAAGCAGGTGGAAGCTGAGAGAGAGATTCTCGAGACCACGTCAACCCGTACGTTCCGCTTCAATCCGTCGACCAGTCAGGTTAAGCTCTACGAGTATAGCGACTCTACAATGCGCGACAGCGTGATACGTTACTATAATATAGAGTTCAATGCCACTAAGGTGACGGTACGAGGAATGCGCAGCCTCAACCCCAACCGCTTCTACAAGCTCGAGATTACGGGCCTTGCCAAGGAGCTTCGTGCGGGCAAATGGCAAGATCCCCAGACATATAATGTCAAAGATGGCTATTATGAAAATGTGCCCTGGGAGCAGACCAAGGCGTTCTACTTCCGTACCGGCAACAGCGACGGCATGAACATTCAGGACGGAGGCGACCTCCAGTCATTTGTGGCTGTGGCTTATCCGTCGAAGTATAACGAGCTGAAGTCGGCTGAACCCGTCATTGCTTATGCCACCGACGTGCAGAATCCGCTCATCGTGCTCAAGGAGAAAAACGTGCTCAACCGCCTCTATTCCGACGGCAAACTCAAGTGGAAGCTGAAGAAGGACGGCAAGGTGATAGAGGAGCATGACGTATATGCAGGATGGGAGAACAGAGTATCTGCCTCGTTCAACACCAAGGTATTGCCGGGCAACACCTACAACCTCGTGCTCGACTATGAGAAGACCAAGGTGACGAAAGAGAAAGTTGTAGCGGAGAAGACCATTCAATTCGGAGAGAAGTACTACTCTAAGTACACCAATGGATGCAGGCCTAATGGCATAAAGCCTAGGACTATCGGCGGCTATGGGGTGATAAAGATAATCAGCTCAAGACGCTATTTGGGACGAGTCTTCGAGGATGTTAAGAACTTTAAAGATGATGTCTTACATGACAAGATTATCAAGGACCTCCAGTTCGGACCTGCATTCCATGGTCCGCACATGGATCCTAACGAGAACGTCGACCTTTATGCCGACACAATGTCGCCGCAGACAAGGAAGACAAGGGTGACCAAGTCGTCTGGCATAACGAAAGCTTCGTCGGGTACGACCTCTACATCGGGCAAATCCTCTTCGTCGGGTCCTCCTCAGCGTAAGCCCACAACGCAGGCATCTTCGACTGTTAATTTGGGCACGCGCATTGTTCCTAAAGACAACACCTCGTCGGCTGATGGAGATGCAAAGAAGGAGCAGAATGAAAGTGTAAAACTTGGCGGCAAGCAGAATGAAAAACCTACTCGCCAGCCTGGCGGCATACTCCCAGGAGCTATTAAAAAGCCGAAGGACGATGGTTCATTGCAGTCAGGTGTGACCAACGAACAGACGATGACACCCGGCTCTACATTGTTGGGATTGTTGGGCGACAAGGCGGACGATCAGGAGGCTCCTGAAGGCTTTCAATGGATGTGGGAGTTCGTATTCACCTGCTACGACAACCGCGAAACCGAAGAACCAGTGGTAGCTGCCAACCTCATGGACCTCAACGTCACAACCATTGACGGCGACTGGACAACCGGCTACAACGGCCGTCCGCTCGACTATGAGTTGCCGTTCATCGGAACAAAGGTCGCCAGGCTCATGTCTGACGGTCCTGATCTCAGCAACATCCCCGACGTGGAGATTGGATATAAGACTTCGCTAATGGAAAGACAGAAGAAGTATCCTAACACCAATACTCTCCTCGCCTACTACGATCCGTTCTACTACATCAGCTACC